>CAVJIP010000056.1:7327-15714 GCA_963649625.1 Bacteroidaceae bacterium
GTAAATATGGGTCTGGCCAAGCTGGTAAACGCCCCGGTGGTGCTGGTGGGGGACATTGATCCCGGCGGGGTGTTTGCTCAGCTCTACGGCACGGTTGCCCTGCTGGAGCCGGAGGAGCATAGCCGGATTGTGGGGACGGTGATCAACAAGTTCCGGGGAGATGTGGCTCTGCTCCGTCCCGGCCTTTCTATGCTGGAGAACCTGACCGGGGTTCCCGTCCTGGGGGTGATTCCCTATACCCAGGTGGACATTGACGATGAGGACAGTATGTCCCCACGGCTGACCCGGGACAGCCACCAAAGGCCGGTGGATATTGGGGTGATCTGCCTGCCGCATATCTCCAACTTTACGGATTTTTCTCCTCTGGAGGAGCATCCGGCCCTGGGTGTCCGCTATGTCTCCCAACCTCAGGCCCTGGGCAACCCGGATCTGATTATTCTCCCCGGCACCAAGAGTACCATGGATGACTTAAAATGGCTCCGGGAGACGGGGCTGGCCACCTTGATTCAGAGAAGCGCCCAGGCCGGAGTTCCGGTGCTGGGGGTCTGTGGAGGCTATCAGATGCTGGGCAAGAGGCTTTCCGACCCCCAGGGGGTAGAGCTTTTGGGAGACATGGAGGGCCTGGGGCTGCTGCCGGTCAGCACCCTGTTCACCTCGGAAAAGACTCGTACCCGGGTCTCCGCCACCGTCCAGGCCCCGGCCTTTTCCAGTGCAATTCTGGACTGCTATGAGCTACACATGGGTATCACCCGGGGAGATGTTCCGCCCTTTGCCCGGCTCTCAGACGGAAGGGATGAGGGAGCGGCCCAGGGGCTGGTGTTTGGCACCTACCTTCATGGGCTGTTTGACTCCGGGGCCTTGACGGAAAGGCTGGCCCAATGGCTGCTCCGGCGGAAGGGCTTGGAGGCACCCGCTATAGCCATAGAGCCCCGGGACAGCTATCGCCAGCGTCAGTATGACATTTTGGCGGATGCGGTACGAAAGAGCCTGGATATAGGCGCACTGTATCAGGCAATGGAGGAATTTCAATGAACCGGGGACTGATTCATCTGTACTACGGAGAGGGCAAGGGCAAAACCACCGCCGCCATGGGGCTGGCTCTGCGGGCCCTGGGCCAGGGCATTTCCGTTACCGTTGTGCAGTTTTTGAAAAGCGGAACCAGCGGCGAGCTGGAGCCCCTTGACCGTCTGGGGGCAACAATTTTTCCTGGGAAGGCCGGGACGAAGTTCTTTTCCCAAATGTCCCCGGAGGAGCGGGAGGAAACCTGGCACATCCATACCGATCATCTGCGCCGGGCCATGGAGACAGACTGCGGCTTGCTGCTTTTGGACGAGGTCTGTGCGGCGGCGGCCCTCCAAACGGTGTCCCAGGAGCTTCTCCGACAGGCCGTCCTACAGCGGCCCCAGAGCCGGGAAATCGTCCTGACCGGGCGGGAGCCACAGCCCTGGATGCTGGAGGCCGCCGACTATATCACGGAAATGCGCTGCCTCCGGCATCCCTATGAACGGGGAATTGCCGCCAGAAGGGGGATTGAATATTGATGAAACACACACGGCCCGGGGACATTGAAAACACCAGTATGTCCATCATTACCCAAGAGCTGGCCCGGCAGGGCATCACCCTGGATTCCCTTCGGGGCCCAATCATTCGGCGGGTCATTCACGCCACGGCGGACTTTGACTTTGCCCATACCCTGCAATTTACCGAAAACGCCGTGCCCTTGGCGGTGGAGGCCCTTCAGCGGGGTACACCCATTGTGACGGACACCAACATGGCCCTGGCCGGAATCAGCCGCCCCAGCCTGGAACGGCTGGGCTGTGAGGCCCACTGCCTGATGGCAGACGAGACGGTGATACAAACGGCCCGGGAGCAGGGGACGACCCGGGCCGCCTCCGCCATGGAGCTGGCCGGACAGCGTTGGCCCGGTGCCGTTCTGGCGGTGGGCAATGCCCCCACGGCGCTGCTGAAAATTGAGGAGCAGCTCTGCAAGGGCCTTCGGCCTGCCCTGGTCATCGGGGTGCCGGTTGGCTTTGTCAATGTGGTGGAAAGCAAGGAAAGGCTATGGCAGACCTGTCAGGCCCTGCACATTCCCGCCATTGCAGCCATGGGACGAAAGGGCGGCAGCACGGTGGCCGTGGCGATTCTAAACGCCCTGCTCTATACCGCCGCCGGTACCCTGTATCCTGCTGACCGGGGCTGGAAATAAATCGGTATCTATGGCTACAAAACCGGAACTGCCTCTTGACAGAAGGGGCGTTCTTTGCTAGAATGCCCTTTGTCGGAGGGCCAGTTGTTCAAAGAAACCACAGCCGGATAAGGCACGGACTGAGATGTCTGTTCCTTATCCGGCTTTTTTGCGTGAAAGGAGAATTTGATGAACATTCTTACGGAAAACGTCAAGAAGCTGTACCTGAAATATTTGGCGGCGGCCTTTGGCAGTGCCATGATCTCCTCGGTGTATTCCATTGTGGACATGGCTATGGTGGGGCAGTATCAGGGGCCGGAGGGCACTGCGGCCCTGGCGGTGGTGGCCCCGGTGTGGAATATAATCTACAGTCTGGGCCTGCTGATGGGCATCGGAGGCAGCGTGATTTTCAGCACCAAGCGGGGCAGCGGAACGGGAAAAGAAAATCAATATTTCACGGCGGCGGTAATGGGCTCCCTGGTGCTGTCCCTTCTGGCCTGGGTGGGAGTGATGGTCTGGGAAACCCCAATTTTGACCTTCTTCGGAGCGGATGAGGCCCTGCTGGAGCTGGCCCGGGAGTATATGCGGCCAATCAAATATGTGTTCCCTCTGTTCCTGTTTAACCAAATGCTGGCGGCCTTTTTGCGCAACGACGGAAATCCCGGTCTTGCCACCCTGGGAGTGCTGTCCGGCGGTATTTTCAACGTGTTCGGGGACTATTTCTTCGTGTTTCCCTGCGACATGGGCATTTACGGCGCAGGACTGGCCACGGCCATTGGCTCCGGCATTTCCTTCCTGGTGATGCTCACCCATTTTGGCGGCAGAAAAAACACCCTTCGCCTGGTAAAGCCGGAAGGACTTTGTATGAGGCTCCGGGAGATTTCCCTGACCGGCTTTTCCGCCTTTTTTATTGACGTGGCTATGGGTATTCTGACGGTACTGTTTAACCGGCAGATCATGAAATATCTGGGTGCCAGCGCCCTGGCGATTTACGGACCCGTGATTCAGGTCAGCACCTTTGTCCAGTGCTGCGCCTACAGCGTGGGCCAGGCCGCCCAGCCCATTATCTCCGTCAGCTTTGGGGCGGGAAAGGGAGAGCGCATCTGCAAGGCCCTACAACTGGCCCTGTGGACAACGGCCTTTTTCGGGGTGTTTTGGACAGCTCTGAGCATGGTCTGTCCCAAGGTGTATATGGAGATTTTCATGTCTCCGACCCAGGAAATTTTAGACATGGCACCCGCCATTGTCCGAACCTACGCCCTGTCCTTCCTGCTACTGCCCTTTAACATTTTTTCTACCTACTATTTTCAGGCTATTATGAAGCCCGGGGCGGCCTTTGTGGTGTCCGTGGCCCGGGGGCTGGTTATCAGCGGCATCTTGATTTTGCTCTTGCCAAGGGTGGCGGGGGCGAGCTCCCTGTGGCTGGCTATGCCGATTACGGAGGTGCTCACGGCGATTTATGGAGCCTCTGCCATCTGCCGGTACACCGGGCGGCTCCCGGAAAGGGGCTGAGGGAAGCAGTGGCTTTTTTTCGGAAACTGTGCTATGATAGGCGGGAAAAGGAGGCGCATATATGCATACGCCGAAGCAAAAGCTGATTTTAGCCCCCATGGCCGGGGTGACAGACTGGGCCTATCGCACCATTGCGGCGGAATACGGCGCAGACGTGACGGTGACGGAGATGGTTTCCTCCCGGGCACTGTGCTACGGAGATCAGAAAACCAAGCAACTGCTGCGAAGGAATGCAGGCAGCACCTGCGGCCTGCAGATATTCGGAAACGACCCGGAGTTTATGGCACGGGCCGCAAAAATGGCCCTGGAGATCAGCGGCTGCGACTTTGTGGACATTAACATGGGCTGTCCCATGCCCAAGGTGGCCAATACCGGGGACGGCTCCGGGCTGATGCGCACGCCGGAGCTGGCGGCGGATATTGTCCGGGCGGTGGTAGAGGCGGTGGATGTGCCGGTGACGGTGAAAATGCGCAAGGGCTGGGACAAGGGCAGCGTAAACTGCGTGGAGCTGGCAAAGGAGCTGGAGAAGGCCGGGGCCTCCGCCATTGCGGTGCATGGCCGGACAAAGGTGCAGATGTACACCGGAAGGGCGGATTGGGATGCCATTCGGGCGGTAAAGCAGGCGGTGCGCATTCCTGTGGTGGCCAACGGGGATGTAGCCACCGCCCAGGATGCAGTGAGGATACTCAAGTACAGCGGGGCGGATCATGTGATGATCGGACGGGCGGCCTTTGGCGACCCGTTTCTGTTCCGGCAGGCCCGATGCGCCCTGGAGGGGGAGCCCATTTGGCCTCTGCCTCCTCTGGCGGAGCGGTTTCAAACGGCCCTGCGGCAAATCGACTTGGCGGCGGAGGACAAGGGAGAGCATATCGCCTGCCTGGAGGCCAGAAAGCACCTGTGCTGGTATCTCCATGGAGTGCCGCACGCCGGATACTATAAGCAGCAGCTGGCCCAGGTTTCTACCCTGGAGGAGATTCACAGGATTGCCAAGGGCGTGGTACAGAATTTGAGGTGAGGAAATGGACGAAAGAGAGCTGGTGAGGCGGGCCGGAGCCGGTGACGAGGATGCCTTTGAGCAGCTTGTTATTGCCCACCAGGCCAGAATATACAATCTGGCCCTGCGAATGACCGGGGATCGGGAGGCGGCCTTTGACCTGACCCAGGAGACCTTTCTCAAGGCGTGGCACGCCATCGGAATGTTCCAGCAGGACAGTAAATTTTCCACCTGGCTGTGCCGTATTGCCGGCAACACCTGCATTGACTATCTCCGCAGGAAACGCCGCCAACCAACGGTGTCTCTGACAGATCTGGAGGAGGAAAAAGAGCTGGAGCTCCCTGACAGCAGCCTGGACCCGGCGGTATTGACGGAACGGGCCCATGACCGGGAGGCGGTGCTTCAGGCCTTGGCAGCACTGCCGGTGGAATACCGCAGGGTATTGAGCCTTCGGGCCATAGAGGACATGAGCTACGAGGAGATCGGCCGGGCCCTGGACATGAATCCCGGCACGGTGAAATCCCGGATTTTTCGGGCCAGAGAAAAAATGCGGCAGCTGCTCACCGGGAACATTTTCGAGCCGAATACGTCTAAAAGGAAGAAGGGAGGGATGCAGCCGTGAAAGCCTGTGAGGAATATTTTGATTTGCTCCTTCGCAGCGTGGACGGAGAAGCCGACCCGGGGGAGGAGGCGGAGCTGCAAGCCCACCTGGCCCAATGCCCAGGCTGTCGGGCACTTTATGACAGCCAGAAGGTCGTAGCGGAGGGAATCCGGGGAACCTGGGAGTTGCCGCCCCAGGGCATTACCCAAGGAGTGATGGGAGGGATTCGCCGGGAAAAACAGCGATTTACCCCAAATCGGTGGCTGAAAAACGCCAAATTTACCATGATTGCGGCGGTGGCCGCAGTGCTGGTGCTGGTATGGGGCAGGGTGTCTCCCGGGACAATGTCCAATACCACCCCAGCCGGGGCGGCGGAGCAGGCAGAGGCCGATATGCCCCAGGTGGCGGCAGAGTTCCAGGCTCCTGTGGACGAGGATGTACCGGCGGCCCAGGAGAACGGTCAGGCGGAGGAATACGTCGAACAGGGAATCGTAGAATCCCGGAAAGCCGCCGGTACACGAGATGCCAAAAAGTCGGACGATGGCCTATCCCAGGAGGCACTTTTGGAGGCGGGCTGTCAGGGGCTGGTGTACCAAATCGAAGGCTGGAGTGTTGAGGACGTTTCCACTCGATTCTCCCAGGTGGAGACAAAGACCCTTGGGGACGGAACGGCGGTGTACGGTGTGCCCCAGGAGGAGGTACAGGCACTCCTGGAGGAAGGAACCCTGCCGGTGGTGCAGAGCCTTCTGGTGGGAGCCCAGGGGGACGTCGTGTGGCTTGTGCTGGCGGAATAAAGGATTGACATTCCCACTTCGGAGAATTATACTATTTCGGGTGTCCTTAAAAAGAAGCGGGAGAGGAAGAATGCTGTGAAGCTGTTTGTACTGATACTGTTTATTGCGACCTATGTTCTGATGATTGCGCTGCCGAAATATCGCCCCTGGGTGGCGGCGGTCAGTGCCGGGATTATCCTGGTCACTGGGGTGGTGCCTCTGGGAGAGCTGCCGGATGCCATTGACTTTAACGTGCTGATGATGCTGGCAGGCACTATGGGGACGGTTTCCCTGTTTATTGAGTCCAGAATGCCCAACCGTATGGCGGAGGTGCTGCTGGCCCATTCTCCCAACGTGATGTGGGTGGTGGTGGTCATGTCCCTGTTCGCCGGGGTGGTTTCCGCCTTTGTGGACAACGTGGCCACGGTGCTGATGATTGCGCCGGTGGGCCTGGCCATTGCTAAAAAGCTGAACATTTCTCCGGTGGGGATGATTATCTCCATTGCGGTTTCCTCCAATCTTCAGGGGGCGGCTACCCTGGTGGGGGACACCACCTCCATTATGCTGGGCGGCTACGCCAACATGGACTTCCTGGACTTCTTCTTTATGGACGGAAAGCCCAGCGTTTTCTTTGCGGTGGAGCTGGGGGCCTTGGTTACGGTGCCGGTGATTATGTTCCTGTTCCGGGAAAACCGGCAGAGCTTTTCCTCCACGGATGTGACAGAGGTGTCGGACTATGTGCCCTCCTTCCTTCTGGCGGGGAACGTGGTGTTGCTGATTTGCGCCTCCTTCTGGCCCGGCCGTCCGGCCATGACCAACGGCCTGATCTGCATGGGTGTTTTTGCGGTAGGCCTGGTTTATACCTACATAAAAAAGAGAAGCTTCCAGGTGCCCAAGCAGGCCATTGCGGAGATCGACTATGAGACGCTGATCCTGCTGGCGGGACTGTTTGTGGTGATTGCCGGGATCACTCAGGTGGGAATCATTGACGACATCAGCCGAATCTTTGTGGAGCTGGGCGGAGACAATCTGTTCCTGATTTATACGGTGATCGTCTGGGGCTCGGTGCTGTTTTCCGCCTTTGTGGACAACATCCCCTATGTGGCGACCATGCTCCCGGTGGTGGCGAAAATCGCCGGGGCCATGGGCTGCTCGCCCTATCTGCTGTTTTTCGGGCTGCTCAGCGGTGCGACCCTGGGTGGCAACCTGACCCCCATTGGGGCCTCAGCCAACATTGCGGGAATCGGCATTCTGCGGAAGGCGGGATATGAGGTCAAGACCCGGGACTTTTGCCGGATCGGCATCCCCTTTACCCTGTGTGCGGTGATTGTAGGATACCTGTTCTGCTGGATTATTTGGAGATAATAGGTGGGCACCTGCCGGAGCGGGTGCCCATTTGCCGTTTATGCCGGGTCTGGGGTGACATTTATCACCGTAAGGGTATCCTCCCGAACCTGAAAGCGAATGTCAAAGCCCCCAAAGCCCATACCGTAGACCCGCTCCGGACTTCGCTGATAGGAGGGCCGGGGGTCGTGGGACAGCACACCCAGCAGGGCCTCCTGCCGGTTTTTGGGAATCCGGGCCAGTAGCTCCGGGGGAAAATCCACCCGCAAAAGGAAGTCCCCGGCAGTCTCGGTAAAGCCGCCCCGGGCCTCCGGGTGGCAGTCGGCATAGGTGGCATAGGGCTTAATGTCCAGAATCGGGGTGCCGTCCATCAGGTCGGCCCCGGCTACCTCCAGCACTAGGCCCCGGTCAGGGGTTTCCCGGACGGCCACCAGCTCCACACAGCTCAGGCCGATAGGGTTGGGACGAAAGGGGGAGCGGGTGGCAAAGACACCCATTCGGGTATTTCCACCCAGCCGGGGAGGGCGCACTGTGGGGGACCAGTCGGAGCGTACGGCCTCCGAAAACTGCCAGATCAGCCACAGGTGAGAAAAGCCCTCAATGCCCCTCAGGGCATCGGGATTGCGGTATTCCGGCTCAAAGACGATGGTGGCCCGCAGGGCCGCCACCAGACCGGCCTGACGAGGAATGCCAAATTTGGTGGGGAAATCGCTGTGGATGCGGGCAATGAGCTTCATAGGCGGGACGGTCTGCATGGGAGAGCCTCCTTGCTTTCTATTCTCTGCCCTGTCATTTTACCACAATTGCCGGGAAGGGGAAAGGAAAAAATCACATAGAAGGTGAGAAAGCTCTTGCTTTTTCCTACGAATGTAATTATAATAATGACGTCATCAAATTATAGAATCTGCAAGTATTATTATACGAGGGGGATTATCATGAGCTATGTTCTCAGCTGCTGCTCCACGGCGGATTTGACCC
>CAVJIP010000057.1:0-12740 GCA_963649625.1 Bacteroidaceae bacterium
GTGCTGGTATGTCCCGTGGGAAACGACACCATGTTTTCCAGCTACGCCAGCGACATCCGGGACGGCGGCCAGGTGGGGCTGATCGTCTCCTCCATTTTCTCGGAGCTGCTGGGGGAGAGCTTTGCCTGCTATCCGGCCAATCTGGAGGATCGGTACGCCTTTCTCCTGAACTTTGGGGAAAAGGACGACGGCAGTCTTTCCGCCCGGGTGGCGGGCGTCTGCCGGGATGCGGTAAAATTTATCCACGACAACTTCTGTCTGGAGCTGCGGGTCTGCGTCAGCGGGGCCTGTGAGGGGATTTCGCCCCTCCATGAGGTGTTCCGGGAAACGGAGGTAGTGGCGGGAGACGTGAACACCGTCTACAGCCAAGGAGTCTGTGCCAGAGCCGAGGGAGGCGCACCGGCTATGGGCCGCAGACCGGAGCCCACCATTGAAAAGCAGTATCTCAATGCCCTTGTGACCCAGGACTTCCACATGGCCCTGGAGCTGACCCTGGAGAAGCTCCGGGACATCTACGGCAGCACCTCGGACAAAGGGAATCTGGATCGGGTGAAAATGTTCCTGAATCTGCGGATGCAGACCACCGGCAGCGTTCTGGCGGCCCCTCTGGGAGAAATTCTGGGAGAGCACAACCCCGGCGGCCCCGGCGGGGACATTATGCGTCTGGACTCCTGCACCACCATCGAGGAGATCGAGGAAAAGCTGGAGGAGCTTTTTGAAAAGCTGGACAGCCATTACAACGCCACCCCCTCGGACTACACCGGCACCACCGGCAAGGTCATCCACCTGATCGGGAAAAAATATATGGAGCCGGATCTCTCCGTGGAAATGATCTGCGACTGTCTGGGCAAGTCCCGGAGCTATCTCAGCCGGATGTTTAAGGAGAACACCGGCATGAACCTGCTGGACTATCTCCACACCACCCGGCTCACCGAGGCAAAGAAGCTCCTGAACGAAACCGACCTGGGCATTTCCGAGATTGCCTCCCGGGTGGGCTACTATTCCGGGTGGACCCTGGCCCGGGTGTTCAAACGCTATGAGGGAATCACCCCCACCGCCTATCGTAAGGCCTTTTGCAGCGGACAGGAGGGCTAATTCCGGAGAAATTCACAATTTCTTCACAATTCCATTGCAATATCCTCACATTTCTGATATAATCACCCCGGAAGAAAATTCGGGGGTGATTGTTTTGAACGGCTATGAACGAATCAGCCGGTACAAGTCCCACCTGATGGGCATTGCGGTGATGATCGTGGTGTACGGGCATCTGCTGTACTATCACAGCGGCCTGATGAACTATGAGGATCTTAATTTTACGGAATGGTATACCCTGGGCTCCGTGGAAATGTTTATCTTTATCTCCGGCTTCGGCATCTATCAGTCTTTAAGGAAAAACCGGGACGCCTGGACCTTCTATGGCCGCCGTCTGGGACGGCTGCTGCCCTCCTTTCTGCCGGTGATGCTGGCCTGGTGCGGGGTCAATCTTCTGGCAGGGAAAATGCGCCTGGGGGAGGCGGTGGGCAATCTGACCGCCATGGGCTGGTGGTTTCAAACCGGGAATCAATTCAACTGGTATGTGCCGGCCATTCTGGTGCTATATCTGCTCAGCCCTCTGCTCTTTGACTGTATCCAAAAGAAAAAGACGGCCTGGGCCTTTGGGGCCCTGGTGCTGCTGAATATTGCCGGGTGGCGGTCTAATCTGCTGATGGCGGTGAGCCGGTTTCCCACCTATTTTCTGGGAATGTACTTCGGTGCCCGGTATGCCGCCGGTCGGGTTCCCACCAAAAAACAGGTGGCCATTTGGTCTGTGCTGGGGGTGGCGGCCATGGCGGTGGTGCCCTACTTCTTCCTGATCGGGCGGAAATATCTCTGGTATTACGGAATGTACTGGAACCTGTTCTTTGTGTCCACGCCCCTGTGTATGTTCCTGACCACCAAGCTCCTGGAGGCCCAGGGGCGCACCCGGATTGGCCGGGGAATCAACAAAATCTGGGCCTTTCTGGGGACCCGCTCCTTTGAAATCTATCTCTGCCATCTGGCTCTGTATGACAGCTGCCTAAAGCTGCACATTCAGGGGTGGCCCCAATGGATCGCCATTGCGGTTCTGGGCACGGCCATTGGCATCGCCTTTCACCAGGTGGTGGGGGTCTGTACGGCCAAATGGAGGGTCAGAAGTACTGCGGTACATGAGTAATTGAGAATGCGGCCCTTGGGAGGGCCGTATTCCTTTTGCATTTTTCCGGGAGCTTTGGTATAATAATTAGGGCAACGCCGCACCATTGCGCCATAGGTCTTTGACGGTTCTTTTACCCCACAAATCTGCTGAAAAAACTTGAAATACATACAGTATTCCTGCGTTTCCCCAATCAATTTGTGATGCAAAATGATACGCCAAATTTCCTCGCTGAATTATGCGGTATTGCCTTAGGAAAAAGGGAGGGATTCTCATGCACGCATACGACCGAATCAGCCGCTATAAGGGTGCGCTGATGGGGATTGCGATTCTGATTGTAGTATACGGACATCTGCTCTACTACCACAGCGGCCTGATGGCCTATGAGCATTTGAATATTACCGAATGGTATACCGTAGGCTCTGTGGATATTTTTCTGTTTCTGTCGGGCTTCGGCATTTATCATTCCCTAAGCCGGAACGCCGACCCTCTTGGGTTTATGCAGCGGCGGCTGGAGCGGCTGCTGCCCTCCTATCTGCCCTTTATTCTGGTGTACTGCGGCGTCATGCTCCTGGCCGACCAGATGGACAAGTGGCAAGCCTTGGGGAATCTTACCACCTTTGGCTGGTGGGCCCAAATCGGCGGACAGTTTAACTGGTACATCCCCACCCTGGTGATGCTGTACCTACTGAGTCCGCTGCTTTTCGCCATTCTCCAGCGCTGGGGCCGGAAGGCCCTGTGGGTGTTCCCGGTGCTGTTCCTCCTGGACGCAGGCTGTGTGGGCACCAGCCTGATGATCGGGGTCAGCCGATTCCCGGTGTACTTTCTGGGAATGTATTTAGGCCGGGAGGCGGCGGAGGGAAACATCCCCTCCCGGCGGCATATCACCCTGGCCGGGATACTGATGGTGGTAAGCATGGTGGCCTTCTATTTCCTGGTGGTCTATTTCCCGGGGAGCCTGAAGCGCTACGGCTTCTGGTGGCATCCCTTTTTGCTGTCCACCCCGGGGTGTCTGTATCTTACCACCTGGCTCATGGAAAAGCAGACGCATTGGCGTCTCACCCGAGCCATCAACCGGGGCCTTAGCTACCTGGGAGGCAAGTCCTTTGAAATCTACCTGGTTCACATCTTTATTTACTCCCTGGGGCTGTACTTCGGTGTTCAGGGCTGGAAACGGTGGATTCTTCTGGCCTTGGCGGGGCTATTGGCCGGGGTAGGCTACGGCAGGCTGGTGGAGCTGTTCACCGCATGGAGGAAGGGCAGAGCATGAATCGGAGAACTCTGCGGGGCAATCTCATGCTCCTGCTGACGGCCCTGGTCTGGGGCCTGGGCTTTGTGGCCCAAAGTGCAGGCATGGACTATGTAGGGCCCTTTACCTTCCTGGCCGCCCGCTCCTATTTGGGGAGCCTGGTGCTGTTGCCGGTGATGGCCTTGACCAGTCGGAAAATCCCGGGGGAGCCGCCCGCTCCGGGAGAAGGAAAAACGCTGCTTCTGGGCGGCATCCTCTGCGGCACGGCACTGTTTGTGGCCAGTGCCCTCCAGCAAATCGGCATTCAGGAGACTACCGCAGGCAAGGCCGGGTTCCTCACCGCCATGTATATTGTCCTGGTGCCGGTGTTGGGTCTGTTCCTGGGGCGGAAAGCAGGGGCCAGGGTATGGGTTGCCGTGGCTCTGGCCCTGGCGGGGATGTATTTTCTCTGTCTCTACGGCACCGGCCTGGGCCGCATCAACCGGGGCGACCTGCTGGAAATGGCCTGCGCCCTGGGCTTTACGGTGCATATTCTGGTGATTGACCGCTACAGCGGCAACGTGGACGGGGTGAAAATGAGCTGTATTCAGTTCCTGGTCTGCGGCCTCCTCAGCACGGTGTGTATGCTGCTCCTGGAGGAGCCCTCCTGGAAGGACCTGCTGGGGGCCTGGCTGCCCATTGTCTATGCCGGTGTTATCTCCAGCGGCGTGGGCTATACCCTCCAGGTGGTGGCCCAAAAGGACACGGAACCCACGGTGGCCTCCCTGCTGCTGAGCCTGGAGTCGGTGTTCAGCCTGATTGCCGGGTGGCTTCTTCTGGGTCAGGCCATGAGTGGCCGGGAGCTGCTGGGCTGCGGGCTTATGTTCGCCGGTATTATCTGGGTGCAACTCCCCGGCTCCGAGGTGAAAAAATCAGAATAAGCAGGCCCCTGGTCAGAAAATCAGGATGCGCAAATCCCTCCAGCCCATGGGCCGGAGGGAGCTTGTTACTTATCGCTGGGGACGCTGCGGTAGTGGCTATAGGCCACCACAATGCGCCGTCCCGGCTCTGTGCCGGTGGAATAGGTGGTCACGTCGGGATAGTCCTGGAGGGCCGCATGGATCACATGACGCTCATAGGCGTTCATAGGCTCCAGGGTGATGTTCCGGCGGTTTTTAACCACCTTCCCGGCCACCTTCTCCGCCAGCTTCACCAGGGATTCCTCCCGCTTTTTCCGATAGTTCTCCGCATCCACGTTAATGCGGACCCGCTTGCCCTGGCCGTGATTCACCGCATAGTTGGTGATATGCTGGATGGCATCCAGGGTGTCCCCCCGGCGGCCAATGAGCATTCCCAGGCCGTTTCCAATCAGCTCCACGGCATAGGTGTCCTCGGAAACCTTGGTGGCGGAGGGGACGGCATCGGAGCCCATATGCTCCAGCAGGCCCTTCATAAAGGCCTCGATTCTGGCCTCCGTGGTGCCCTCCGGGGCCGGAGCCGGTTTAGGCTTTTCCGGCTTGGGCTTTTCCACCCGCTCCGCCGGCTCTGCCTTGGGCTTTTCCGGCTTAGGCTGGGCCACAGGCTTCTCCGGCCTGGGCTGGGGTACGGGCTTAACCGGCTCAGGGGCCTTTTCGGGAATCGGGTCAGGCACCTCGTAGGTCAGGGAAACCCTTGCGGGAGAGGCGCCAATGCCAAAGAAGCCGGAGCGGGGCTGTGCCAGAACCTCTACGGAAACGCTGTCCCGATCCAACTGGAGCTGCTCCAGTCCAGCCTGAATGGCAAGCTCAATGGTCTTGCCGGTGGCTTCGATTGATTTGAACATGATTTTGCGCTCCTTTCTGTCTGCGCGGTTGGGCTATTCCGATGGGGAGCCGTCCGTATCTTGGGTTGCTTCCTCGTCCCGGCCCTCCTCCTTGGCGGTGCCGTACCGGGCCGGGTCATAGGCCCGCCCCCGGCTGTAGGGACGATTGGGATCCCCGGACAGGCCGCCTTTGGCCAGCTCTTTTTCCTGGGCCTTCTGGCGGATGTCCTCCTTCTGCTCCTCGGTGAGCTTGCCAAGTCCGGCAAACTCGGTGTTTTCCGCAGCCTTCAGCTGCTTCTTTACCTTCCGGCGGCTGGTATTGGGGTTGGCCACACCGTCAGGATTAGCAGCCCGGCGCTCCGCCCGGCGTGCCTCCTTTTCCGCCTCAATGGCGGCCTCCTCGGCGGCCTTTTCCCGCTTAAGCGCATCCTCTGCGTCATATACCTTCCGGTAGTGTACCGTAAGGATCCCGTCCAGAATGGTGTTGAACACCGCCTGGGCGATCCAGTATACGCAGATGGAGGCAGGCATGGAGAAGCCGATCCACAGGGAGAACAGAGGCATAATCCACAGCATGGTTTTCATGCTCTGGGCCACGGCTGCCGCAGCGTCCGCATCCTTTTCTCCCTTGTCGTTGGTGGCAACGGAGCCGTTGAGCTTCTGGGAAATCTGCATGGACAGGAAATTGGCGGCGGCGGAGAGAATGGGGATGATCCACAGGCCGAAGCCCGCCAGGGTATAGGAGCCTCCCAGAATCCAACGCCAGGAGGGAATCTCGGCCAGGTTAATGCCCAGGAAACTAAAATCAATGGCCCGGCTGGCAATGTCCGGGACTACCGCCTGGATTGCGTCCATGTTCTGATAGACGTACTTGGCCACGGCGATCTCCTGATATGCCTTATTGGTGCTGGAAATGTCAAGGCCCAGGCCGGTGAGAATGTTGGAGATCTCCGTAATCTGGTCCGTGGAAAGCTGCATCAGATAGGTCATGGGCTGGCGGATAACGTAGTACAGGGCCATCAGCAGAAGCAGCGGCAGCAGGGACCACAGGCAGCCTCCGGTGGGGCTGACGTTTTCCTTTTTATAGAGGGCGGACACCTCCTGCTGATACTTGAGCTTGTCATCACCGTATTTCTTCTCCAGCTCCTTGAGCTTGGGGCCGAGACGAGAGGTTTTCATCATGCTCTTTTTGCTTTTGGCATTAAAGGGGAGCAGGATGAGCTTGGTGATCAGGGAGAAGAGGATCAGTGCAACGCCATAGTTGCCAAAGACCTGATAGAGAGTCCGCAGCAGCCAGGCAAAGGGAATCAGTACATAATGCATTTGTTACCTCCGGTCGTAACTGTCTGTCCGGGCCTGGGGCACCGGATCAAAGAAGTCTCCCTTGTAAAAGGGGTTACACCGCAGAAGCCGTTTGATTGCCAGAAGGCCCCCTTTCCAGGCCCCGTATTTCTCCACCGCCTCCAGGGCATAGGCCGAGCAGGTGGGGGTAAACCGGCAGCAGGGAGGCCGCAGGGGGGAGATTTTACTCCGGTAAAACCGAATCAGCCACAGGAGCAGACGCTTCATGGGCCATCTCCTTTCGGATCAGCCCGACCCGCCGGGACTGCTTCATCAGGCACTCCGCAATCTCCCGGTAGGTTCCGTGGGCCGCACGGCTCCGGGCCACCACCACAATGTCGTAGCCCAGGAGATACTGCGCCTCGGAGAGCCGATAGGCCTCCCGAATCCGACGGCGAATGCGGTTTCGTACCACCGCATGGCCCACCTTTGTGCCGGCGGTAATCCCCAGGCGATTGTAGGGCAGGCCGTTTTTCCGGCAGTAAACCACCACAAACCGCCCGGCAGAGGATTTGCCCCGCTGGTAAATCCGCCGGAACAGATGATTCTGTTTAAGAGACTGGGTATTGACCATGGCAGGATCCCTTCCAGGAAAAGTTCAGGCAATAAACGTATGGGGCGAACAGATTGCTCCATTCACCCCAAAATTTCCAATTCAAACGGTGTAGGGACGGGCGAATCAGTAGCTGAGTCTGCTTCTGCCCTTGCTGCGGCGGCGGGAAAGCACCTTGCGGCCGTTTCTGGTGGCCATTCTCTGTCTGAAGCCATGGACTTTCTGACCGTGGAGCTTCTTGGGCTGATAGGTACGCTTCGTCATTCGTATACACCTCCTGAAATATTATGCTCGACAGCGGATAAACGCTGCAGCGTGTAAAGTAAGGCCGTCCTGTGGACAGGCATCAGTTATTATAACGTATCTGAGGGGGAAAAGTCAACTGTTTTGTTGGGGAAGTTCTTCTTTTTCCTCCCCGGCGGCCAGGTAGGCCTCCTCCGTCTGCTGCTGTGCGCTGACGAGAAGGGTGCGGGCCTCAAAAAGGTGCCCCTGTTCCATGGTGGCCAGCGCATCGGTGATGGCGTTGAACAGCTGATAGTAAAGGGTCTGATAGATGGACATAGGAAAGCCTCCTGTTCGATATACTATATACATAGTAACTATATATAGAGGAATTGTCAAGCGGTTACTATGCCTATAGCATAAACCCGGTGGTGAACAGGAATGCAGACCCTATTAAGTATATCCGACTATGGACACATTGAGCTTCGGCTCCGGGAGGTTTTGGAGCAGCGGCAGCTCACCCGGGGCGCATTGGCCCGGGCCATCGGTGTGCGATTTGAAGTGATAAACCGCTGGTGCGGCGGCAGCGTGGAAAAGCTGGATTTGGACGTACTCGCCCGAATCTGCTGCGTCCTGGACTGCCAAATCTCCGACCTGCTGGTTTATCTCCCCTAAAAGCTGTCCCTTTGGCCGCACCAAGAGCCTTCCTGGGGTTTCCTCTTTCGTCACGGCTTTCGCCGTGATGATAACTGTGCAGCATCCAGGCCGGAGGGCTATGCGGCCCCGGTGCAAAAGACGGCTTGTCCTGTGGACAAGCCGAAAAGGGATTTTATGGATTACAATTCCCGCAGGGGCGGTAGCCCTCCTCCAGGGCCGCCTGACGGGAGGCAAAGGAAACCCGATTCGCCTCCTTGGGCAGATTGGGACAGGAGGGCCGGTGGAACACCTGGGTATTTCGGTTGCCGATATAGGTCTCCTCCTGGGAGACAGCGGGTGAGGCGGCAGACGCTGCGCCCTGCTCTGCGGTAAAGGTGACGCTTGTACCATCGGAGCGGAGGGTAATGTTCCCCCTGTCCCGGGTGATCCACGTCTCCACCCCGTGGCGGCTCAGCCGGTCAAGCACCTCCTGGTCAGGGTGGCCGTAGCTGTTGTCCGCTCCCACGGAAACGACCCCATAGCTGGGAGAAACCGCCGAAAGAAACGCCTCCGAGGTGCTGGTGTCGCTGCCGTGATGGCCCACCTTCAGCACCGTGGCGGACACATCCGCCCCGGAGGCCAGCAGATCTGCCTCGGCATCCTGCTCCATGTCCCCGGTGAACAGTACGCTGGTGCTGCCATAGTCCACAGACAGCACCAGGGAGGTGTTGTTGGGGTCATCATACTCCCGGACGGGGCCCAGCACCGTAACCGTGGCATCCCCCAGGCTCCAGGTGTCCCCTACCTGGGGCACCTCTATGGCAAGGCCCTGGGCGGCGGTGTACTTTTCCAGGCTGGCAAAATACTTTCCCTCGGCCTGGGTCACAGGGCAGTACACATGATCCACCGTGCAGGTGTTCAAGGGGCCGCTCAGGCCCCCGGCGTGATCCTCATGGGCATGGGAGGCCACAAGATAGTCCAGGTGGGTCACATTCTGACTTTTCAGATAGGACACCACATAGGAGCTGTCCGCCACGTTTCCCCCATCAATGAGCATGGCCTCCTCTCCGCAGCGAACCAGGGCGCTGTCCGCCTGGCCCACATCCAGAAAGTCCACCCGCAGCCCCTCCCCGGCAGTACCGGAGGCTTGGGGCGCACTTTGGTCCAACGGAACGGCGCAGCCGCTTAGCCCCAGCACCAGGGCCAGGGTCAGCAGCCAGGAATATAGCTTTCTTTGCTTCATAGATGCTTCGGCTCCTGCGGGGCAAACACACAGTTAATGGCCAGCACCATCCCCAGGGCAGTAAGCTCCGTGACCCGGTCATAAAAGCACAGGGCCAATACATCACCGGAGGAGCCCTGCTGGGGACGGCTGGAGGCCACCACCGTGGAATGCCGGGAAATTTCATAGTCACAGGCACCCAGGGTGCCGGTGATCTCCCAGTCCAGGGACTTCATTGTATAGCGGGGCCGGAAGAATGTCAAATCCTTTGTGATCTCCCCCACAGGCTTGCCGTAAACCTCCACGGCGTAGCAGGGAAACAGGGAGGGCACCTTTTGATAGACATACACCGCCTCCCGTCCGGCCAGGTCGGTGACATGGAGCCGCTTTCCCAGAGAATAGGCATCTCCCGTGACCGTATAGCGGATTCGGCCCCCCTTGTCCCGAAGGGCCAGGGGCTGTCCCCAGCGAAATCCGTTTTGGGGCATATAGAGCTTCATGCACACACGTCCTTCCATCAGCATAAAAATGGCGAAAAGGTGCCTCTGGGCTTCCAGAGACACCTCCTTGTGTCACAATATTGAGTTAATCCAAAATACGGATTTGGGAGATCACCGGCTGGTTCCACCAGGCCACGGTACCGTTGTCGTCCTCCACCGGGGTGTTTTCGCAGATGGCATCCACCACGTCCATTCCCTCCGTCACATGGCCGAAGGCGGCATACTGTCCGTCCAGGGAGGGAGAATCCTCATGGACAATAAAAAACTGACTGCTGCCGCTGTTATAGCCCTGGGAGCGAGCCATAGACACCGTGCCCCGAACATGGGAAATGGAATTTTTCACCCCGTTGGCGGAAAACTCCCCGGAAATGGTCTTGTCCGAGCCTCCGGAGCCGTCGCCATTGGGGTCGCCCCCCTGAATCATAAACCCGGAAATCACCCGGTGAAAGGTCAGGCCGTCGTAAAAGCCCTCCTCCGCCAGGGCGCAGAAATTGGCCACGGAAATGGGTGCGGTATCTGCGTCCAGCTCCAGGGTAATGGTGCCGTAGTCCTGCACGTTGATCTGGGCGTGATGCAGGCCGGAGGCGTATTTGTCGCTGCCGCAGCCGGTGAGCAGCAGGAGTGCTGTCAAAAGGAGCAGGATTCGCTTCATGGAGGCTCCCTCCCCTGGAGGATTTGCAAGGGTTCCCTGCATTTTCGTCCATTATAGCAGGAACCTGCCCCGGTGTCAAACGTGGGAAATGTAAAAAATCAGACCGCCGGAACAGGAGTTTTCGGCAGCCTGACAAAAAATCAGCCTATTGGGCGGGAACCTCCAGGGAAAGGGGCCCGGAAACGGTCACGCCGCCGCCCATGGTAATGTCTGTGACGGCCTCCCCGGTGCGGCTCACCACCACCTGAATCAAGCCCCCAGGCTGGCGGAACAGATAGGAGGCCTCACCATTGGGCCCAGTTCGGGCCAGATACCAGCCCCAGGCGGTGCTGCCGGAGCCGCAGGAGGACTCCCATACCAGGGAATCCGTAGGCCGGACATAGACCACCGGGGTCATCACCCCATCCTGCAAAAACAGCACCCCCATGGCATTCTCGGGCCGGAGGGCCTCCAATATCCGCAGGGCCAGATACCCATCCGGGGGTCCCTCCACCAGAATGTGGCTGATGCCGGGAAAGTCCACCCGGGGAAAGCTGCGGCCCTCCAGGGTGACGGTTTCCAGTCCCAGCGGCAGGGGCATCTGGGCGGCGGCGGTCTGCCGGTCTAAATCCACGGCCACAGTCAGGGGCTCTTCCGCCCCGGAGAGCTCCAGCGAAACCCAATGGGTGCCGGAGCTATACCGCTCTTGGGCCAGAAGCAGGCCAAAGGACCGGGCGGCGTTGCCGCAAAATTCCCCGCCCATCATCTCCAGCCGGCCCTGGCCACCCAGCCGGGGCGGGACGGCAAAGCCCACCTGCTCCGCCTTGCCCAGGGCCAGAATTTGCCGGGCGATTTTCACCCGCTCCTCCGGCGCCACCGGGGACTCCACAATGGCCGTGATGTTTCCTGCCGGGTCGGCGTAGTGCAGAACAATATTCATGACTGGGAGAACCGGGCCAGGAACTGCCGGGTTCTCTCCTCCTGGGGATGGTCAATGACCTCATGGGGGTCGCCCTGCTCCACAATATAGCCCCCGTCCATAAAGATCACCCGATCCGCCACATCCCGGGCAAAGCTCATTTCGTGGGTGACAATGACCATGGTCATCTTCTCCTGAGCCAGCTGGCGGATAACCTTTAATATTTCCCCGGTCAGCTCCGGGTCCAGGGCGGAGGTGGGCTCGTCAAAGAACAAAATCTTCGGATGCATGGCCAGCGCCCGGGCAATGGCCACCCGCTGCTGCTGACCCCCGGAAAGCTGACAGGGATAGGCGTTTTCCTTGCCGGTCAGGCCCATTTTGTCCAGCAGCTTCATGCAGGTGGCCTCGGCCTCCTGGCGGGACTGCTTCTGGACGTGAATGGGGGCATCCATAATGTTCTTCTTGACGGAATAGTGGGGAAACAGATTGAAGTTCTGAAACACTAGGCCGAAAGAACTTTGAATGGCCCGCAGCTGCTTTTTGTCGGCGTAGAGGGCCTTGCCCTCCTGGTCCTGGGCGGCGTATTGGCCCAGGTAGATAAGATCTCCGGAATCCATGGTCTCCAGCAGAGTGGCGCAGCGGAGCAGGGTGGACTTGCCGGAGCCGGAGGGACCGATAATGGCCACCACCTCCCCCTCCTCCACGGACAGAGAAATATCGTGAAGCACGTCCAGCTCACAAAATGCCTTTTTACAGTGATTGATTTCCAACAGCTTCATTGGGATGCGCCTCCTTTACTGATAATATTCCAGCTTCTTTTCTACCTTGCCCATGACCCCTGCCACCACCAGGTTGAACACATAGTAGAACACGCCCGCCACAAACAGGGGGGCAATGGTGGTCTCGGCGGCGGCCACCTGCTTGGCCAGGGTGAACATCTCCGTATAGGCCAGCACAAAGGCCAGGGAGGTGTCCTTTACCAGGGTGATGATCTCATTGGTAACAGGCGGGAGCACCTGCTTGCACATCTGGGGAAAGATGATCTTGCAAAAGGTCTGCACCCGGTTATAGCCCAAGACCCGGGCCGCCTCCCGCTGTCCCACGGGAATGCTCTGAATCCCGGCCCGGAAGATTTCCGCAAAATAGGCGGCGTAGTTAATGGAGAAGCCCACAATGGTGGCCGTGACCCGCCAGGCGGCGTTGAGCCGAATGCCCAGAAGATAGTAGGGCCCGTAAAACCAGACGATCAGCTGCAGCATCAGCGGCGTGCCCCGAAGCAGAGAGATCAGCAGCTTCATCACCAGCTGCAAGGGCCGAAAGCCCCGAAGCCAGGCGACGGGGCTCGTCTCGGAGATACGCCGGAAGGGCGAATAGCTGTTCATGCGGCCCATGGCCACCAGCAGTCCCAGGGGCAGAGAGAAAATCAGCGTACTGAAAAAAATGGTCATGGTGGCCCCGGTGCCGGAAAACACCTGGCGGGCCATGGCAAGGAAGGACATAGGTTCCCCTCTTTC
>CAVJIP010000058.1:0-15732 GCA_963649625.1 Bacteroidaceae bacterium
AGTCCCTTCCTTCCACATTAATTAGGACGCAGTTTCTCCGGGAATATTGCACAATTTGCAAAAAAGAGCCGCTTTTTAGAGGGGGAGCAAAAGGCACCGCCGTGCGGTGCCTTTTCCTCTTATCCCTGGAGCTTCTCCAGCCCCAGCTTCATCCGGCGAAGGGTTTCTTCTCTGCCAAGAATCCGGGCGATTTCAATGGCACCGCCGGGTGTTACCGTTTTTCCCGCCGCCGCAATGCGCAGGGGCCACATGACCTTGCCGATCTTGATTCCCTCCGCCTCTGTCAGTCCATAGAGGGCATCGTGGATGGCCTCATAGTTCCACTCCGGCAGGACCTCCAGGACAGCATATTCCTTCTGGAGCAGCTCCCGGGAGCTCTCCCCGGTGAGCTTATTTTTCTTGTTGGTATACAGGGCTGCATCATACTCCGGCAGGGCCTCAAAGAAGTCCACCATTTCGGAAATTTGATCCAGCCGATCTACTCTGGTCTGGAGCAGGGCCGGAATCAGGGCCTTTTCCACATTGGGGGCGGTAATGGCCCGGTCAATCCAGGGCATGGCCTTCTCCGCAAACGCCTCCGGGGAAAGTGCCTTCAAATAGGTGCCGTTAAAATAGTTCAGCTTTTCCATGTCGAAGGCAGAGGGGGACTTGGACAGGCCCTCCAGCTCAAAGGCCTCTATCAGCTCCTCCATGGTGAAAAGCTCCCGCTCCGCCAACTCGCCCCGGGGGCTCCAGCCCAGCAGGGCCACATAGTTGCACACCGCCTGGGGGAGATAACCCATTTCCAGCAGATCCTCATAGGAGGGGTCTCCGTGCCGCTTGGACATTTTTCGGACATTTCCCGTCTCTGCATCCGTAATCATCACGCTGGCACAGTGGACATAGGTGGGGATGTCCCAGCCGAAGGCCTCATAGAGCAGGTTGTATTTGGGGGACGAGGAAAGATACTCGCTGCCGCGCACCACATGGGTGATGCCCATAAGATGGTCGTCCACCACATTGGCGAAATTGTAGGTAGGCAGGCCGTCGGATTTCAGGAGCACCTGGTCGTCCAGCTCGCCGTTGTCCACGGTGATGTCCCCATAGACCGCATCATGGAAGGTGGTGCTGCCCTCCGGGATTTTCTGGCGAATCACATAGGACTCTCCGGCCTCCAGTCTCTGGCGAATCTCCTCCGGGGAAAGGGACAGGCAGTGCCGGTCATACTTGGCGTTGGGATCCTTCTCGTGAAGCTCCCGCAGCCGCTCCTCGGAGCAGAAGCAGCGATAGGCCGCCCCTTTCTCCACCAGAAGCTCCGCATATTTCCGATACAGCTCCCGCCGCTCTGTCTGGACGTAGGGGCCCACCGGGCCGCCCACATCCGGCCCCTCGTCATAGGTAAGGCCGCAGCCCGCCATGGTTCTTTGAATCACCGCCACAGCGTCCTCCACCTTCCGCTTTTGGTCCGTGTCCTCGATTCGCAGAATAAAGGTTCCTTTCCCGTGGCGGGCGATCAAATAGGTATAGAGGGCCGTGCGCAGATTGCCCACATGCATATGTCCTGTGGGGCTGGGGGCAAACCGGGTTCGTACCCCTCCCTTGGGAATCCTTGCTTCCATTTCCTCAAAGAAGTTCATAGCCGTTTCTCCTTTTGTCTGTGCCATCCCTCCACCGTTGGGCGCCGTCTTGGGTATTTTTCTCCGTCTCCGCAGAATTTCATTGAAAAAGCAAAGGCTTTGTGTTAGGATGTATTGGATTAGTGTATCAAGAATACCGCCGAAATTCATTTTTGTCAACAAAGAAGGTTATGATAAATGGAAGAAAAGAAAGTCCTGCTCTCCGGCATTCAGCCCAGCGGCGACCTGACCCTGGGCTCCTATCTGGGTGCCATCAAAAACTGGTCCGATCTGGCCAAGGAATTTGACTGCTACTATTTTATGGCGGATATGCACACCATTACCGTCCGGCAGGAGCCTGCCAGCCTGCGCCGGCACACCCTCCAGCAGTTGGCCCAATATATCGCCTGCGGCCTGGATCCCCAGGAAAACACCCTGTTTATCCAGTCCCATGTCCATCAGCACGCAGAGCTGGGCTGGGTGCTCCAGTGCTACACCATGTTTGGGGAGCTGTCCCGCATGACCCAGTTCAAGGATAAAAGTGCGAAAAACACCGAGAATATCAACGGGGGCCTGTTTGCCTACCCCTGCCTGATGGCGGCGGATATTCTCCTCTATCAGCCGGACTATGTACCTGTGGGGGAGGATCAGAAGCAGCACGTTGAACTGACCCGGGACATTGCCAACCGGTTCAACGGCATCTACGGAGAGACCTTCAAAATGCCTGAGCCCTACATTCCCAAGGTGGGGGCCCGGGTCATGGGGCTGCAAAACCCCACCAGCAAAATGTCCAAGTCCGACAAGGATCCCAACGGCTGCGTCTACCTGGTGGACGACAACGACACCATTATGCGGAAGTTTAAGCGGGCCGTCACCGACAGCGAAACCTGCGTCCGCTTTGACCGGGAGAACAAGCCCGGCATCTCCAACCTGATGGAAATCTACTCCGCCTGTACCGGCAAGTCCTATGAGGAGATTCAGAAGGAATTTGAAGGCAAGGGCTATGGGGACTTTAAGCCCGCCGTAGGCGAGGCCGTGATCTCCCTGGTGGCCCCCATCCGGGACGAGGCCCAGCGGCTTCTCCGGGACAAGGACTATCTGGAGAGCATCTATAAGGCCGGTGCGGAAAAGGCAGGGTATATTGCAAATAAAACCCTACGGAAGGTCTACAAGAAGGTAGGCTTTGTGGCCCGCTGAGAAAGGATGATTTCATGGCAACCCGGCAGCAGCTTCTCACTGTGCTAATCGCCGTTTTGGCCGCCGGGGTGATCGCCTTTGTGCTGACCCCCTTGGTTCGACACTTTGCCCTTCATTTTGGCTTTGTGGACATCCCAAAGGATGCCCGCCGTATGCATCATAAGCCCATTCCCACCATTGGCGGCCTGGCCATTTACGCCGGGTTTCTCCTGGTGATTCTGGTGCTGGGCCGCATGACCCGGGAGCTGGGAGGCATTCTGGCCGGCGGCACCATCATTGTGCTGCTGGGCATCGTGGATGATAAATACGATTTGAATGCCAAGCTAAAGCTGGCGGTGCAGCTTCTTGCTGCGGCGATTCCCGTTTCCCAGGGCTGCATGATCGACTATATTTCCAACCCTCTGCCCGTAGGCGGCCCCTATCTGTCTCTGGGTGTGCTGGCTGTTCCCGTGACCATCCTCTGGATTGTGGCCATTACCAACGCCGTAAACTTTATTGACGGCCTGGACGGCCTGAGCGTAGGCGTCTGCTCCATCAGCTGTCTGACCATGGCAATCATTGCCCTGTCTCTGGGTCAGGGCCAGGAGGCCCTCCTGCTGGGGGCGCTGCTGGGGGCCTGCCTGGGCTTTATGCCCTATAATCTGAATCCGGCCAAAATCTTTATGGGGGACACCGGGGCAACCTTTTTGGGCTTTATTCTGGCCTGTATGTCCGTCAGCGGCCTGTTTAAGCTCTATACGGTGATCTCCTTTGCCGTGCCCATTCTGGTGTTGGGGGTGCCCCTGTTTGACATCTCCTTCGCCTGCGTCCGCCGTCTGTGGCATCATGTCAGCCCCATGCACCCGGATCGGAGCCATATTCACCACCGGCTCATTGACGTGGGCTTTAACCAGCGGCAAAGCGTGGCCATCCTCTATGTGGCGGCCTCCCTGTTGGGGGTGTGCGCCGTGATGGTCAGCACCAGCGGCCCCAGAAAAGCCCTGATGGTACTGGCGGCGGCGGTGTCCATTGGCATCATCGCCCTTTGGCTGGTCACACGCCGGGCCAAGGCCGAGGTCTGCCAGCAGGACAAATCCGACTCCCGGCAGGAGCAGGAGCAAAATCAGGATTCCTCGGAAAAATAGCGGGAAACAGGGCAGCTCCGCCGCCCCGCTTCCCCGGTCACAGCATCAGATACAGGGCGGCAGCCGCCAGGGGCCAAAGCACATCCCCCTCTCCGTCCTTGGCCAGGAGAAACACCAGCACCAGAAGCAGCAGGTCGTCCCTGTCCAGCCGTCCCAGCCGTTCCAGCAGTCCCTCCACGGCCTTGGGCCTCTCCGGTGGTCTTTCCGTCCCGGTGCCCGGGGGTACAGGCCGAAGAACCTGCTCCGGCTGCCCTGCATAGGGGTTGAACATTGCCTCGCCTCACAGTTCTACGGTTCCCGCCACCGCCTTGGCGGTGCGCATCAGTCGAAGGGCCTTTGCCGCCTTTTGGAGCTTTTCTCCCTTCTCCGGGCGCAGCAGGGGCATCAGTGCCTCCAGCAGTGCCGGGGCCTCTGTCTGACTGCTCTGGAGGGCCGTCATCAGCTGCCGGATCTGCTCCGGGGCCGAATCCTCCGGGGACTCCGGCCCCTGCTCCTCCTGGGCGGATGCCCTTTGGTCCTCTCCCAGCCCCAGCTGCTTCGCCACCGCCTCCAGCTGCTCCATGGCGCCGGGCTTTGACAGAAAGCTGCTTACGGCAGCCCCAATGTCATCCATGGCCCATTTCCCGCTCCAGGGCCGTTAGCAGCCGCTGAATCTGCGGCTCGGCCAGCAGTGGCCCCATTAGACGCTGCGCCTCCTGGGCGTTTCCCTGGCTCAGGGCCGCCCCCGCCTTACGCAGTTTGTCGCCCCCCGCCTGGGAGAATTTTTCCACCAATTGCTGTCCCTCCTGGGTAGACAGCAGCTTTTGAATGCTGCTTTGCTGGGCTGCGTGATCCATGCGCCCCATCCCCCTTTCTCTACCCAGTGTATGCGGGACAGAAGAGAAGGTGTACTGTAATCATGAAGATTCTTGTGTTTTCCGACTCCCACGGCAGGGTCGCCCCTATGGAGCGGGCCATTCGTTTGGAGCAGCCGGATCAAATTTTTCACCTGGGAGACTGCGTCCCCGATGGCGCAGTCCTGAAACGGTACGGCATCCCTCTTGTACAGGTGGCCGGAAACTGCGACCCGGGCTCCCAGGAGCCGGAGATTCGGGTTCTGGAGCTGGAGGGTGCCCGGATTTACATGACCCATGGGCATCTCCACGGCGTAAAAACCATGTACCAGCGGGCTATTTACGCTGCCATGGGGGAGAATGCCCAGCTTCTGCTGTTCGGCCACACCCATCGGGCCGAATGCTATTATGACCAGGGCCTGTGGCTCCTCAATCCCGGGGCCGTCGGCGCCTGGGGCAGCTACGGTGTCATCATTCTGGCGGATGGCAGGTTGGAATGCTGTCTGAAATCCCTATAAAAAAGGAGTGTCTGCCATGCTGCTGACCATTGATGTTGGAAATACCAACATGGTATTCGGAATTTACAAGGAACAGGAGATGCTGGGTTCCTTCCGGCTCTCTACCAACTCCACCGCCACCTCAGACGAGGTGGGGATTATGGCAGTGGCCTACTTTGAGCGGTTTGGCTACCGGGCCGAGGATGTGAAGGCCTGTATCATCGGCTCTGTGGTGCCCCAGGTCATGTATTCTCTCACCAGCGCCATTATCAAATATTTCGGGGTCGCCCCTCTGGTGGTGGGCACGGACGTGGACTGCGGGCTGCGGTTTGACCCCCGGTGCTATGAAACCGGCCGTCTGGGCACAGACCGGGCGGTAAACTGCATCGCCGCCATTGCCAAATACGGCGCACCCTTTTTGATTCTGGACTTTGGCACCGCCACCACCATTGACGCAGTGGGCCCGGACGGGGTCTACCTGGGCGGCACCATCGGCCCGGGCCTTCAGGTGAGCCTGGACGCCCTGGTTTCCCGCACCGCCATGCTCCCCCGGGTGGAGCTGCAAATGCCCCCCACCGTGCTGGGCCGCAACACTATTGAGCAGATTCAGGCCGGT
Source organism: Bacteroidaceae bacterium (assembly GCA_963649625.1). Classification (GTDB taxonomy): domain Bacteria; phylum Bacillota; class Clostridia; order Oscillospirales; family Oscillospiraceae; genus HGM13006. The sequence continues at coordinate 5,863 of CAVJIP010000058.1, forward strand.
GTGGTGGGAGGCTATGTGGGCAATATGGAATATCTTGTCCGTCAGGTCATGGCGGAAATGAACTGCGACGGCATCAAGGTCATTGCCACCGGCGGCCTTTCCCGGATGATTGCGGAGCAAACAGACCGAATCACCATTGTGGACACCCGGCTGACCCTGGACGGCCTCCAGATGATTTACGACAGAAACCGGGATGCCCAGCCCGTGGAGATTCGCAACGACTGACGGTGTATTGGCAAGGCCTCCCACCCCAGCGGGTGAGAGGCCTTGTATTTATAGCACCTTGGCAAGCCGCTCCATGGCGGCCTCAATGCACCGGGTGGGGCAGGCCAGGTTAAAGCGGATATGCCCTTTTCCGGCCCTGCCAAAGCTCTCCCCATCGTTGACGAAAATCAGCGCCGAGGCCAGCTTCTCCATCAGCTCCCTCTGGGAAAGGCCCAGACAGCTCAGATCCACCCACTGGAGATAGGTTCCCTCCAGGGGAGACAGCACCGCTCCGGGAATCATCCCTTTCAGGCCTTCCAGAAGCACCTGGCGGTTTTTCCGGCGATGACCCAGCAGAGCGTCCAGCCAGGGGCCGCCGGTTTCATAGGCCGCCGTGGTAGCGGCATAGGGGAAGGTTCCCAAATACTCTCCGCAGTACCGCTCCTGGTCCTCAATAAACCTTTTGCGGACTTCCTCGTCCTCCAGAATAATATTGCTCAGCCCGTTGCCCGCCAGGTTAAAGGTCTTGCTGGGAGCCGTGCAGATGACGCTTTTGGCCTTTAATGCCGGAACCGCCTGGGTCAGCACCAGATGCCGCCCTTCAAAGTCCAGGTCAAAGTGAATCTCATCGGACACCACATACAGGTCATTTCCCAGGCAGATCTCTCCCAGCGTCTCCAGCTCCGCCCTTGTCCAGACCCGGCCCACCGGGTTATGGGGAGAGCAGAGCATCAGCATTTTTGCGGTTTTCGCCTTTTCCCGCAGGTCGTCAAAATCCATGGTGTACCGGCCCTCCCGGCAGACCAGGGGATTTTCCACCACCTGCCGGCCATTGGCCTGAATCGTCCGGGCAAAGGGCGGATACAGGGGCGGCTGAATGATAATTTCGTCTCCCGGTGCCGTCAGAGCCCGGATGGCGATCCCCATGGCCGTCACCACCCCTGGGGTCTGCACGGCCTTTTCCGGGTCGATCTCCCAGTGGTGCCGGGTCATCATCCAGCTTTTCAGGGCGGCGTTATAGCGCTCCTTCTCCGGGGGCGCATAGCCAAAGGAGCCCCTGTCCACGATTTCGTGCATCCCCGCCGTGATTCCCGGGGCCAGGTTCAGCCGCATCTCCGCCACGGAGAAGCTGATAATGGACGGATCGGTCACGCCCTGCTCCGCCACAAAGGGATGTACCCCGCCGCCGGTGTTTAAGGTTTCAAAGTCAAATTCCATATAAAGCACTTCCTATGTTTGTTGTCCCCGTCATTTTAGCATGGCCCGGCTCCAAAAACAAGCCGCTCCCTCCGAATTTTTCCGGAGAGAGCGGCCCCTTTGTTATCTGCGGGGAATCCGCACGTCCTCGTCATAGCTCAGGGCCGGAGGCATCTGCCAGCCCTGATGGTCTGTATGGAGCAGGTGGTGGGCCGTCTTTCCGCAGGGCTCCCCCAGATAGTCCCGGTACAGGGCCTGCACGTCCGGGTTTTCATGGGAAAACCGCAGCACATTCTGGGCGTCATACCCATAGAGCACGCCGCCCCGCTCCTCCGCCCGCTCCTCATTGTAGTGGATGGGCTGACCGCCGCCGCCTACACAGCCCCCGGGACAGGCCATCACCTCTACAAAGTCATAGGACACCTCTCCCCGGCGCAGGGCCCGGATGAGCCGCCGGGCATTGCCCAGGCCGCTGACCACGGCGGTACGCACCTTGGCCCCCGCCACGTTATAGTCGGCCTCCTTCCAGCCCGCCTGGCCTCTGGCCCCCAGAAAGCTCCTGTCCGGGTCAGGATTTTCCCCGGTGAGCATATAGGCGCAGGTTCGGAGGGCCGCCTCCATGACCCCTCCCGTGGTGCCAAAAATCACCGCCGCACCGGTGCCGGTGCCCAGAGGGGAATCAAAGTCCGACTCCGGCAGTGCCGCCACATCCAGCTGATCTGCGGAGATCATCCGGCATATCTCCCGGGTGGTAATGGAAAAATCCACGTCCTTCCCGGCACCCGCATCATTTATATTGGGAATGTCCAGCTCCGCCTTTTTCGCCACGCAGGGCATCACCGAGACGCAGACGATTTTTCCCGGGTCTACACCGATTTTCCTGGCGAAATAGCTTTTTGTCACCGCCCCGAACATCTGCTGGGGGGACTTGGCGGTGGACAGCTCCTCCACCATGTCCGGGTACTGGGACTTGAGAAACCGCACCCAGCCGGGACAGCAGGAGGTAAACATAGGATATTTATGTTTCTTTCCCTCCTGCATCCGATGGAGGAACTCCGTTCCCTCCTCCATAATGGTCAGGTCTGCGGAGAAATTGGTGTCAAACACATAGTCAAAGCCAATGCGCCGAAGGGCCGTGGCCAGCCGCTTTTCCGTGGCCACCTCCGGGGACAGGTCGAAGGTTTCTCCCCAGGCCGCCCGCACCGCCGGGGCCACCTGCACCACCACGATCTTCTCCGGGTCGTTTAGTGCCCCGTTCAGGCCGAAAATAGCCTTGGTATCATCCCGGGAGCGCAGGGCGTTGACGGGACAGTGGGTGATACACTGGCCGCACAGGGCACAGTCCGCCTCCCGGATGGTACGTCCCCCGGACACCCCCACGGTGGTATGGGAACCGGTTCCCACCATGTCCCATACCCCCAGGGACTGCACCTTGTCGCAGAAGGAGATACAGCGCATACACTTGATACACTTGCTTTCGTTGCGAATCAGAGGAAAACTCTCGTCCCAGTTGTCCGCCGGATACTCGTGGCGGAAGTTCATGGTGTCGTCCATATTGATGGAGTTGGCCACCTTTTTCAGCTGACAGGTTTTCTCCCGGTTGCAGGCGGGACAGTTCAGCCGGTGCTGGCTGAGAATCAGCTCCAGATTGGTGCGCCGGGCCTCCCGAACCTTCACGGAGTTGGTGCGGATGGCCATGCCCTCCCGGCACACATTGTTGCAGGCGGTAATCAGGTGATCCGCCCCCTCCAGCTCCACCACGCAGACCCGGCAGGCGGCGATCTCATTGATGTCCTTCAAAAAGCACAGGGTGGGCACCGGGCATCCCGCCAGCCTGGTGGCATCCAGAATGGTTCCTCCCTCCGGCACCTGCACCGGGATTCCATTTACCGTTACATTTACCATTGGTTTCTTCGCCCTCCCTTAAAGCTGCCGCAGCCGAAGTGGTCGCACCGGAGGCATCGGCTGGCCTCCTGCCGGGCAGCACGGGTGCTCATTGGCTGCTCCATCAGCTCAAAATCCTGCTTACGGTCCGCCGCACTGCGCTCCTGAAGATTCACCCGGCCACAGTACTTATGATCCCGCAGGCTCACCGCCGGAATCTCCACGTCCACGGTAATTTGGTGGTTATAGCCCAGATAATAGTCAATATTGGCCGCCGCCACCTTTCCGGCGGCAATGGCCCGGATGGCGGTTTTTGGCCCGGTGACACAGTCCCCGCCGGCGAACACCCCGGGGGCCTGATCCACCGCCGTCCAGTTCTCCGCCGCAATGACCCCCCGCTTAATGGGAATGCCCTCCTCCTCGAAGTATCGGGTCTCAATGGACTGTCCCACCGCCACAATCACAATGTCACAGGGAATCAGCTCCGGGGCATCTCCGCTGGAGATCACATCCGACCGTCGGTCATGGATCAGCCCCACCTGCTTGGGCTCCGTCCAAAGGCCCGTGACCTGGCCCTGGCCGTTGACCTCCACCGCCATAGGGCTGTGAAGATCCAGCATTTCCGCCCCTTCCTCCAGGGCTCCCTGCACCTCCTCCTGCTGGGCGGTCATGTCCACGGTGCGGCGGCGATAGACAATGGACACCTTTTTGGCCCCGCATCGAATGGCGCTTCTGGTACAGTCCATGGCCACGTTGCCGCCGCCAATGACGCAGACCCGCTTTCCCTGGAAGTCCGGCATAATTCCGTCCCCAATGGCCCCCATCATGTCCACCGCACTGAGCACTCCCTCGGCGTCCTCGTTGGGAATGCCTACCTTTTTGTCGTCATGGGCCCCGATGGAGATAAACACCGCATCATAGTCCTTTCGCAGCTGCTCCATGGAGATCATCCCGCTGCCGCCCCCAATGGAGGTCTCCGTCCGCACCTCCACGCCCGTGGAGAGAATGCAGTCAATGTCCTCCTGGAGCCGCTGCCGGGGCAGGCGATAGCTGGGAATCCCATAGCGGAGCATCCCGCCTAAGTGCTTTCGCTTTTCAAACACCGTACACTGATGTCCCATCAGCTGGAGATAATAGGCCGCAGACAGGCCGGATGGGCCACCGCCGATAATGGCCACACGCTTTCCCGTGGTCGGGGCGCAGGCCGGAGCCGGAACTCTCCCGGCATGGTTCACCGCCGCCAGCTTCAGGCCCCGGATGTTGACCGGTGCGTCCAGCAGGGTTCGGCGGCAGCGGCTTTCACAGGGATGCTCACAGATCATGGCGCAGGCCGTGGGGAAGGGGTTGTCCTTACGAATCAGCCGCACTGCGTCCTGATAGTTCCCCTGCTCCACCAGGGCCACATAGCCCGGAACGTCCACCCCGGCGGGACAGTTGGCCACACAGGGAATGGACTGGGTGATCTGGCAGGAGCAGCGATGGTTTTTTATATGCTCCACAAAGTCCTCATAGCAGCCCTCCAGGCACCGCAGCACCAGCCGGGCCGTCTCCACCCCCAGGGCGCAGTCGGCGGAGTCCTCAATGGTGGAGGCGGTATTCCGAATGTTTTCCACCGTCTCCATGGTGGCCCGGTTTTCCAGCACGTCCTCAAACATATTGTCCAGCTGCTTCAGGCCGATTCGGCAGGGCACGCACTTTCCGCAGGTCTGGGCCCGGCACATTTTCAAAAAGGCCGCCACCAGATCCACGGGACAGATTCCGGGTGGGCTGGCGATAATCCGCCGCTCCATATCCGTATACAGTCCCTCCACCGTGGTCTGGGCCCGGCTCGCCGACATAATGGTCAGTCTGCTCATAGCTCATATCTCCTTCTGTAGGATGCTTTATAGGGTTACAGGTACAGCATAAACCAGATTAACTATACCACAAAGGGCCCCTGAAACCATTGTATATTTCTCCAATTTTTCCAGCTTTCTTTATCTGTTTTGCCGAGGTGCGTCCCTTGATGGATTACAAATTTTGGATTTTCCGTAACGGCTTGATACCTTTTTGTCATATTCCCCTTGAATGCGGAGGCCTCCTATGATATGATAAGCACATACTATGCAAGGAAAAGAGGAACGCACCTTGAATTACGCAGAACAGGTTCTCACCGAGGTTCGCCGTGCCATTGTGGGCAAGGACGATATGATTTTGAAAACCTTCCTGACCATGCTGGCCGGCGGCCATCTGCTGCTGGAGGACAAGCCCGGCGTGGGTAAGACCACCCTGGCCCTGGCCTTTTCCCGGGCCCTCCAGCTGGACTATAAGCGTATGCAGTTTACCCCCGATGTGATGCCCACGGACGTCACCGGCTTTACCATCTATAATAAAACCACCGGTGCCACGGAATACCAGCAGGGTGCCATTCTCTGCAACCTGTTCCTGGCGGACGAGCTGAACCGGGCCTCCTCCCGTACCCAAGCCGCCCTGCTGGAGGCCATGGAGGAGGGCCAGGTCACGGTGGACGGAGAGACCCATCCCCTGCCCAAGCCCTTTATGGTCATCGCCGCCCAGAATCCCTACGGCTCCTCCGGCACCCAGCTGCTGCCGGATTCCCAGATGGACCGGTTTATGGTGCGCCTTACCATGGGCTATCCCGCCCCGGAAAGCGAGCTGGAGCTGCTGCGCCGGAAACAGGCCTGCAACCCCCTGGACAATATCACTCCGGTGGCAGATCAGGACACTCTGGCCGCCATTCAGCAGGAGGTGGCCGACACCTACGCCTCCGACGACATTTTCAAGTACATTGTCCGGCTCACCACCGCCACCCGGAGCCACCCGGATCTCCGTCAGGGGGCCTCTCCCCGGGCCTCCGTGGCCCTGGCCTCCATGGCCCGGGCCGTGGCCTGGGTACAGGGCCGGGATTATGTGGTTCCCTCGGATGTGCAGTTTATCTTTGCCGACACGGTGGCCCACCGGCTTCTGCTGACTCGTCAGGCCGAACAGGAGCAGAAAAACGCCCGGGACATCTGCACCGCCCTTTTGCAAAAAACTCCCGCACCCCGAATCAAGTGAGGCTCTCATGCTGAAAAACAGACTGATTTACCTGCTGGTGCTGGTGCTGCTTTTGCTGTTTCGGATTGCCTATACCGGGTATGTGGCAGGGTTTTTGCTGCTGATGGCCCTGATTCTCCCGGTGTTCTCCTGGCTTTTGAGCCTTCCCGGGGCATTGGGCACCCAGATCTCCCTGTCCGTGCCGGATCAGGTTACTCGGGGCAGTGAGGCCACCATCACCCTGTCTCTCCGGCAAAACCGGCTGTTTGCCACCGGGCCCATCCGGGGCAAGCTGAAAACCCTCAGTGTGGTTTCCGGCGAGGTGGCCTATACCCGGCTCAAGGGGGTCTATGGGGGCTTTCCTCTGGATACGGAGCATTGCTGCGTCTATGAATGCTCCTTTTCCCGGCTTCGGGTGCTGGATCTGATGGGTCTGTTTCCCATGCCCACCCGGCATCCCCAGGGGGCCAGTATCACGGTGCTGCCCTATCCCCAGGAGCCCCCGGAGCACCCGGACTGGGCAGGCACCAGCACCCTGGTGACCAAGCCCTACTCCGGCAGCGAAAACCCCTATGATCTTCGGGACTACCGCACCGGGGACACCATGAAGGCCGTCCATTGGAAGAAAAGCGCCGCTCTGGACAAAACCGTAGTCCGGGACACCCTGGAGCCTGCGGTTCGGGTGGCACCCATTTGGATCGACTGGCCCAGGGATGCCCACGGCCGGGACGTGGCCCTGGATCAGCTGGCCTGGTGCATTATCTATCTCAAGCAAAACAACGCCGGGCTCCTGCTCCAATGGCTGGATGCCCAAAATCATACCCGGAGCATTTACGCCCCCCAGGGGGAGCTTGACCGGGTGATGCCCCAGCTTCTGGCTCAACGGGCCGGACGGCGGGTTCCCGTCTCTGCGGTGCAGCCCCGGGAGATTCTCCTTTCCGCCGGCTTCGGAGAGGAGGCCAGCCGATGAAGCAGCTTCCTCGCCTTTTCATGGATGCGGCGGTGGTGGTGCTGGGGGTGCTGGCCACGGTGTTCTGCCTGACCACCGCCTTTTCCCTCACGGTCAATCCTCTGATTTTGATTCTGGTCACTTTGGTGGCCGCCCTGCTGTTCAGCAGCTGCTTTCTCTGGAAAAGGGCTCTTTGGTTGCTGCTGCCCATCACCGGGGCGGTGGTGCTGCTGGCCCTGTTTACCGGGCTGTTTTCCTCGGTGGGCGCTTCTCTTCAGCAGCTGCTCCACGACATTCTCACCCGGTTCTCCAGTGCCTACCCCAGTTTCAGTCTTTCCATTCCCCCGGAGCCTGCGACCTATGTTTCCGGGGACTATACCCTGCTGTTTTCCGTGCTGGCGGTGCTTCTGTCCGTTTGGATGGCCTGGGGCGTGGGCTACCGCTCCTGCCTGATTGTAATTGCAGGCTCTTTGCCCTTTCTTCTGGTGTGTGTGATCATCAACGACACACCGCCCCATATCGTGCCCCTGGTGATGCTGCTGGCCTCCTGGGTGACGGTGCTTCTGGCCAAGGAGCGGCCGGAGGAGCCTGCCTCCATGGATGCCGCCCGGCTGGGCATGACCCTGCTGTCCGTGCTGCTGGTGCTGTCCGTTGCCGGGGCCGTCTACCCCAAGGAGGACACCCACAACCAGGCCCTGCCCGCTCCCCTTCAGGAGCTGCTGGACCGGCTGCCCGGCCCTGTGCAGCAGGTGCTGTCCCGGAATGCCGACGGCTTTCAGGATGAGGAGCTGGGGGCCGATACCAGCGAAACCCTTGACCTGACCCGCCAGGGGGCCCGTGACCGAAAGGACACGGTGATGATGCAGGTCAGCAGCACGGAAACCGGCGTGCTCTATCTGCGAGGTGCCGCCAAGGACATCTATACCGGCACCAGCTGGGAGTCCCAGGGGACGGCCACTGTGGCGGAGAGCGTCTACGCCCACACCTCCCTGGGCACCGCCTTTGGTGCCAGCTATCAGGCGGCCATTCAGATTCACAACCTGTACGACAAGGCCACCGTGGCCTTTGTGCCCTACGGCTTTATCAGCTGCGCCGGGGCGGATTCCATTGTGAATGATCTGCGGATTCCCTGCTATGAGGACGACTACATCTCCTACTTCTGGCCCGGGATCCAGACCCTGGATCTGACCACCCAGGGCCAGGGAAACCCGGATTACGACAGCTATGTGCAAAGCACCTGTCTGGAGCTTCCCGCAGATACCCGGGAGACCCTGTACCAGCTGGCCCTTTCCTACGGCTATGACCCGTCTCTGTCCACCTTGGACACCCTGGCCTGGGTGGCGGCCTTTGTCCGGTCTGTGGGAACCTATCAGCTAAACGTCTCCCGGCAGCCCAGCGACCAGGACTTTGCCGTCTACTTTCTCACCGAAAGCCGGGCCGGCTACTGCGTCCATTTTGCCACGGCGGCGGCCACCATGCTCCGGGCTTTGGGGATTCCCTCCCGCTACGCCTCCGGCTATCGGGTGAGCATTCAGGAAACCGGTGCCATCACCGATGTCACCGACAAGGACACCCACGCCTGGGCGGAGGCCTACATCAGCGGCCTGGGCTGGATTCCTCTGGAGACCACTCCGGGCTTTGGGGATTCCGTCACTCTGCCGGACGTACAGCGGGAGCCTCAGCCCTCGGCCTCTCTGGAGCCTTCTCCCTCCTTGGAGCCTTCTCCCTCCTCGGAGTCCTCTCCTTCCCTGGAGCCCTCCCCCTCTCCGGAGGCCCCCTCGGCCCAGCCCTCGGAGGAGCCTTCCCAGTCCCTTCCCCCGGAACCGGCCACGGCGGTGGGGAGCCGTTTGTGGCTTCTGCTGCTGATTCCCCTGGCTTTGGTGCTGGCCCTGATGGTTCTGCTGCTGCGGCATCATATTATCCTGGCCCGCAGAGACAAGGCCTTCCATTCTGGGAGCCGAAACCAGTGCGTCATTTGCCAGTGGGCCTATCTGGAGCTGCTGATTCCCTGGGGGGCAGAGCTGCCCAAGGAGCTGGAGGCCCTGGCCCTCAAGGCCAAATTCAGTCAGCATGAGCTGACCCAGGAGGAGCTGACCGGCTTCACCAAATCGACCTATGCCCGGTCTCGGGACACCATGGCCGCCCTGGCCCGGGGCCGTCGGCTGCGTTTCCGCTGGCTGTCCTGCCTGGATTTGAAAAAATAACCCCTTTATCAAGAAAAGTCGTGAACATCCGATGAAAGCCCGGATTTTCACGACTTTTTTCTATTGCGGATGATGCCATTGTGCCAGGGTGGGAAAAAGGCGGGACAAAAACGGGACAAATTTGCAACAAAAGTGGGACAAAAACGGGACAAATCCGGGATGAAATCTACCCTTCTCTGTGCTATGCTGGTAGCGTCAAGCCCCGAGGGCGTCGTCGCCAAGTCCGCTGCGGTTCGGGCTCCCTTCTGTCGCCCTCCCTCCGTTTCCTTGCTCCTCCTGTTACTATATATTTGCCCCTTGATTTATGGCAGCCAGCCATAGGCATGGGACATCTCGTTGCCTATGGCAATTCCCAAAATGTCCAGCAGGTCTTTACAAGCGATGTATAATGTAATT
>CAVJIP010000059.1:0-3524 GCA_963649625.1 Bacteroidaceae bacterium
CCGGCGGCCCCGGCGGCCCCGGCGGCATGGAGATGCCCAAGCCTGAGACCTTCCTGAACGCCACGGATGTGACCCTGAACGGCGACATCTACAACGGCACCGGCTATTACGGCCAGCAGCCCAAGCCCCTGTTCGTGACCCTGGGCAAGGGTGCGGTGCTCAACGGTGCGGTTTCCGCCACCGAGACCCGTCATATTGACGAAAGCGGCAAGCAGAATACCCACTTCACCATCAAGGAGTTCTACTATCTGGCCCATGTGGAGAACCGGAATTTCTTCAACGGGGACAACACCGTGGAAGTCACCCTGAAGGACGGTGCCGTTTGGAACGTCACCGCTCCCGGCATCATCAACAAGCTCACCGTGGGCGAAGGCTGCACCCTCAACGGCACGGTCACAGAGAATGCCGACGGCACTCTCACCGTGGCCCCCAAGGCGTAACCTTAGCTTTCCGGCCCGGCAGCCCCCCGCTGCCGGGCTTTTTCTCCCCAGGCTGCAACCTTTTCCCAAAATATGCGTCTAATAAAGTAGAACCCCCAGTGAAGAAAGCGACCAAGTGGAAGGAGGAATCCCCATGAAAAAGAGAATTTCCCTGATGAGCCTGCTTTTGATTTTGTCCCTGTGGCTTTCTGCCTGCGGCGCCACCTCGGAGATGGCAGATACCGCCAATCTGGGCCTGGACGGCGGCTCCTATGAAACCACCGTTGCCGAGGCAGAGGCGGCTTATGCTGCCGAGGCGGATGCTGCCGTGGCGGATGCCGCTTATGCGACCGAGGCCCAGACGGAGGAGGGCGCCGGCCTGCTGGCGGGCACCGGCCTCTCCGGCGGTGAATTGTCAGAAAAGATCATCTATTCCGCCTCGGTAGACCTGGAGACCCTGGATTTTGATGCCAGCGTGCAGGCCCTTTACGACCTGATGGAGCAGTACGATGCCTTCCTGGAAAACTCCTCCCTGACCAATCGGCAGCTTCTCTCGGACAGCGGCCACCGGGTGGGGGACTTCACCATTCGGGTGCCCCAGGAGCACTATGCCGACCTGACCGGTGCCCTGGAGCAGGTGGGCCATATCACCAGCCTGAACAGCTATGCCGACAACATCACCAGCCAGTACACCGACACCCAATCCCGGCTCAACGCCTATGAGACAGAGGAGCAGCGGCTCCTGGAAATCATGGCCCAGGCAGAGACGGTGGAGGACCTGATCTCCCTGGAAAGCCGCCTTAGCGACATTCGCTATCAGAAGGAAGCCCTCACCTCCCAGCTCCAGAACTGGGACAACCAGGTCTCCTACAGCACCGTCACCCTGAATCTCTGGGAGGTTCGGGATCTGACCCCGGAGCCCCAGGAGGAGCGCACCTACTGGCAGCAGGTAGGGGACGGCTTCCTGTCTACGATCCAGTGGATGGGTCAGGCCGGCAAGACCCTGTTCCGGGTATTTGTGGCAGCCCTGCCTGTGCTGCTTATCCCGGCTGTTGTTGTTCTGGTGGTGCTTCTGCACCTGCGGAAGAAAGGAAAGACCAAAAAGCAGCAGGCGGCCCAGACCCAGGAGCCTTCCGACCGGCAATAGAGGAAATTGTTGCCGTTTTGTTGCCGTTTTGTTCCTTGACAGTTTTGCTGTCTCTCCTTATACTGTATGCATACAGGTGAATGATACATAGGAGGGCTTTGGGATGAAGCATTCAAAGGGACGCTTTGTTGCGGTACTTGTTTTGGTTCTGTACTGCCTGTGCTGGCTTATGACGGTCTTTGCCTACGATGATGTGCCCGAGGGCATCTGGTATGACGAGGCTGTGAGCTATGTGACGGAGCACGGCCTGTTTAAGGGCACCGAGAAGAATGTTTTCTCCCCGGATGATGCGATGACCCGGGCCATGTTTGTGACGGTTCTATGTCGGGCGGACAACGCCAACAAGGGAGACTTCCCCGATGCCAAGTTTACCGATGTACCCGCTGACGCCTATTATGCCACCCCAGTGAACTGGGGCAAAACCAACCAACTGGTAGAGGGCACCGGCGGAAGCCTGTTCAGCCCGGACGATGAGGTGAGCCGGGAGCAGATCTGCACCCTGATTTACCGCTATGTGAAATATCTGAACTTTACCCTCCCCACCGCCGAAAAGGCCACCGCCTTTACCGATGTGGATGCCATCAGCGACTGGGCCGCCGAGGCCGTGGCCGCCTGTCAGTCCGCCGGTCTGGTGCAGGGCTATGAGACGGGCGATTTCCAGCCTCAGGGCTCCGCCACCCGTGCCGAGGTCGCCACCATCTTCTACCGGCTGGGCACCATGCTGGAGACGGCAGGCTATAAGGTCGGCCCGGGCAAGGATGCTCTGGCAGAGGAGGAGGAAACGGACACCGACAGCGAAAAGACCACCATAGATACCTCCGACTGGCGGCTGATGCTGGTCAATCCTTGGAATCCCCTCCCGGACGGCTATGAGGACAGCCTTGACCTGAAGGAGATCCCCGGCGAGGGCGTAGATGTGGATGCCCGTGCCTATGACGACTGCATTGCCCTGCTGCAGGGCCTGAAGAATGCCGGAATTACTGCCCAGGTTGACTCCGGCTATCGCTCCTACGATCTCCAGACCTACTTATACAACCGGAAGATTTCACAGTATCAGGCCATGGGCTACTCCTACAGCGAGTCCAAGAGACTGGCGGGCCAGTGGGTTGCCGTTCCCGGCACCAGTGAGCATGAGCTGGGGCTGGCCCTGGACATCAGTATGTACACCAGCAACGCCGACACCGTCCACGCCTGGCTTGCCCAGCACGCCTGGGAATACGGCTTTATCTACCGCTACCCCGAGAACAAGATGAACATTACCGGCATCAATCCGGAGCCCTGGCACTACCGCTATGTGGGCAAGGAATACGCTAAGCTCATCTACGAGTCCGGCCTGACCCTGGAGGAGTGGCTGGAGCAGAACGCCTCCTAAGGCTCCCCTCCCCGGTTCTGCGCGAAATGCTAAACGCCCTGGTTTTCCGGGGCGTTTTTTCGTCTTTCTGACAATTTTCCGTCCCGGGGCGTTTTCCTTCTTGACAATACCCCACGATGAAATATAATAGGGTTATCCGTGTCATTTGGCGGCCTGCGGCCTGCTGGACGGCACGGAAATTTTTTAGGAAAGAACGGGGGAGGATAAATGGCAAAAGAACTCATTCGTCTCCAGAACGTATCCATGAGCTTTGACGGAGAGACGGTACTGGACTCCATTGATCTTACCATCAATGACCACGAGTTTCTTACCCTGCTTGGCCCCAGCGGATGTGGAAAAACCACAACCCTGCGCATCATTGGAGGCTTCCAGAAGCCCACTTCTGGAGACGTATTTTTCGATGGACAGCGGATCAATGAGGTTCCGCCCTATCGCCGCAGAATCAACACGGTGTTTCAGAAGTATGCCCTGTTCCCGCATCTGGACGTCTACGACAACATTGCCTTCGGCCTGCGGGTCAGCAAGCTGCCCGAGGAGGAAGTAGACCGGAGAGTCACCGAGATGCTGGAGATCGTCAGTCTCAAGG
>CAVJIP010000059.1:3541-12342 GCA_963649625.1 Bacteroidaceae bacterium
CCGAAAGGTCACAAGCCTTTCCGGCGGTCAGCAGCAGCGGGTGGCCATCGCCCGGGCCCTGGTCAATCAGCCCAAGGTGCTGCTTCTGGACGAGCCTCTGGGGGCCTTGGATATGCGGCTTCGGAAAGATATGCAGAATGAGCTCAAGCGCATCCAGCAGACGCTGGAGATCACATTTATCTATGTGACCCACGATCAGGAGGAGGCTCTGGCCATGAGTGACACGGTGGTGGTCATGGACAAGGGCTGCATCCAGCAGATCGGGTCCCCGGTTGACATCTATAACGAGCCGAAAAACGCCTTTGTGGCGGACTTTATCGGCGAAAGCAATATTCTTGACGGCATTATGCGCAAGGACTATGAGGTGGAGTGCTTCGGGCATCGGTATCAGTGCCTGGACAAGGGCTTCGGGAAAAACGAGCCGGTGGACGTGGTCATTCGGCCGGAGGACATTGACATTGTTTCTCCCACCGCCGGATACCTTTCCGCAGAGGTCACAAACGTGATCTTCAAGGGCACCTTCTATGACACCTTTGTGGACGTGGAGGGCTTTAAGTGGCTGATTCAGACCACGGATGCCCATCAGGTGGGAGACAAAATCGGCATCAGCCTGGATCCCGACGCCATTCACGTTATGAAGAAAAGTGCCTACTCTGAACAGTTCGGCGACTACAGCTCCTACAGCGCCGAGTACGACGAAATGGAGGAGGACCCGGAGGGCGAAGGCAATGAAGAATAAGCTGCTGGCGGCGCCCTATCTTCTCTGGATGGTGCTTTTCACCCTGATTCCCCTGGGCATTGTCATTTACTACGCCTTTACCGATGCCATCACCGGGGGCTTCACCCTGGAAAACCTGGGTAGAATCAGCATTTATCTGCCCATCTTCTTCCGCTCCATGGGCCTGGCGGCAGTGGCCAGCCTGATCTGTCTCCTGGTGGGCTACCCGGTGGCCTACTGCATCGCCACCGTGGGCCAGACCTGGCAGAAGCTCCTGTCCATGCTGGTGATGCTGCCTATGTGCATGAGCTTTCTCCTGCGCACCCTGGCCTGGGTGGCCCTGCTGGACGACACGGGCATTCTCAACCACCTTCTAGGCACCCTCGGAATTGGCCCCCTGCCCCTGGTACGAAACAACGGGGCCGTGATTCTGGGCATGGTCTACAACTATCTGCCCTATATGATTATGCCTCTGTACACGGTCATTCTGAAAATCGACCCCAAGCTGGAGGAGGCGGCCCAGGATTTGGGCTGCTCCAACGCCCAGGTGTTCCGCCGGGTGACGCTGCCCCTGAGCATTCCCGGCATTGTCTCCGGCATTACCATGGTGTTCGTTCCGGCGGTTTCCACCTTTTATATTTCCCAGAAGCTGGGTGGCACCAGCACCGTGCTCATTGGCGATGTCATCGAGAGCCAGTTCAAAACCGCCTACAATCCCAATCTGGGGGCTGCCCTGAGCCTGGTGCTGATGGGGATGGTGCTGATCTGCGTGGGCATTATGAATCACTTCTCCTCAGAGGATGACGGAGAGGAGATGATGACCCTGTGAAACGGTTTACCCGTATTTTTACGGCCCTGGTGTTTTTGTTCCTCTACCTGCCCATGATCGTTCTTGGGGTGGCCTCCTTTAACAAGGGCACGGACGTGGCCACCTGGAACGGCTTTACCCTAAAGCAGTATGGAGCCCTGTTCCAGGACGGAACCCTGCTGCCTCTGCTGCGAAACTCCGTGCTGGTGGCGGTTGTGGCCGCCCTCCTGTCCACCATTCTGGGCACCATGGCCGCCGTGGGCATCTACAATATGCGCCGCCGTCCCCGGGCCCTGGCCATGGCCCTGACCAACATTCCCATGACCAACCCGGACATTGTCACCGGCGTGTCTCTGGCCCTGCTGTTTGCCTTTGCCGGTACCATCCTCCGCCGGAACAGCGTCATGGGCCTGGGCACTCTGCTGATCGCCCATATCACCTTTGATATGCCCTATGTGATTCTGTCGGTGATGCCCAAGCTCTCCCAGATGGACCCCAATCTTCGGGAGGCCGCCCTGGATCTGGGCTGCAATCCCCTCCAGGCCTTCTTCCGGGTGGTGATTCATGAAATCCTGCCGGGAATCGTCTCCGGGGCCCTGATGGCCTTTACCATGAGCCTGGACGACTTTGTCATCTCCTATTTCGTCTACGGCCCCAATTTTGTGACCCTGCCGGTGGAGATTTATAACTACACAAAAAAGCCCCTTCAGCCTAAGATCTACGCCCTGTTTACCCTGCTGTTCCTGGTGATTCTGGCCCTGATGGTGCTGATGAATCTGCTCCAGGCCCGGGATTCCAAGCGGCGGGCCGGGCACCGGCGGAAGGAGGCGGTATAATGCGCCCCAGACTTTGCCGGGCCGTGAGCCTGGCCATGACCGGGCTTCTGACCCTTCCCCTGCTCTCGGGACTGCTGACCCTCCCGGCCCAGGCCGCAGAGAAGGTCACAATCAACGTCTACAACTGGGGCCAGTATATTTCCGATGGCTCCGACGGTTACCTTGACGTAAACCAGGCCTTCACCCAGGCCACGGGCATTGCGGTCAACTATATGACCTTTGACACCAACGAGAGCCTGTACACCAAACTCAAAACCGGCGGCTCCACCTATGACATTATCATTCCCTCAGACTATATGGCCGGACGGCTCATTGACGAGGGCATGGTGCAGAAGCTGGACTTTGACAACATCCCCAACTACCAATATATAGGCGAAGCCTACAAAAACACCGCCTATGACCCGGAGAACCAATACTCCGTTCCCTACACCTGGGGCACCGTAGGGGTCATCTACAACAAAAAATATGTGGACGAGGCCGACGTCGGCTCCTGGAACCTGCTGTGGAACTCCAAGTACGCCGGAAAAATTCTCATGTTCGACAACAACCGGGACGCCTTTGCCATTGCCGAAGCCTCCCTGGGCTACTCCTTGAACACCCAGGACGCTCAGGAGCTGCGGAACTGCGCCGATTATCTGGAGCAGCAGAAGCCCCTGGTGCAGCAGTACGTTATGGACCAAATCTTCGACAAAATGACCCGGGAGGAGGCGTGGATCGCCCCCTATTACGCCGGGGACTACCTGACCATGGCGGAGGACAACCCGGACCTGGGCTTTTACTTCCCGGAGGAGGGCTTCAATATGTTTATTGACTGCTTTATGATTCCCACCTCCGCAGAGCACAAGGCCGAGGCCGAGGCCTATATCAACTTCCTGCTGCGCCCGGACATCTGCGGGGAGAACCTGGACTACCTGGGCTACTCCGCCCCGGAGGAGGCCGCCAAGGAGTATATGGACCCGGACACCGCCCAAAGCGAAATTGCCTACCCTTCGGCGGAAACCCTGTCCCGGTCAGAGGCCTTCCTGTATCTCTCCGCAGAGACAAACCAGCTTACGGACTCCCTGTGGCTGGAGGTCAAAACCGATGGCGGTATGGACAGCACCCTACAGCTGGCGATTGCCGCCGGGGTGGCAGGAGCCCTTTTGCTTCTGCTGGCCATTTACAGCCTGGGGAAAAAGCGGCGAAGGGCCCGCCGCTGCCGTGCCTGGAAATAATTCTTTGCCTGCGCATCCACCAGGGTGCGCAGGTTTTCCCCTTGTTTCCTGGATTATTGTTGACTTTCCCTGTCCGGGGCAGATATAATAGGCTTTGCGAAATAGACAAGAATAGAAGGGATAGTATGGAGAAGCGGAGTACCGCTCTTTGGGGCCTTGGCAGCATTCCTTTGGTCTGCGCCTACCCCTGCCTGTTTCAATATGCCCACAATATCCAGGATGCCGTCTGGCTGGACGCTCTGCTGTTTTTCGGGATTTTCCTGGCCACTGGGGCGGTGATATTTCTGGCGGCCCTGGTCATACTGCGAAACCTGGGCCGGGCGGCTCTGCTGTGTGACCTGAGTATGCTGGTGGTCATGAACTTTGGGCTTCTGGACAGCACCCTAAAGGCCCACTTTTCCTGGGCCAGGGCCCTGCTGCTGGGGGGCTTTTTCGGGCTCCTGCTGTTGGGGGTGCTGCTTCTGCTGCTGAAAAAGAAGTGGAGCTGCCGGGTGCCCTGCCTGCTGCTGTGTCTCATGTTTGGGGGGATGAGCCTGGCGAGCCTTTGCTCCACCCTCCCCTACTGGTTTTCCCAGGCCCAAAAATCGGAGCCTGCGGTGCAGGCCCCCACGGCGGTGTCCGACGGCCCCCGGCCCAACGTCTACTATTTCCTTTACGACGAATACGGCGGCCCGGACAACCTGGACTTTTACTATGACTATGACAACACCGCCTTCTATGATGCCCTGGAGGAGCTGGGCTTTGTCCACTCGGACAGCAGCTATAATATGGAGTCCACCAGCACCGCAGAAATCGTCCCCAACCTGTTTGCCCTCCAGTACATGGATGCCTACGGCTTTCAAAGCGGTGACGGAGAAATGCCGGCCCTTTATCAGATTTTCCGGGACATGGGCTATCAAATTCAGCTCATCAACCACAACAGCTTTCTGGACACCGATGGCACGGAGGTGCTCAGTCAGGCCCAGTACGCCGAATCCATCTGCAAATACCTGTTTCAAAACAGCATTTTCTCCATTCACCCTCTGAACACGCCCTTTCTCCGGCTGCCTCAGCTGCAATACACCTACGCCTACCGCACCATGCTCATGGAGGTATTTGGGGACACGGAAACCGCCTGGGAGACGGCCCGGGACGGCCCCACCCTTACCCTCGGCTATATTCAGTGCCCCCACATCGGCTTTGTGGTGGATCGGGAGGGGAACTATCTCCCGGGCTATGCCTGGAGCGACTGGGGGGATCCTCAGTACTATTTGGGCCAGCTGGAATACACCAACCGCCGGATTCTCTCGGCAGTCCAGGCCATCCGTGAAAACGACCCGGAGGCGGTGATCCTTCTCCAATCCGACCATGGGGCCAGACTGAGCAAGCACCGGAAGGAGCTGTACGACATTCCCTATCAGGAGGAGGAGCTGGTTCACGAGCACAATATTTTGAACGCCCTGTGTCTGCCGGGGCAGAAGGTGTCCATTGAGGGCCTCTCCGGCATCAACACCCTGCGCACTCTGCTCAACACCGTCTATGGGACGGACTACGAAATGCTGACCTGGAAGGAGTCATAGGCATGGAACAAGAAATCATTCGCCGGCACCGAACCCTTTCCGTGGTGGTGCCCGCCTGCAACGAGGAAATGACCCTGGACAAGGCCGCCGCCGCCATCCATCAGGTTCTGGAGGAGGCCAATATCCCCCATGAGCTGATTTTTGTGGACGACGGCTCCACCGATGGCACCTGGAGCCGCATCACCCTGGCCACGGAGCATTTGGACTGCGTCCGGGGCCTGCGCTTCTCCCGGAACTTTGGCAAGGAGGCCGCCATTATGGCCGGGCTTACCATGTCCAAGGGGGCCTGCACCGCCGTGATGGACTGCGACCTTCAGCATCCCCCGGAAAAGCTCCTGGATATGTACCAGCTGTGGCTTCAGGGCTATCAGGTGGTGGAGGGCCGGAAACGCAGCAGGGGCACGGAGACCGCCTCCCACGGTCTGGCGGCCAAGGTCTTTTACCGGCTGATCAGCAAGGCCGCCGGCTTTGATATGTCCGATGCCTCGGACTTTAAGCTCCTGGATCGGACGGTGGTGGACGTACTCATCCACATCCCGGAAAAGCAGATGTTCTTCCGGGCCATGTCCGAATGGGTGGGCTTTCCCCATGGGGTGGTGCTTTTTGACGTACAGAAGCGGGAGGCGGGGCAGTCCAAATGGTCCGGCCCGGCCCTGGTGAAATACGCCCTGTCCAACATTGCCTCCTTTTCCTCTGCGCCCATGCAGATCGTCTCGGTGCTGGGGGTGATTATGTTTCTCCTGTCCTGCGTCCTGGGGCTGATCGCCCTGGTGCAGAAATTCACCGGTCAGGCTCTGGGAGGCTTCACCACGGTGATTCTTCTTCTGCTGTTTATCGGCAGCATTATTATGATTTCTCTGGGCCTGATCGGCTACTACCTGGCCCGGATCTATGAGGAAATGAAGGGCCGTCCCCGGTATATTATCTCCAGTGTGTGCGCCAGCCCCCAGACCCAGGAGGACACTGCCGCATCCCAGGAGGCGGCCCGCCCGGAGATGCCCTTATGAGAAAGTCTCCCCTGCTCCGGCAATGCCTCGCCGCATTTCTCTCGGCTCTGGGCATGATGCTGGTGATCTACGCCCTGCTGGGGGTGGCCCCCTTCGGCACCAACGGCATTCTTCTGGGGGATGCCAACGCCCAGTATGTGGACTTTCTGGCCTATTTCCAGGATGTCCTTCGAGGGAAAAACAGCCTGCGCTACACCTTCAGCAAGCTCCTGGGAGACTCCGGCGTGACCCTGTACGGCTATTATCTGGCCTCCCCCTTTAATCTGCTGGTGGCGGTGGTGCCCAAGGCCTATCTGGACGTATTTTTTCATCTGCTGGCGGCCTTTAAGCTCGCCCTGGCGGCAGGTGCCATGGCCTTCTTCCTGAACCGGCGGTTTGACGGAAGACTGGATGACCTGATGACCGTGCTGCTGGCCCTGGGCTACGGACTGGGCCAGTTTGCCATGGTGCAAAAGCGGAACATTATGTGGCTGGACGGCTTTTATCTCCTGCCTCTGCTGCTCTGGGGGGTATATGCAGCGGTGGCCCACAGGCGGGTGCTGCCCCTGGGCATTGTCTCCGCCCTGACCATCCTGTTTAACTGGTACACCGGAGGCATCAACTGTCTGTTTAGCATCGGCTGGTTCGGCTATGAGTCCATTTTGCTGGAACTCAACACCCGGGACAGCCTCCGGGGCCACTGCAAACGCCTGTTTGGCGGACTGATGCGCTATGGACTGTCCATGCTCAGCGGCCTGCTGCTGAGCTGCTGCCTGTTTTATCCCACCATTCTGGGCCTGCAAAAGGGCCGGGGGGAGCTGGATTTGGATCTGTTCCGAAATATGTTCCTCTACCCGCCCCTGGACACCCTCCAGGGTCTGTCCATCGGCGGCGGGGGACTGTATCAGCTGGCCTCCCTGTTCTGCGGCAGTCTGGCCCTGTTGGGGGTCATCTGCTTCTTCGGAAACCGCCGGATCTCCCTGCCCAGCCGCCTGTTTACGGGCCTGATGGTTCTGGCAGTGGGCATGACCTTTACCTGGCAGCCCCTGTTTCTGCTGTTTTCTCTCCTGAAGCGGGCGGACAGCCATTGGTGCCGCTACGCCTATACCGGGATTTTTACCCTGGTGTTTGTGGCCGGGTACTTCTATTCCACCTGGGAGCGGAGCAGACTCTGGAGCCGGTATCTGCCCCTGGCGGCGGTGGGCTTCTCGGCGGTTTTCCTGGCCCTGCGGTGGTTCTCCCCGAAGCAGCGGCTGCTGCTGGACGTGCTGACGGTGGTCTTTCTGCTGATTACGGCGGGCCTGCTGGCCCTTCGCTGCCGGAAGGCCGGCAGGCTGCTGCCCCTGGGCCTGGTGGGCTGTGTGCTGCTGGAGCTGGGGATAAACGGCACCGTTGTCTCTGGCTATAGCCTCACCTCCGCCCAGAACTACAACCGGGACTATATCTCCGCCCAGGCCCGGCAGATTGCGGCCCTCACCGACTACGATTCGGGGCTTTACCGGGTGTCCCAAACCGCCACCCGGGAGGAGGACGGCACCGGCATCACCGCCAGCTACAACGAGGCCCTGGTCTACGGCTACCGCTCCACCACCGGCTACTCCTCCGCTGCGGACAACAATCAGCTTACCATGATGGAGCATCTGGGCTATGCCAGCTGGGGGGCCTGCTTCAATGCGGTGCGCACGTCCATTATCGGGGCGGATTCTCTGCTGGGGGTAAAATATGTCCTGAGCAAAGCCCCCATCCGGGGCCTTACCCTGGTGGAGGATCTGCCGGACTGCCAGGGCAAGCAGGTCTATGAAAACCCCTATGCGCTGCCCCTGGCCCTGCGGTACACCCCCGGTGCTTTGGCCCAGGACAGCTCGGAGGACGATCCCTTCCTCTATCAAAATCAGCTCTACAGTGAGCTGCTGGGCCGGGAGGTCATGCTGTACCAGCCGGTTTCCTGGGTCAGCCAGGACACCCAGGACGGCAGGGTCTACACCCTGACCCTGCCCGATTGGGACTGCGCCCTCTATGGGAATCTGCCCTGGGACAGCTACGGCACCTCCCAGCTCACCGCCGGAGATGGGGAATCCATCTGCTACGGGGCCTGGAACACCCCGTCGGTGTTCTATATTCCCTCCCAGCCGGGGGACGCCACCGCCCAGGTAACGCTGACCCAGGGGGCGGGCTTCCACCTGACGGGCACCCAGTTCTACGCCCTGGATCTTTCCCTGCTGGCAGAGGTCACGGCGGAGCTGACCGCCCGGCCTGTGGAGGCCCTGTCCATGGAGGACGGCTCGGTCAGCTGCCGGGTGTCGGAGGGGTCAGAGGGAGAAATGCTCCTTCTGTCGGTGCCCTATGACCGGGGCTTTCAGGTGCTGCGAAACGGGGAGGCCGTGACCCCGGAGCTGTTTGCCGGCTGCCTGATGGCCATTCCCCTGACCCAGGGCAGCAACGACATTTCCCTGACCTATCATATTCCCGGCCTGGCGGCAGGCTTCGCCATGAGCCTTGGAGGACTGCTGCTGCTCCTGGCCCACTGTGGGGCGGTGGGTCGGCTTCGCCGCAGGGTCAAGGCAGAATAAGCCCAGGCACGCAGGATGGTTGTCTCCTGCGTGCTTTTCCGTGAAGGGCTGGAATATGTGTATGTGCTAAAATGATGTGAACCAAATAAAAGATGAGAAGTCAGCCTCGA
>CAVJIP010000060.1:0-2523 GCA_963649625.1 Bacteroidaceae bacterium
TTGGTTTTGTGTGACCTTTTTCGGAACGGTGCTCGAATTACAGTGTTTCAAACTTGGAACCTCCTTGTATGAATTGGTCGTCTGCATTATAGCATCCCAAACCGTCTTCCAGGAAGTGCCTCTTTTGCATCTGGTGTGACAGAATTGGCCCTGGAGCCGGATCAAAACCGCCGCCCTGTGCCTTATCCTGCAAAGGCCCACCCGGCCAAAGCCGGGTGGGCCAGGGGTCACAGCTCCATGGCTGCCTTATACCCGGAGTAAACGGCGTGCTTGATGTTGGAGACCTTCACCGTGTCGCCCAGAATCATCACCCTGGGGGCGCAGCCTTGGAACTGCTCCGCCAGCTCCAGCCGGGGTGTCCGCCCACCGGAGACTACCACATCGTCACATTCCAGGATCTTAGTCTCATAGACCGGGGCCGGAGCAGGCTCCGGCCTGCCGAAGGGGCCTCCCGGGCCACCTGGGCCACCCGGGCCGCCTGGGCCACCTGGGCCACCCGGGCCGCCTGGGCCGCCCTCATGCTGATCCACATAATAGGCATCCTCGTCCTCCTGGGGCAGCATCATGGGCATAAAACCCCGTAGCCCGCTGGTCTGCACCCGAAGGGTCACTCGGTGGGCCTGAATTTCCAGGGTCTGGGCAAAGTCCACATAGGAGAAGTTAGGATTGGTCTCAAAGGCCTCCCGCTCCAGCCGCTCGGTGTGCATATCCCCGGAGAGCTGAATCTGGCCCCTTGTGACCATGGTCACCTGGTGGCCCATGCGGGCCAGGTACAGGCTCACGTCCCGGCCGGTGTCCGCCCCGCCGATGACCACCACCCGGTGGCCCAGCTGCGCCTCCCTGCCGAATACCTCCTCGGCCGGCCAGGCCCTTTCCGCCCCCTTGACCGGGATGCTCGCCGGAGCGGAGCCTACCGCCACCAGAACTGCGTCATAGCCGGTGATGTCCTCCGGGCGGGCCTCCCGGCCTGTATGGATCGCCACCCCGGCCCGGTTCATTTCCCGGGTCAGATAGTCGATATAGTCCCGAATGGGCCACTTGTACTCCGGCACCGTGGCCGCCCGGAGCTGACCGCCCAGCACCGGCTCCTTCTCAAACAGCTCCACCTGATGGCCCCGCCGGGCCGCCGTCAGGGCCGCCATCATGCCCCCTGGGCCGCCGCCGATGACCGCCACCCGTTTGGGCGTGGCGTGGGCCTGGAACAGGTTTCGTTTCCGGCCCAGCCGGGGGTTTACCGCACAGGTGTGGTGGCCGTGACAGCCGTTGCAGCGGATACAGGGAACGATCTCCTGGGGCTCCGCTCCGGCCTGGAGCTTTTCCCCATACCGGGGATCCGCCAAAAACTGCCGGGCCAGGGCGAACAAATCGGTTTTCCCCTCCCGGAGATACCGCTCCATCAGGGCCGGGTCCCCGTAGCCCCCCACCGGGGCGCAGGCGATTTTCAGCCCCCGGGCCTTGAAGGCGGCGGCGTAGTCAATGGAGGTGGGGTGATCCTTTTGGAGGTTCAGGCCGTTTACATGGGTGGCCGAACCGTCCACCCCCCGAATCTGCACAATGTCCACATAGCCCTCCAGGGCCTGACAGTAATCCAGAAAGTCCTCTAAGGTGTAGCCCGGTGCCTCCTCCAGGGCGGAGATTTGGGCCTCAATGAGAAAGTCCGGCCCGCAGACCTGCCGCACCCGGGCAAAGACCTCCCTGGCCAGAGTGGCCCGCTCCGCCATGGTTTTGCCGCCGTATTTGTCCGCACGCTGGTTCAGCAGGGGGGACATGGAGGTGGCCAGAATGGAGGAACGATAGGACACATAAAAGGTACACATATCAAAGCCCATGTCCTGGGCCTCCTTGGCCCGGAAGGCAAATTCCTCAATGAGCAGCTGGAGCCGCTCATAGCTGATGCCGGGCTTGTTGCGGAACACGGCGGAGTTGTAGTCTCCCTTTTTGGGAATGTCGTCCCAGTTGGGGGTGTCGGAAATATTCACGTCTGTGGGCTCAATGTCCATCAGCGAGGCCGAGGCCAGGGAGCCGTACTGATGTACCGCCCGGGCAATTTTCCGATAGCCCTCCACCACCAGAGGGTCTCGCATATCGTTGCCGGTGCCGTCCATGTGGGGCATCCGCCCCTGGGCATCCGGCAGATTCAGATTGCGCTCCGGGTGGTCGCCCATGGCCACCGTCACCGTGGCTGCGCCGTTTTTCGCCATATCCCCGTAAAACTCCGCCGCCTGCTCCAGGGTGAAGCTCTGTAGAGCGCACTTCGACCCAAGCAGCCGGTTTTTCAAGGTCACATTGCCAATGCGCAGCGGGGAAAGCAGCAGCTGATAAGGATGTTCCATAATATTCTCCTCCTGTTGTTGCGATTTCTAATGGTAGTATACCACATTTTTCCCCTGACCGATATACATCTTTGTTAAGCTGCATAACGAGAGGCTATACAAGGCCATCCCACAAAAATTTTTTAAGAAAAGAAAAAAATGTATGTGCTAAAATGATGTGAACCAAATAAAAGATGAGAAGTCAGCCTCG
>CAVJIP010000061.1:0-3711 GCA_963649625.1 Bacteroidaceae bacterium
GGGCAGGGAATACGCAAGGCCCATGCTGGAGGAGATCACGGCCTTTGAGGATACGGCCATTTCCAACCTGGGGCTGAATCAGCTTGCCGCCATGACCCAGCTGGTGGAGCAATTTAATCAGGCCCTCCAACAGGCCATGGCCAATACCGCACTATTTCACAGGGAAGTCGAGGAAGAAAATCATGCAGGAAACCACCGCTGAGGAGAGCATATTTGGCACTGAGCGCATCGGAAGGGTGCTGCTGAAAATTGCGCCGCCGGTGATGCTGGCCCAGCTGATCCAGGCACTTTACAATATTGTAGACAGCTTTTTTGTTGGGAAATATTCTACGGATGCGTTGACTGCCGTGACGGTGATCTATCCCATCCAGCTTATCATTGTGGCTCTGGCAGTGGGAACCGGCGTAGGGGTCAACACCTTTATGGCCCGGGAATACGCCCTGGGGGAGAAGCAGAACGCCCGGGATACTGCGGGAACCGGCATGGTGCTGGCGGTAATCTCCTGGGCACTGCTGGCAATTATCACCACCCTGGTTATGCGCCCCTATGTGGAGACCTCTGCCTCTCAACCCGATGCCATTGACCAGGCGGTGGTTTATGGCCGAATCGTCTGCATCGGCAGTCTGGGGACGTTTTTAGAGGGAAACTGGACAAAGGTGCATCAGTCCCGGGGCAATATGAAGCGGCCCATGCTGGCCCAGGTGGCCGGTGCCCTGACCAACGTGGTGTTGGATCCGCTGCTGATTTTTGGAATGGGGCCTTTTCCGGCCCTGGGGGTGGCGGGGGCTGCCTACGCCACAATTATCGGGCAGTTTCTCTCGGCGGTAATCGTAGGGGTCGGGGCCTTTGTGCCTCCTCCGAAGCTCCGGCGGCTTCTTTTCTGTGTCAAACATATTTATATTTCCGGGTACTCCTCCATTATCATGCAGCTGCTCTACACCGTGTATATTGTGCTGCTGAATATAATTCTGGCGGGCTTTTCCGATGCCGCCGTCACGGTGCTGGGGCTATACTACAAGGCCCAGAGCTTTTTCTTTATCCCTCTGTTCGGCCTGCAAACCTGTATTGTACCCCTGTTGAGCTTTAACTACGCCAGAGGGGACGTGAACCGTTGCCGGGATGCCCTTCGGGACTCTATTTTCATTGCCCTGGGGTTTATGGTGGTAGGTACACTCTGCTTTGTAGTCATCCCGGAAACTCTGATGCGGCTGTTTTCCCATTCGGAGGAGGTGATCGCCATCGGGCGTCACGCCTTTCCCGTTATCGGATGCAGCTTCTTCTCCGCCGTATTTTCCCTGATGATGCCGACCTTTTTTCAGGCCATCGGCCACGGCTTCACCAGCCTGTTTCTGTCCATGCTGCGGCAGCTTATCATCCTGGTGCCGGTGTTCTGGCTGTTTTCCAAAATCGGCCTTTCCTACACCTGGATCGCCTTTCCCATTGCGGAAACGGTGGCCGGTGCTACAGGGTATATTCTCTACCGAATCCAGCTGAAAAAATGGGCACTTCTAACCCAGCCTGCCTAAGAAAAGGCGGCTCCCTGGAAAACCAGAGAGCCGCTTGTTCTATTCCTATTCGCTGAGCACCGTGCCGTCAGACAGGGTAATGGTGTAGCCGTTAAAGTTGATGGTGCCATTATTCACCAGACTGGTGATGGTGCAGTCCCCTGTCAGCGTCCAGGTGCAGCCTTCCTCCAGGGTAATGACGGCGTTATTCTCCACCGCTGTGCCCCCCTGGGTGTTTTCCGTAATGTTTACAGTGCCGGTAAAGCTGCTGCCGTCCGTGAGGGTCATATCCAGAGTGGAAATGCTGTCCACTACAATGTCCCCCTCCAGGGTCTGATCCGCCGCAGTCAGCTCCACCTGTGCGCCGTTGGCTCCGGCAGTTCCCCAGCCGTGGCTGGCGCTGTTGCCTGTGACCCGCATCAAATACCCGTCACTGTCCTCATTTACGATGTCCACCTGGCTTAGGGCAATCAGGCAGTGGGTATTGGTGATATAGAACAGGTCGCCGTTGTGGGAGGTCAGGGTTCCTCCGGTCATGGAGAAGGAGGAGGTTCCCACCTCTGCGTCTCCGGACATGGACTGATAGATCATTACATTGTGGACGTTTTCATCGGAGCTGGTGCCCTCTGTGTCGCTCATATTGCCGGACACATCGCAGTTCTCCAGAGTGATGGAGTTCTGGCCCTCAATGACCAGCGCCTCCGAGTTGTTGGCGGTAAGCTGGGCATTCTTTACGGTGATGGCCGCCGTGGAGTAGACCGCAGGGGAGTTATACCCGTTGGAGGTATAGCTGCCGCCGTCCACGTTGACCGTTCCGCCGCCCCGGTCAGACCGAATGGCCGCCGCAGAGTTGCCGGAGGTGTCTACGGTCAGATTAGAGGCGTTGGTGGTTCCGCCGCCGGTGGTCTGGATGCCGCCGGAATTGTCCGCCGTGGTGGTAATGGTGGAATCGGAGATGTTCACCGTGGTTCCCTCGCCATAGCTAAACACGCCGTTTCCGTTCTGGGCGGAGGAGGTGACAGTGGCGTTCTGGATGGTTACGGTTGCTCCATCTGTGGCCAGCAGGGCTGCGTTCTGCCCATAGAAGTCGCCGTTTTCCGTGTTGGAGGTAGCCCCGGCGGACTTGTCCACCGTAATGCCATCCAGGGTGACGGTGGCTCCATCCACCCGCAGGGCGTTTTCGTCGTCGCCGGTGGAGGTGTAGGTTTCATCGGTGTACTCGCCGTCCTGGTCAATGGTATTGGCGGCGGTACCCTGGGTCACTTCCCCGGAGCCGCCAAAGCCACCGGGCTGTCCGCCCATGCCGCCGGCGGAAACCGCCTCTACGGAGATGACTGCGCCGCTTTCATCGGTTGTCACCTGTACCACATCGCCAACGGCCAGCTGTACTGCGGCCTCCTTGGCCTCCGCTGCTACGGTCAGAGTCACGGTTTCCTCTCCGGCGGTAAAGCCACTATCTGCGCCTCCTGCTGGGGCCTCCGGCGGCTCACCGCCTTGTCCCTCCTGGGCTTCTGCGGCTCCGTCCTGATTCTCCGGCAGCTCCGGGGGCTGCTGTCCGTCACCGGCGGCATCCTGCCCCTCCGTGGTCGTGGGCTGCTGCTCCGTCCCGGTGGTATCCTGGGTCTCCGTGGGCATTTCCGGGGGCTGCTGGCCGTCCCCACCGGCATTCTGGGAAAACTCACCCAGCAGCAGGGTGATGCTCTCCTCTGAAACCTCCTGCACCTGGCCGATGAGGGTTTGGCTGGCATACTCTGAGGTCTCCTCCAGGGGGGAAATCTCCATCTCCGACTGGGCCGCTTCCGTGACGGTGTTAAATGTTACCGCCGCTGTGGTTTCCTGGCTTTGCGTCTCCGAGGCCGCCGTGTTTCCGCAGGCGGACATACTGGCAAGCATTGCCGCAGCGCATACAAAGGATATTGTTCTGTTCTTCATAAAATCAACCTCCTGACAGGAGCCGGTTACGAATCCCTTTGATTTTCCGTGGGCTCCTTGGATTTCTGATTCTCATTATAGGGACGGTTCTGAAAAACCTCTGAAAATGGACTAAAAAGTTTTTCAGGTGTATGTGCTAAAATGATGTGAACCAAATAAAAGATGAGAAGTCAGCCTCGATGTGATATAGTAGATTCACAACAAAACACCAAACACAAGGAGGAGACTTCTCATGAACAAGATAGCACAAGCAGCCCGCAGCCGTCAAGCGGTG
>CAVJIP010000062.1:0-17627 GCA_963649625.1 Bacteroidaceae bacterium
ATCTACTATATCACATCGAGGCTGACTTCTCATCTTTTATTTGGTTCACATCATTTTAGCACATACATTCTCCAAATTTTTTTCCCTGTCCTTCATCATAATGGGCCTCCGGCCCTTGTCGGGCCTCCAGGGCTCCGGCTCCCGGGCAAAGAGAGGGTAAAGCCTGGCCGCCCGGGCCTCCAGGGCCTCATACGCCCGGGCCTCTCTGGTGTTCGGCGCCGGCCCGGACACCAGGCTCGTCTCCTTTTTGGCCCGGTGGAGGATTTCCCGGCCCTTGTCGTCAAAGGCCAGCACCCGGAGATAGGGGCTCTCCAGGGCCATCTCCTCCTGCCCCAGCCCCAGGAACAGGCACATCAGCCCCCGCCGCAGCCGTGCATAGGCGTACCGCTTGGACTTACAGGCCAGAATGATCTCCTCCAGGCTGTTTTCCTCCCGGCAGGCCCGGTATATTTTCCGCCACAGCCCCTCAGAGCCCAGGGCCATGGTCTGGAACCGCTCCTCCGGCAGGCTCCGCAGCACCCCCAGCATGGCCCTTTCCCCGTAGGCAAGGCTGTGGAGCGGCCCCAGGGCCGGCTCCTGCCCGGTCAGGAGCCTTTGCCGATGCTCCGTGGCCCTGTCCCCCTCCGGCTCCCGTTTCAGGGCCACCGGCTCCAGGACCCTCCCCCGGCGGAGGATCTCCCGGCAGTAGTCCACCCCCAGGCTGCTGTTGGGGCTTTGGAGACAATGGCCCCACCGTCCCGCCGCCAGCTCCCTGGCCCGGGCAAAGGACACCCCGGAAACCAAATGCTCCCGAATTCTTTCCTGAAATTCCTCCGTCTCCAGATACCCGGCGCAGGCCAGTATTTCCTCCGTCCCCGGCCCCTCGCTGCCAAAGCAGAGATAATCCACCAGCTTCAGCCGGTGGAGATACCCCACCCCCCGGCCGGCAAAGTCCCCGGCGGAGCCCAGGGCCCCGGTAAGGGGCAGCTCCAGCACCAGATTGGCCCCCGCCGCCACCGCCGCCGCCGCCCGGAGGGATTTATCATAGACGGCAGGCTCTCCCCGCTGGACAAAGCTCCCGCTCATCAGGCAGACAATGCCCGTCTCCTTCCCCAAACGCTCCCGCACCTGCCGGAGCTGATGGGCGTGTCCCCGGTGAAAGGGGTTGTATTCGCAGATAATTCCGGCAGTGCTCACAAAAAAATCCTCTCAAATGGTAAAATTGGGGTTGTCCTACGGAAGATTTTGTACTACAATAGGATAGTTGCTCCCCTCCATTATAGCCGGGAGCCTGAATAATTGCAAGTATATACTATTTTAGGAGATGACAGTATGAACGTATTGGTTATCAACGCAGGCAGCTCCTCCCTGAAATATCAGCTGCTGAATCCCGCCACCGGCGATCTGCTGGCCAAGGGCCTGTGTGAGCGCATCGGCATTGACGGCAAGTTCACCTACAAGCCCCAGGTAGAGGGCAAGGAAAAGCTGGATGCGGTGGACGTGGCCATGCCCACCCATGCCGAGGCCATTGCGGCGGTTTTGAACGCTCTGGTCGACCCGAAAAACGGGGTCATTGCCTCCATGAAGGAGATTGACGCAGTGGGTCATCGTGTGGTGCACGGCGGCGAGAAGTTCGCCTCCTCCGTGGTCATCACCGACGAGGTCATGGCCGCCATTGAGGAGTGCAACCCGCTGGCCCCCCTCCACAATCCCGCCAACATTATCGGCATCCAGGCCTGCCAGGCCAAAATGCCCGGGGTCCCCATGGTGGCCGTGTTCGACACCGCCTTCCATCAGACCATGCCCCCCAAGGCCTACACCTATGCCATCCCCTATGAATATTACGAGCAGGACAAAATGCGCCGCTACGGCTTCCACGGCACCTCTCACCGGTATGTCTCCCAGCGCTGCGCCCAGCTTCTGGGCAAGCCCATTGAGGCGCTGAAAATCGTCTCCTGCCACCTGGGCAACGGCTCCTCCATCACCGCCATTGACGGGGGCAAAAGCGTAGACACCTCCATGGGCCTGACCCCTCTGGCCGGCCTCCCCATGGGCACCCGCTCCGGAGACATGGACGCCGGGATTATGGAATTTATTATGAAGAAGTACGATCTGTCCATGGCGGACATGATGACCACCCTGAACAAGAAGTCCGGCGTGCTGGGCATCTCCGGGGTGTCCTCCGACTTCCGCGACCTGGACGAGGCCGCCGCCCAGGGCAACGCCCGCGCCGCCCTGGCCGTGGAGGTCTTTGAGTACGGCGTCCGGAAGATGATCGCCGAGTATGCCGCCGCCATGGGCGGAGTGGACGCAGTGGTGTTCACCGCCGGCGTAGGCGAGAACTCTGCGGATATGCGCCTGCACTTTGTGGACGGCCTCCAGTTCATGGGCATTGAGATCGACCCGGAGAAGAACAACATCCGGGGCGAGGAGCGGATCGTCTCCCCCGAGGGTGCCAAGGTCAAGGTGCTGGTGATTCCCACCAACGAGGAGCTGATGATCGCCCAGGACACCGCCGCCCTGGTGGGCTGAGCCACTCTCCGGCCCAGGTGGGCCGATCCATGCAGCCCACAGCCCGGGAAATCTTAAAACAGCAAAGCACCCGCCCTGCGGGTGCTTTTTGCGCCCCTTCCCTCCGGGGGCCCTATTTCTGTGGGAACAGAAATAGGGGAAGCTCTTGGTGCGGCACTTCATAACCTTTCCCTTTGGGGAAGGTGGATTGCCCGCAGGGCAAGACGAAAGAGGACATAGAGCAAGAGGTCAGAGGACAAACCGAACCCCCTCCCCACAAAAGTAAACGCTTTCGGAAAAAACCCTTGCATCCCGGAAAAAAGCGTGCTATAATGATACCGTAAGTATGGTAGATTGGAGAGTGGGCCGGGCGGCCCACTCTTTCTTGCTGAGGTGTGCGATTTTCAGGGAGGCTATGTATGAGCAAAAAAATCACACAGCAGGTGTGGGAGCTGGCCCAGCCCCTGGTGGAGGGCTTTGGCCTCCGGCTCTGGGACGTGGAATACGTCCGGGAGGGGGCGGATTGGTTCCTGCGGCTGTACATTGATAAAGACGGGCCCGTGGACATCAGCGACTGCGAAAATGTCTCCCGGGCCATGGACCCGCTGCTGGACGAAAAAGACCTCATCCCCGACAGCTATACCTTTGAGGTGTGCTCCGCCGGATGTGAGCGGGTGCTGAAACGCCCCGGAGATTTTCAGCAGTTTCTGGGCCATAAGGTGCTGGTAAAGCTGTATCGTCCCCGGGAGGGCCGGAAAGAATATGTGGGTGTCCTGGCGGCCTATGACCGGGGCAAAACCACCCTGGAGACGGCGCAGGGAACAATGGATTTTACGCCGGAGGAGACCGCCCTGGTGCGGCTCTACGCCGAGTTTTGATTGGAGGAATCGGAAAATGAACGCCGAAATCATGGATGCTCTGGACCAGCTGGAGCGGGAAAAGGGCATTCCCAAGGACTATATGCTGGAAAAAATCACCCAGGCCCTGCTGGCCGCCTATAAAAAGGACCACACCGGCTACACGGAAAACGTGCTGGTGGACGTGGTGGACGGAGAGATGAAGCTCTTTGTCCAGAAGGAGGTCGTGGAGGAGGTCATGCTCCCCCGGACGGAGATCTCCCTTCAGGAGGCCCGCAAGCTGGACCCCACGGTAATGGAGGGGGACATTATAAATGTAGAGCTGGAGGCCAGGCAGTTCGGCCGAATCGCCGCCCAGACCGCCAAGGGCGTGATTATCCAGGGCATCCGGGAGGCGGAGCGGGGGGTGGTCTTTGACCGGTTCAACTCCAAGTCCCACGAAATGCTCACCGGCACCGTTTTGCGGATTGAGCCGGACACCGGGGACATGACCATTTTGATTGGCACCGGCGCAGACAAAACCAACGCCCTGCTGTCGGAGAGCGAGCAGGTGCCGGGAGAACGCTATATCGAGGGACAGACCATTCGGGTCTATGTGGTGGACGTGCGCCGGAGCAGCCACGGCCCCCAGGTGATTGTGTCCCGCACCCACCCGGGCCTGGTCAAGCGGCTCTTTGAGCTGGAGGTACCGGAGATTGCCGACGGCACCGTGGAAATCAAGTCCGTGGCCCGTGAGGCGGGCAGCCGCACGAAAATCGCCGTCTGGGCCGCCGACCCGGACATTGACGCCGTGGGCACCTGTGTGGGCCTGCGGGGTGCCCGGGTGGGTGCCGTGGTGGATGAGCTGGGCGGCGAAAAAATGGACATTATCAAATATTCCGAGGATCCGGCGGAGTTTGTGGCGGCGGCCCTTTCTCCCGCCAGCGTCCTTGAAGTAATCACCCAGCCCGGCAGCAAAAACTGCCGTGTGGTGGTGCCGGACGACCAGCTTTCCCTGGCCATCGGCAAGGAGGGGCAGAACGCCCGGCTGGCGGCCCGGCTCACCGGCTATAAAATCGACATTAAGTCCCGGAGTGCCGCCGAGGAGCTGGCCCAGGCGGAGGCCGAGGAGGAGCTGCTGCTGGAGGAGGAGCCGGTGGAGGAGCCGGAGCTTCTTGCAGAGCCGGAAACCCAGGAGGCACAGGAGCAGGCCCCGGAGGCCCGGTAAAAGCCCCTTCCCCATTTGCCGAAACAACCGTTTTTCTGAAGAGGTGCGCTATGAAAAAAATCCCAATGCGACAGTGTGTGGGCTGCCGGGAGATGAAACCGAAAAAGGAGCTGGTTCGGGTGGTCAAGTCTCCCGCGGGAGACATCACCATGGATCTCCGGGGCAAGGCGCCGGGCCGGGGGGCCTATGTGTGCCGGAATCTGGAGTGTCTCCGGCGGGCCATTCGCTCCAAGGCTCTGGAGCGGGGCTTTGGTGCCGCCATTCCCCAGGAGGTCTATGACCGGCTGTTGAAGGAACTGGAGGCGGAACCGGATGGCTGAGCGGTCTCTTGGCCTTTTGGGAATCGCCCAGAAGGCCGGCAAGCTGGAGCTGGGAGAGGAGCCGGTGGGTATGGCGGCTCAGAGCGGAAGGGCGAGGCTCATCATCCTCGCTTCCGACGGGGCGGAGCATACCCGGCGCAAGGCCCGGGCCTACGGGGCCCTGCACGGCGCCCCCGTTGTGACGCTGGATGCGGATAAGCAGGCTCTGGGCGGTCTTTTTGGCCGCAGCACCCTGGCCCTGGCGGCCCTGACGGACGTACAGCTGGCCAAGGCCTTTCTGGAGCAGCCGGAGAATCGGGAGCGCTATGGCCAGGCCCTGGCGGCGGTGACGGAAAAGGCGGACACCATGGCCAGGCGAAAGGCGAAAAAGCCAAGGCGGAAAAAAGGAACCAGATAGAATATGGAGGTGGCTCTATGAGCAGTTTTGTGAAATATAAAATCCGGGAGGTAGCCAAGGATTTTGACCTGCCCCCCAAAGCCGTGGTGGCCCTGGTGGGGGAATATTTTGAAGCGCCCAAGTCCAGTGCCCAGGTGCTGACGGACGAGCAGCTCAACGTGCTTTTTGACCGAATCACCCGGGACCGTCAAATCGACTCCATCGAGGAGGTCTTTGCGGCGGCCAAGCCCTCCCAGCCCGACCAGCCGGAGCTGCTGGTGGTGGAGGATGCCCCGGCGGAAAAGCCTGCGGAAAAGCCGGAGGAGAAGGCCCAGAGCCGTCCCCAGGCCGGTCAGGGAGGCCGTCTTCAGGGAGGTGCCCAGGCCGGAACCCGGCCGCCCCAGGGAAATCGGCCCCAGCAGGGAGGCCGTCCCCAGGCCGGACAAACCCGCCCCCAGGGCCAGCAGCCGGGGCAGAATCGTCCCCAGGCCGGGCAGCCTGCCCAGGGCCAGCAGCCGAAGCGCAAAAAGGAGCGCCGGGTGGTGGACACCTCCCGGGTGGTGGTCAATGCGGCCCGCTTTGACGACCGGGTGGATGCGCTGGTGCCGGAGCGAGCCCAGAAATACACCAACAAAAAAGAGCGGGTGGGCAACAAAAACGCCAAGAAGCGGGGCAATTTCGGCACCAAACGCCGGGACGAGGAGCAGGAGAAGATGCGCCGGCTCCAGCTGGAGATCGCCAAAAAGGCCCCCGTCAAGGTGCTCATTCCCGATGAGATCAGCGTGGGAGAGCTGGCCTCCCGGATGAAAAAGACCGGGGCGGAGGTGGTCAAGTGCCTGATTAAAAACGGCATTATGGCCTCCGTCTCCGAGGTAATCGACTTTGACACCGCCGCCATTATCGCCGAGGAAATGGGCTGCAAGGTGGAAAAGGAGATCATCGTCACCACCGAGGAGCGGCTCATCAGCGACCATGTGGACACCCAGGAGGAGCTGGAAAACCGGCCCCCCGTGGTGGTGGTCATGGGCCATGTAGACCACGGCAAGACCTCCCTCCTGGATGCCGTCCGAAAAAGCCATGTGGCGGCGGGCGAGGCCGGCGGCATTACCCAGGCCATCGGTGCCTATCAGGTGGAGGTGGGCGGAAACGTCATCACCTTCCTGGACACCCCCGGCCATGAGGCCTTTACCTCCATGCGGGCCCGGGGTGCCATGTGTACCGACATTGCCATTCTGGTGGTGGCGGCGGACGATGGCATTATGCCCCAGACCGTGGAGTCCATCAACCACGCCAAGGCCGCCAATATTCCCATTATCGTGGCCATCAATAAAATGGATTTGCCCGGTGCCAACCCGGATAAAATCAAGCAGGAAATCATGAAGTACGAGCTGATTCCCGAGGAGTACGGCGGCGACACCATTATGTGCCCCATTTCCGCCAAAACCGGCACAGGCATTCAGGAGCTGCTGGAGATGGTGGTGCTGGCGGCGGAGATGCGGGAGCTGAAGGCCAACCCCAACCGGGAGGCCTCCGGCACGGTGATCGAGGCCCGGCTGGACAAGGGCCGCGGCCCTGTGGCCACCCTTCTGGTGCAGAACGGCACCCTGAATCAGGGAGACGTGATTATTGCCGGCACCGCCGTGGGCCGCATCCGGGCCATGACGGACTATCGGGGCAAGACCCTGAAAAAGGCCGGGCCCTCCGTGCCGGTGGAGATTATCGGCATGGCGGAGGTGCCCCAGGCCGGGGACACCTTCCATGCGGTGGCCGACGAGCGGATGGCCCGTCAGCTGGCGGAGGAGCGCAGACAGGCGAAGAAGGACTCCAAGCTCAAGAGCCTGACCGGCTCCGTCACCCTGGAAAACCTCTTTGCCCAGATGCAGGAGGGCAGCATGAAGGAGCTGAACATTATCGTCAAGGCGGATGTGCAGGGCTCTGCGGAGGCGGTGAAGGCCAGCCTCCAGAAGCTGACCAACGAGGAGGTTCGGGTGAAGGTGATTCACTCCGGGGTAGGTGCCATCAACGAGTCCGATGTGCTCCTGGCCTCCACCTCCGGGGCCATTATCGTGGGCTTCAACGTCCGGCCGGACAGCACCGCCGCCACCAGTGCCTCCCGCAGCGGGGTGGACATTCGCACCTATCGGGTCATCTACGAGTGCATTGAGGAAATCGAAAAGGCCATGAAGGGTATGCTGGATCCCAAGTTCCGGGAGGCGGTCATCGGCCACGCCACCGTGCGCCAGGTCTACAAGGTCTCCTCGGTGGGAACCGTGGCGGGCTGCTATGTCAACGACGGCCGAATCGAGCGCAGCGGCTCTGTCCGGGTGGTGCGTGACGGCATTGTGGTCTATGACGGGGCCCTGGGCTCCCTCCAGCGGTTTAAGGACTCCGTCAAGGAGGTCACGGCGGGCTTTGAGTGCGGCATGACCATTGAGAAATATAACGACATCAAGGAGGACGATGTCTTTGAGTGCTACATTATGGAGCAGATCAAGGACTAAATCCCATAAGGAGCGATTGCGATGAGTTCCAGCCGAATTGGCCGGATCAACGAGGAGATCATGCGGGAGCTCAGTTCCCGCATCCGGGAGCTGAAGGACCCCCGGGTTCAGGGCATGATCAGCATTACCGGGGTGGAGACCGCCCCGGATCTCCGGACTGCCAAGGTCTACGTCTCCGTGTTTGACAAAAGCCGGAGCCGGGAGGTGCTCAAGGGCCTGCGGTCTGCGGGGGGCTATCTCCGGCGGGAGCTGGGTGCGGCCCTGCAGCTGCGCTACACCCCGGAGCTGACCTTCCTGGAGGATCACTCCATGGAGCACGGCGCCAGGATTTTTGACATTCTTTCCACCTTGGACATTCCGGAGGACGACCATGACCAATAGTCAGACCATTGATTTTCTCAAGGCCCATGACAACTATCTGATTTTGAACCACCGCAGCCCCGATGGAGATGCGGTCGGCTCGGCGGCGGCCCTGTGCCTGGGCCTGCGCCAGCTGGGCAAGCAGGCGGCGGTGTGGAAAAACCCGGACACCACCGAGCGGTTTTTGCCCTATCTGGCGGGACTGGAAACGGAAACGGTGCCGGAGGGGGCCACCGTTCTTTCCGTGGATTTGGCCACGGAGGGGCTTCTGCCCCGGAACGGGGAGACGCTGGCCGGAAAAACGGTCCTGTCCATTGACCATCATATGTCCAACGAGGGCTACGCCCAAATGACCAATGTACAGCCCGGGTGCGCCGCCTGCGGAGAGCTGCTGCTGGAAATCCTAAAGGGACTTGGCCCGGTGACAAAGCCCATGGCGGAGGCCCTGTATCTGGCCATTTCCACGGACACCGGCTGCTTTCAATACTCCAACGTCACCGGAAACACCCTTCGGGCCGCCGGAGAGCTGAAGGATTTGGGGGCCGACACCTACCCCATCAACAAGGTCATGTTCGGCACCAAGACCATCTCCCGGCTCCGGCTGGAGGCGGCCCTGACGGAGACGGCAGAGTTTTACGCCGGAGGCCGGGTGTGCGTGTGCTGCCTGAGCCGCAGCACCCTGGAGGCCCTGGGGGCCTCCGAGGACGATGCAGACGGCATTGCCGGCTTTCCCCGGGGCATTGCCGGGGTGGAGATCGGCGTGATGATTCGGCAGGCCAAGGAGGGCGGCTCCCGGCTGTCCCTGCGCACCGGGGAGGACTACAACGCCTCGGACATCTGCCGGGAGCTGGGCGGCGGCGGCCACAGGGCGGCGGCCGGGGCCTCCGTCTCCGGGGACATGGAGGAGGCCAGGGGCCTGATTTTACAGGCCATCTCCAAGCACGGCCTGACGCTGGAATGAACGGGGTTTTCGCCATGGACAAGCCCCAGGGCTGGACCAGTCACGATGTGGTGGCCAAGCTCCGGGGCATTTGTCAGGAGCGGCGCATCGGCCATTCCGGGACTCTGGACCCCATGGCCACCGGGGTGCTGGTGGTGTTTCTGGGCCGGGCCACCCGGGCGGTGGAGCTGTGTGAAAACGATGAAAAGGAATATGTGGCCGGCCTCCGGCTGGGCACTGTCACCAACACCCAGGACGTCACCGGGGAAATCCTGGAAACCCGCCCGGCGGAGGTGACGGAGACGGCCCTTCGTCAGGCCCTGGCGGCCTTTGCAGGCCCCCAAAGCCAGGTTCCCCCCATGTATTCCGCAGTGAAAATCGGCGGGAAAAAGCTCTATGAGCTGGCCCGGAAGGGGCAGAGCGTGGAGCGAAAGCCCCGGGACATTGTGATTCATGAGCTGGAGTTGCTGTCCCTCCAGGGGACGGAGGCCCGGCTGCGGGTGCGCTGCTCCAAGGGCACCTATGTGCGCACCCTCTGTCATGACATTGGAGCGGCCTTGGGCTGCGGCGGCTGTCTGTCGTCCCTGCGGCGGACAAGGGCCGGTGGCTTTTCCCTTGCGGACTGCGTGACCCTGGAGCAGGTGCAGAAAGCCCGGGAACAGGGCGCCCTCTCCCGGCTGGTGCGCCCGGTGGACAGCCTGTTTTCTGAGTCCCCGGCCCTGACCCTGGGGCCCCGGTGGACAGTCCGCTGCAAAAACGGAGGGGAGATTCCCATGCCGGACAGGCCGGAGGGACGGTACCGGGTCTACGGCCCCGACGGAGAATTTCTCATGCTGGGACAGCTGCAAGGCGGAACCCTTCGGACGGTAAAGAGCTTTTTTGAGGTGAAGTAACAGGTGAAGGAACGTGTGATTGCCCTGGGCTTTTTTGACGGGGTGCATATTGGCCACGCCAGCCTGATCAACAGGGCCAGGGAGCGGGCCCGGGAAAAGGGCCTTTGTCCCTCGGTGATGAGCTTTGACCTCCACCCGGACACCCTGGTGGCGGGCAAGCCGGTGTGGCTCATCAACTCCATAGACGACCGCCGGGAGCTTCTCCACCGGTGCTTTGGAATTGACGATGTGATTCTGGTACACTTTGACCGGCGGATGATGCAGATGCCCTGGGACGTATTTGTGGAGGACTATCTGGTAGGAGAGCTCAAGGCGGCCCATCTGGTCTGCGGCTATGACTTTCGCTTTGGAGACAAGGGCCAGGGAAATCCCCGGCGGCTGGCGGAGAAATGCCGGGAGCTGGAAATCGGCCTGGACGTGATACCCCAGGTATCCCTGGACGGAATCGTGGTCAGCTCCACCTATATCCGCACCCTGATCGAGCAGGGAGACATGGAGCAGGCGGCCCGGTTTCTGGGCCACAGCCACTGCCTGTCCGGCCCGGTGGTGCATGGCCGGGCCCTGGGCCGCACCATGGGCATTCCCACCGCCAATCTGCTGATTCCGGAGAACGTGCTGGTTCCGGCCCACGGGGTCTATGCCTCCAAGGTGGCCCTGCCGGACGGGACGGAGCGGCTGGCCGTGACCAACGTGGGGGTGCGCCCCACGGTGGAGGGTTCCCAGGGGGTCACGGTGGAGCCATGGATTCTGGACTACGAAGGAGAGCTCTACGGCCAGCACATCCGGGTGGACTTCTGCAAACGCCTCCGGGGAGAAATGAAATTTTCGGGCCTTCCCGCCCTGCGCCAGGAAATCCTGAAAAACGCCCGGGAGACAAAAGACCTTTTGGCCTGATGGGAAACCCCAGAATCACCTGTCGTGATTCTGGGGCGTCTTTATGGCAGATAATACCACCTGGATTCCGTCCCACAGACGGTAAAGCCCAACCGGTCATACAGCTCCAGGGCGGCGGTGTTGTCGGAGACTACGGTCAGGGTCAGCTCCGGACCGGGACAACGGGCCAGGAGAGAAAGGGTCAGGCTTCTCCCCAGGCCCCGCCCCCGATGCTCCGGCAGCAGGCCCACGGCGGCCAGCTCGTTGCCGTGAAGCTCTCCCATGCCCAGGGGCAGGCCGGAGGGGTCAAGGGCCAGAAAGCCCTGGTGGCCGGAGCGGTAGATGCGCCGAAGCTGGGCCAGGTCATAGGTCAGGGCGTGGGACACCTCCCGAAAGCAGGTGTTGTAGATTCGCTGATAGACGGCATCGTTTTCCGGGGAAATGGGCACAAGTCCCAGGCCCGGGCCCGGGGCCGGCAGCCGGTCTTTTTGCACATGGAGCCGGTAAAGGTCGTAGGCGTGGGGCAGCTCCGGCTGGAGGCCCGTATCCCCGGGAGACACCAGGATTTCCTTGGCCCCGCAGCCCCGGCAGAAGCCGCCGCATTCCTCCAGCAGGGCCGGAAGGCCCCCGGGCAGCAGGCTCCGAAGAAGAATATAGGCCCTGCCCCGGTGGGGAATCTCCTTGAGAATCAGGGTGGCGGTTCCCCCCTGAGAGAGAAAAACAGGTATGTTCTGCATGGTCATCACCGGGGAGAGTATACCACAATTCCGCAGGTCCGGCAACCATGGGAGAAACTTCTTGTTGCGAAAGGGCAAATTGCGTGGTAAAATAAGCCGATTCAAAGTATTATGGGAGGCTGCGGCATTGAAACTAAGGAATCTCATTGATATTGAAGACCTTACCCTGGAGGAATGGAAGGAGCTATATGGGCTGGCCAGTCAGATCATCGCACATCCCAAGGACTTTGCGGATGCACTGCACGGTGATGTGATGGCCAGCCTGTTTTTCGAGCCCTCCACCCGGACGAATTTCTCCTTTCAGGCGGCCATGCTCCGGCTGGGGGGCAGCGTGTTCGGCTTTGCCGACCCCAAGTCCTCCTCCACCTCCAAGGGAGAAACCCTGAAGGATACGGTGAAAATGGTCTCCGGCTACGGGGACGTGATCGTCATGCGCTCCCCCAAGGAGGGGGCGGCCAAGGCTGCGTCCCTGTATGCGGACGTGCCGGTGGTCAACGCAGGAGACGGGGGCCATATGCACCCCACCCAGACCCTGGCCGACCTGACCACCATCTCCGCCCTGCGGGGGGGCATTGAGAATCTGAACGTGGGCTTCTGTGGGGACTTGAAGTACGGCAGGACGGTACATTCCCTCATTAAGGCCCTGGCCAAGTTCCCGGGCATCCGCTACTATCTGATCGCCCCCCGGGATTTGGCGCTGCCCGGCTATATGCTGGAGTTTTTGAAGGCCCATCAGCTGCCCTTTGTGGAGGTCACAAACCTGGAGGCCACCATGCCCCAGCTGGATGTGCTGTACATGACCCGGGTACAGCGGGAGCGGTTTACCGACCCCCTGGAATATGACCGGCTCAAGGGGGTGTATGTGCTCACCCGTTCAAAGCTGCGGCTGGCGAAGAAGGATTTGTTGGTGATGCACCCTCTGCCCCGGGTGGATGAGATTGCCCAAAGTGTAGACGACGACCCCAGGGCGGTGTATTTTGACCAGGCCAGGTACGGGATGTTTGCCCGGATGGCCCTTCTGATGAAGCTGGTGGAGCAGGGCCGCAAAAGGCCCCAGCCCCAGCCAGTGGGAGACGGGCCGGTCTGCCATAACCCCAACTGTATCACCCAGACGGAGCTGTACCTGCCGCCGCTGACCAGGCAGACCGGGGGAAAGACCTGCTGTGCCTTTTGCGATAAGGAGATTTGAATGGAAGTATGCCTGAAACGGGGAGAGGAACAGGACATTGTAAACGGCTCCCTTTGGATTTATGACAACGAAATCGACTGGTACACGGACACCTGCCGGGACGGCGGGGTGGTGGATGTGCTGGACAGCCGGCGGCGGTTTGTGGCCCGGGGCTTTTTTAACAGCCGCTCCAAAATCGTGGTGCGGGTGCTCACCCGGGACAGGGCGGAGCAGATTGACCGGGCCTTCTTTCGCAGACGGCTGAGGGCGGCCTGGGAATACCGAAAGTCCATCGGCCTGACCCGGGCCTGCCGGGTGGTGTTCGGGGACTCGGACGGCCTGCCGGGGCTGACGGTGGACAAATTCGGGGACTATCTGTCCTTCCAAATCGTCTCCCTGGGCATGGAGCAGTGGAAGGAGGTGCTGGTGGAGCTTTTGGTGGAGCTGCTGGCCCCCAAGGGCATCTATGAGCGAAACGACCTGCAGGTGCGGGAAAAGGAGGGCCTCCCTCAGCAGACTGGCTGTGTCTACGGCCAGGTTCCCCCGGAGGTGGAGATTCTGGAGCATGAGGCCAGAATGCTGGTGAACATTCCCTTGGGCCAAAAAACCGGCCATTTTTTGGACCAGCAGGAGAACCGGGGCATATTGAAGGACTATGTATGGGGCAAATCCGTGCTGGATCTGTGCTGCTGCTCCGGGGGTTTTTCCGTCCACGCCGCCCTCTATGGGGCGGTGTCCGTGGAGGCGGTGGACGTGTCCCGGGAGGCGTTGGAGCTGGTGGAGCGGAACGGGGCCCTAAACGAAGTAGACTGCATCCACACCGTTTGCGGCAATGTGTTTGATGTGGTGCATCAGCGGTGCGACCAGGGCCTTCAGTACGATGTGGTGATTCTGGACCCTCCGGCCTTTGCCAAGTCCCGGCGGGCCCTGGAGGGGGCCTACAAGGGCTATAAGGAGCTGAACTACCGGTGTATGCAGCTGACCCGGCCCGGGGGCTTTCTCGTCACCTGCTCCTGCAGCCAGTTTATGACCCGGGAGCTGTTTTTGAAAATGCTCCGGGAGGCGGCGGCGGACAGTGGCCGCCAGGTGCGGCTGATTCGGGAGCTGATGCAGTCCAGAGATCACCCCGCCGCCATTGGAGAGCCCTCGGCCCTGTACCTGAAGGGCTGGGTGCTGAGCATTCTTTGATGGCCCCTTTTCCAGGAATGCCCCCGAAAAAATTCTTGACAAACCCCGGGGAATGTGATACCATCTAAAGGCTGACATTTCAGCCCTGTGCGGGTGTAGTTCAATGGCTAGAATCCCAGCCTTCCAAGCTGGTCGTGTGGGTTCGATTCCCATCACCCGCTCCATGATCTGCGCCAATAGCTCAGCTGGATAGAGCAACTGCCTTCTAAGCAGTAGGTCGGGGGTTCGAGTCCCTCTTGGCGTACCAAGGCAGCCTCTGGCGGCTGCATGGCGCAGAAGAAGCTGAACACGGTGGGTATAGCTTAGCTGGTTAAAGCGCCAGATTGTGGCTCTGGAGATCGTCGGTTCGAATCCGATTACTCACCCCACTTCTTCTACTCTTGCGGTGTTTGATGCTGCCGGTTTGCATTTAGGGATGTGGCCAAGTCGGTTAAGGCACCAGACTTTGACTCTGGAACCGTGGGTTCGAGTCCCGCCATCCCTGCCATTCGATCCGCTAGCTCAGTCGGTAGAGCACCTGCCTTTTAAGCAGGGTGTCCGGGGTTCGATCCCCCGGCGGGTCACCAGGCAGTGCGACATAAACCCTGAAACAATGGTTTCGGGGTTTTATTTTTCCCTCCGGGAAGAAAATGAAACACCCCGGACATATTTTGAACGGTAAAATAGCCAATTTACCTCCCCAAATTTCGCCCGCCTCCCCGGCGGATTTTTCTTTCCTTTCCTCCGGGGCTAACGTATAATAGCCCCATAAACCGGAAGGAGGAGAACATAACGTGAAGAACAATTGGAAACGCTATATGGCGGGCCTGCTGTGCCTGTCGGTGCTGCTCAGCGGGCAGGCCCTGGCCGGGGACATGATGCCCCCGGAGGGAGGCATGGCGCCCCCGCCGGGCGGAGGAGGTGGCGGAGGAGATGCCGCCCCGGATGCCGCCGCCATTGTCATTACGGACGGGGCGGAGGACACGGCGGCGGAGTATGACCCCGGGGCCTATTCCGACTACATCACCCAGGCGGACGGGCTTCTCACCATCGAAGACCTGGAGCTAACCAGCGGGGACTATACCTTCAACGGCCTGGTGATTACCGGCCCGGACAGCCGGGTGCGGCTGAAAAAGTGTACCATCCGGCTGGGCACGGATTCCCCGGCCACCGACGAGGACGCCGGCGGCGCCGCCACCAATATTGACAACGGTGCCGTGCTGTAT
Organism: Bacteroidaceae bacterium; assembly: GCA_963649625.1. Lineage (GTDB taxonomy): Bacteria > Bacillota > Clostridia > Oscillospirales > Oscillospiraceae > HGM13006. Next base: position 15,116 of record CAVJIP010000062.1, read on the forward strand.
ATTTCCGATTCTCAGCTCCAGGTGGACGGTGCGGCCCGGTATGTGACCGCCAACTACAACGATGCCACCCTGATTGTAAACAACTCCACCGTGACCTCCACCGGCAGCAACGAAAACACCGCCGCCGTTTCGGAGCCCTTTTCCAACGAGGCCCTCTTGATTTCCGGCACCGCCCGGGCCAACTTCTCCATTGGAGCCACCCGGACCTATTATTTTGACTCCACCTGCACCGCCGAGGGCTGGGCGGCCCTGTCCACGGACTCCGCCACGGGCACCGGCCTGGATCTCTACGCCTACAACACCGAGGGCGTGGCGGAAAACGGCGGCTATGCCACCTACGCCGACACCAATTGCCGGGTCTGGCTCTACGGCAGTCGGCTTTCCGCCGGAGAGATTGGCTGTATCATCTCCAAAAGCGGCCAGATTCACGCCTATCCCAGCAGCAAGGCGGACGAAAGCGTCATGCAGTACCATGAGGGGCAGGCCGTTTCAAAAGACACCAGCATCATCGGCGGACGAAATGCGGTGATGATCCACGCCCCGGACATGATGGGCCAGGGGCTGATGGCGGCGGACTGCGGCACCTTCTGGGCAGAGGACACCGAAATCGGCACGGACAACACCCTGAAGTCCACCAAGGATTACTACGACTACGGAGACGGCGTAGGGGCCTATATCGACTATGTCAGCGGAGATACCTTCCTGATTCGCTCCACCTCCGCCAATATTGACCTGAAAAACGTCCGGCTCTATAGCTACAACAATGTGCTGGTGCATACGGTTTTGAACTCCGACTCTATGGGGAACTTTCTCTCTGCGGGAGACGGAGACCAGGTAAATCCCGTTGCCGTCACCATGGAGGACATGGACGTGTCCGGGGACATTCTCCACGAGGACTACCAGAGGCGCATGACCCTGGAGCTGGAAAACACCACCCTGACAGGCCGCATTGTCTCCGGCACCATAGACAGCTGGAACAGCCGCTGGGCCCAGTACGGCCAGGTAAACTGGGTGGTGGACGACAGCTTTGACGCCACCTACGGGGTGGCCCTTACCCTGGGCCCCGGGGCCCAGTGGAACGTCACCGGGGAATCCAGCCTGAGCAGCCTGACGGTGTCGGAGGCCGGTGCCATTGCGGGAGAGATCACCCTGGACGGCCAGAGCCTGGAGCCGGAGCCGGGAAAGACCTACACCGGCAGCATTCTGGTGTCCGGCAGCTATGTGCCCCCGGAGCCGGAGACTTCCCTGGTGAAGGAGGATTCCCTGGAGGAGGCTTCCCTGGCAGAGGCCACGGAAGCACCGGCCCCCCGGGAGACGGCCCAGGCCGTGACGGCAGCCGAGCCTGCCCCAGCGGAGGCCCAGACCGGCAGCCACGCCCCGGTGATTGTCATCGGCTGCGCCGGTGCCCTTCTTGTGGTGCTGGGAATCGTGGCAGTGGTCAGAAAAAAGAAGAAGTAAAAAATAGGAGCCGCCTCTCCCGGAGGCGGCTCTGCGCTATCTTCTTATGCTCTTTGCAGCCAGTTTTCCTCGATTTCATGGCGGCGGCTCCGCCCCATGAGCATCCGAATGGCATCCGCCACCTCCAAATCCTCATAGAGGGCCTGATAGGCCGCTTCGGCGATGGGCATTTCTACGCCGGTTTTCCGGGCCAGGTCGTGGGCGGAGGCGGCGGCGTAATAGCCCTCCACCACGGCCCCCACCTCCTCCATGGCCGCCTGGGCCTTTTTGCCCTGGCCGATGAGAATGCCGCAGCGGTGGTTTCTGGAGTGCATGGAGCAGCAGGTGACGATCAAATCTCCCACCCCGGACAGGCCCGCAAAGGTCTCCCGCTGGGCCCCCAGGGCCACCCCCAGCCGGGCGGACTCGGTCAGGCCTCGGGTCATCATCAGGGCCTTGGTGTTGTCTCCGCAGCCGGCCCCCTCCAGAACCCCTGCCACCAGGGCGTAGATGTTCTTCAGGGCGGCCCCCAGCTCCACCCCCACAATGTCCTGGCTGGCGTAGACCCGGAACACCGGGCTCATAAACACGTCCTGAATCTCCTCGGCCACGGCCCGGTCCGGGCAGGCCACCACACAGCCGGTGGGAACCCCACGGCCCACCTCCTCGGCGTGGGTGGGGCCGGAGAGCACCGCCACGGTCTGGCCTGTGACCTCCGTGAGAATCTGGCTCATCCGCTTGGCGGTGTCCCGCTCAATGCCCTTTGTCACCGACACCAAAAGGGTTCCCGGGGTCAGATAGTCCTTCATTCGTTCCGCCGTCTGCCGCACCGCAAAGGAGGGCACCGCCGACACCACAATGTCCCTTCCCCCCACCAGGGAAATGTCCGTGGTCAGGCCGATCTCCCGGGGAATGGCCACCCCCTTGAGAAGCTGATTTTCCTGATGGGCCCGGATGTAGTCCACCTCCTTCTGGCTGAAGGACCACATATCCACCTGATGGCCGTTGTTGTGGAGCAAAATAGCCAGAGCCGTCCCCCAGCCGCCGCTGCCAACCACTGCAATTTTCATAATTC
>CAVJIP010000062.1:17654-29156 GCA_963649625.1 Bacteroidaceae bacterium
AAGGAAAATTTACTTTCTGTGCCCTGTACCAGCCGTTGGATGTTGCCCCGATGCTGGAACACGATCAGCCCGCCGATGAAAAGGGCAAATACAAAGCACACCGGGTCCCGGAACAGCACCCAGGCCATCAGAGGAAACAGAATGCCTGTGGACACCGACCCCAGAGACACATACCGGGTCAGCACACTCAGCAGCAGGAAGGAGCCCCAAACCACCGCGGCCACCCGCCAGTCAATCATAATGGCGATGATGCCCCCGGACATAATCCCCTTTCCCCCCTTGAAGCCGAAGGTCACGGGAAACATATGCCCCAGCTCGCAGAACAGCCCGGCAATGTACTTGGCCCGGAGGGGGGTAAAGCCGTCTATCCCCGCCTGGGTCAGCAGCCGGGCCCCCAGCATACCCAGAAGCAGGGAAAACACCGCCTTGAGCACGTCCGCCAGAATCACCAGTAGGGTCAGCCCTCCGCCGAACACCCGGTAAAAGTTGGTCAGCCCTCCGTTGCCGCTGCCGTGGCCCCGAATGTCGTCCCGGAGAATGTACTTGGACACCAAAATTGCGCCGTTGGAGCAGCCCAGCATATAGGGCACCCCCGTCAGAAGCAGCCCCCCCAACAGCACACCCACCACCTGGGACATCACAGCCTGTCACCGTCCTCTCCCTTTTGCCGGATAATCAGCCGAATGGGAGTTCCCTCAAAGCCGAATACCCCCCGCAGCTGGTTTTCCAGATACCGCTGATAGGAAAAATGGAACAGCTTTGCACTGTTGCAGAACAGTACAAAGGTAGGGGGCTTGACCCCGGACTGGGTGATATAGTAGACCTTTAACCGGCGGCCCTTGTCGGTGGGGGGCTGCACCCGGGCGGTAGCGTCCGCCAGAATCCCGTTCAAGGTGCCGGTGGAAATCCGCAGGGCGTTTTGATTGGCCACCGCATTGATGGTTTCATAGATTCGGTCAACCCGCAGGCCCGTCAGGGCGGAGATATACAAAACCGGGGCGTAGGTCATATAGGCCAGGCCCTCCCGGACGGATTTGGTAAAGCTGTCCATGGTTTTGCTGTCCTTTTCCACCGCATCCCATTTGTTCACCAGAATCACCGCAGCCTTCCCCGCCTCGTGAACCAGTCCGGCAATTTTGGTGTCCTGTTCGGTAATGCCCTCCCCTGCGTCAATCATGATAAGGCACACGTCCGCCCGGGAAATGGCATCCACCGTCCGCATATTGGAGAATCGTTCCACCGAATCCTCCACCCGGGCCTTTTTCCGCATACCGGCGGTGTCGATAAAGACGTATTTGCCCTGGTCGTTTTCAAAGTAGCTGTCAATGGCGTCCCGGGTGGTGCCCGCCACGCTGGAGACAATCACCCGCTCCTCCCCCAGAATCCGGTTGAGCAGGCTGGACTTGCCCGCATTTGGCTTGCCCACAATGGCCACCTTAATGACCTCGGCCTGGAGCTCCTCCTCCCCGGCGGGAGGAAAGCTCTCCACGCACAGGTCTAACAGGTCGCCGGTGCCGTGGCCGTGGAAGGCGGAGACGGGAATTGGCTCTCCCAGGCCCAGGGAATAAAACTCATAGATGTCCGGGTTCACCGGCCCGGTGCTGTCGCATTTGTTCACCGCCAGCACCAGAGGCTTTTTGCTCCGCAGCAGCATATTGGCGATTTCATGGTCCGCCGCCGTAGGCCCGGTCTTAATGTCGCAGACCATCACGATCACGTCCGCCGTCTCAATGGCCAGCTCCGCCTGCCGCCGCATAAATTTCAGCATTTCGCTGTCGGTTTTCGGTTCAATGCCGCCGGTGTCCACCAGCTCAAAGTCCCGGCCATTCCAGTCGCACTCCCCATAGATTCGGTCCCGAGTGACCCCGGGGGTGTCCTCCACAATGGCGGTGCGGCGGCCGGTGAGCTTGTTAAAAAGCATGGACTTGCCCACGTTGGGCCGTCCCACAATGGCAACCAAAGGTTTTGCCAATTTGGCCACCTCCTAATTTTCGTTGTTCCTGCTGCCTTAGGGCAGGGTTCCAGGGTAATCCCGCATCATTCGGCAAGGAAATTTGGCGTGGAATTTTGCACCACAAATTTGTTGGAAAAGCACAGGAATACTTTGTGTATTTCAGGGTTTCCCAGGAAATTTGTGGGGTAAAAGAACCGCCAAAGACCTATGACGCAATTGTGCGGTATTGCCCTTTTTATTATTGCATTTTTTCCGGGATAAATCAATCTAAACTTTGCGGGTGCAAAAAGCCTGTCCTTGACAATCGGCGGCGTTCCCGGTATGATGATACCAAAGCCTGGGGCCCCGGCCCCAAGGGAAGGAACCAGACCATGAAAGCATTTACCATTGGAAAAAACGACGCAGGACAGCGGCTGGATCGGTTTATCGCCAAAACCGTCCCGCTGCTGCCTGCCTCCCTGAGCCAAAAGTATATCCGGCTGAAGCGAATCAAGGTCAACGGGGCCAGAGCCCAGCGGGACACCCGGCTCCAAACCGGCGACCTGGTGGAGATGTATATTAACGACGAGTTTTTCGACAAGCCCCGGGCGGAAAACGCCTATCTCACCGTTTCCTCCCCCCGGCTGAACCTGGTCTATGAGGACGAGAACCTGCTGCTGTGCGATAAGCGCCCCGGGCTGGCGGTGCATCCCCACGATGGGGCGGAGTATGGCCGCACCCTGATCGACCACATTCAGGCCTATCTCTACGCCAAGGGAGAGTGGCGGCCCCGGCAGGAAAACGCCTTTGCCCCGGCCCTGTGCAACCGCATTGACCGAAACACCGGGGGCATTGTGATTGCGGCGAAAAACGCCCAGACCCTGCGGATTATGAACGAGAAAATCAAAAACCGGGAGCTGGACAAGCGGTATCTGGCGGTGATTCACGGCACCATGTCCCCCCGGGAGGGCAGCCTCCAGGGCTACCTGTTTAAGGATGCGGTGAAAAACCGGGTCTATGTGACGAAGCACCCCCAAAAGGGGGCAAAGTCCTGCCAGACCCAATACAAGACCCTTGCCGAAAAGGGAGAGCTGTCCCTGGTGGAGTGTAAGCTCATCACCGGCAGGACCCACCAGATTCGGGCCCAATTTGCCGCTGCGGGCCATCCCCTTCTGGGGGACGGAAAATACGGCCGGGCCGAAACCGGGTATGACCGAAAGTACCAGGCCCTGTACGCCTACCGGCTGACCTTTGACTTTTCCACCGACCCGGGCCCCCTGGGGTACCTGCGAGGAAAGTCCTTCCAGGTGAACCAGGTGGATTTTGTCCGGGAGTATTTTCCCTTCTGTGATTGCAATTTCCCGGGAGAGATGGTAAAATAACAAAAGCGCTTCGACACAGGAGGTGAGCGGTATGCTCCAAGCCATAACCGGCTATTTCCAGACCATCCGGCCTACGGCCACGGCCCTGATGCTTTTGCTCATCGGGCTGATTCTGGGCTTCTTTGTCCTGTACCGCAGAGAAATGGCCCCTCGCATGGGCACCCTGGAATGGATTCAAACCTATGACCGCCCCAAATTCACCCTGGACGGCAGACGGTTTCCCATGGAGCGGCGGGATGTGCTCCCGCTGCTGCTTCTGATGCTTCTCTATGGGGTGGTGGCCTTTACCAATCTGGGCAGCACCCTGGCCCCCAGGAGCTTTTATACCTTCACCCAGGAGAGCAGCTCCGTGGAGATCGACCTGGGCAGCAGTCAGACCATTTCCTCCATTATGTACTACACCGGCCTGTACCCGGGAGACTATGACCTGTACTTCTCCGGCAACGGCAGCAATTGGATTCGGGTCTGCAACCCGGAGGCGGCCACGGACAGCGAGGGGGAGGAAAACGATGCGGCCATGCCCCAGAGCTATGCGGATCTGTTTAAGTGGCAGTACGCCAAAATGGACCGGGACAGCATCAACGCCCGGTATATCCGCATTTCGGCCCGAACCCTGCCCATGGAGCTGGGGGAGCTGGCCCTGTACGGCCAGGACGGGGCTCTGCTGGATGTGACCGGGGTGGACAGCGTGCTTCTGGACGAGCAGGACACCGTGCCCGATGCCCCCAGCTGGTACAACAGTATGTACTTTGACGAGATCTACCATGGGCGCACCGCCTATGAGAACATTAAAAACGTCTATCCCTATGAGATCACCCACCCGCCTCTGGGCAAGCTCCTGATTGCCCTGGGGGTGGAGCTGTTCGGCATGACCCCCTTTGGCTATCGGTTTATGGGGACGTTCTTCGGGGTGCTGATGCTGCTGCCCCTGTATGTGCTGATTAAAAATATGTTTGGGAAAACCAAGGTGGCTCTGTGCGGCGCCACCCTGTTTGCCTTTGAGTTTATGCACTACACCCAGACCCGAATCGCCACCATTGACACCTATGGGGTGTTCTTTGTCCTGGTGAGCTTTCTGTTTATGTGGCGGTGGATGACCGCCCCCTATGACGAGGGCCTCCGCAAAACCTGGTGGGAGCTGGCCCTGTCCGGCCTGTTCTTCGGCATTGGCTGCGCCTGCAAATGGACGGTGCTCTACGGAGGCGTGGGGCTGGCCCTGCTGTGGCTTCTCCGGCTGGTGATGAAATACCGGGCCAAGGGCCTTTCCGGCTATGGAAAGGAGCTGGCGGGGATTCTGGCCCTTTCCCTGGTGTTCTTTCTGCTGGTGCCCGGGGTGATTTACTGCCTGAGCTATATTCCCTACGGACTGGCCCGGGACATGAGCTTCCCGGAAATGCTCCTGCGGAAGGACTATTATCAGCTGATCTGGGACAACCAGGTCTATATGCTCACCTATCACAGCGGGGTCAATCAGACCCATCCCTATTCCTCCCGGTGGTATCAGTGGCTCTTTGACCTGCGGCCCATTCTCTACTATCTCCAGTACGGGGAAACCACCAAGTCCGCCTTCGGCTCCTTTAACAGTCCCCTGATTTCCTGGGCCGGGCTTGTGGCCCTGGTGGCCATGGTTCCCGCCTTCTGGAAGCGGAGAAGCCCCGCTGCGCTGCTGATTTGGGCGGGCTATCTCTGCCAGTTTATTCCCTGGGTCATTATCACCCGCACCACCTTCGCCTATCACTACTTTGGATGCAGCCTGTTTCTGGTGCTGGCCCTGAGCTTTGTGTTTGACGAGCTCATCTCCCGGCGGCCGAAAAACGACCGGCTGGTCTGCTGCTTTACCGGGCTCCAGGTGGGGCTGTTTGCCCTGTTCTACCCGGTGCTCTCCGGGGTGGCGGTAAGCATTTCCTATTGTCTGAATTTCCTGAAATGGCTCCCCGGCTGGCCCTGGGGCTAGTGCCGATGGCAGGGACAATAAAAATTGGAGGAACGATTTATGATTGCAATCGCAAGTGACCACGGCGGCTACGCCCTGAAGGAGGCCGTCAAGGCCCATCTCATAGAAAAAGGCTATTCGGTGCGGGACTTTGGCACGGATTCCTTGGAGAGCTGTGACTACCCCGACTATGCCGCCCCGGCCGCCCGGGCCGTTGCCGCCGGGGAATGTGAACGGGGCATTCTCATCTGCACCACCGGCATCGGCGTTTCCATGGTGGCCAATAAGATCCCCGGGATTCGCTGTGGCCTCTGCTCGGACACCCTCTCCGCCGCTCTGACCCGGCAGCACAACAACACCAATGTGCTGGCCCTGGGTGCGGGCATCGTGGGCCAAAACCTGGCCCTGGCCATTGTGGACACCTGGCTCACCACCCGGTTTGAGGGAGGCCGCCATCAGCGGCGGGTGGACAAGGTGATGGCCCTGGAGGCCCGCTGAAGGATGGACGATTTTACCATTCGTCCCCTGGCAGAAGCTGACCGGGAGACGTACCTTCAAATGTGCCGGGCGTTTTACCGCTCCGATGCGGTGCTCCACCCGGTGCCGGAGGAGAACTTTGCCCGGTGCTTTCAGGAGATGGTCTCCGGCAGCCCCTACGCCAAGGGCTTTATGCTGGAAAAGGACGGCAGGGCCGCAGGCTACGGGCTGATTTCCGTGACCTTTTCCCAGGAGGCCGGGGGCCTGGTCTGGTGGCTGGAGGAGCTATATCTCAGGCCGGAGTTCCGGGGGCAGGGCCTGGGCAGCCGGTATCTCCGGGGCCTGATGGCCCGGCGGCCCAAGGAGGTTTTCCGGTTCCGCCTGGAGGCCGAGCCGGAAAACCAGAATGCCCTCCGGCTCTACCGCCGTCTGGGCTTTACGTCCCTGGGCTATGACCAGATGGTTTTGGATTTTGGATAAAATGGGCCTCCCGCGGCTGCGGGAGGCTCTTGTTTCCTATTCCGGAATAATGGGAATGTCCCTGGGAGGCATCGGCGGGGCAATGTCCTTTTCCAGCAGCAGCAGACGGCCAAACCGGCCTCTTTGCTTTTTCACCTGATGAAAACCGTACTTCCGGTAAAAGCCCAGGGCGTTTTCATTGGTGGGGGCCACGGACAGCTGGAGCCTGGTGCGGCCCAGCCGCCGGTAAAAGCTGACCCCGTGGCCGATAAGCTGAATGCCCAGGCCCCGGTGGCGGTAGGGCTCCCGCAGGTAGAGAAAGGGAATGTAACCCACGCCCTTTCCCCTGTCCCGCTCCGGGCTGAGCTGGAGCATTCCCACAGGCCGCCCCTCCAGCTCCCCCACCACCATGGCCCAGGGGTCAGGCCCCAGGGTGCGCTGGGCATCGAGCCAAAAGCCGGGGCCGTTAAAGCCCTCCAGAGAGCCGTAGACCACCTGCCAGGCATCCCGGCGATAGCGGATATACTCCTCCGCCGCCCCCTCCCCCATGGGCCGGATATGCATGGAGGCCCGGGGATGGGCCGGGGAAAGCTCCCCCGTCAAATGGGAGGCGTCATGGCAGTAGTCCATGGAAAAGGTGTCACCTGTAACCGTCAGCTTTGTCACCGCCGTATTGGTGCTCCGTCCGGCCCTTTCCGGGTGCTCCAGCCCGAAGAACAGCGCCGCCAGCAGGGCCCCGATGGAAAGGCTGTGGGACACAATGGCCACCTGGCCCTTGGGATGCCGCCCTGCGATTTCCCGCACCACGGCCTCCATGCGCCGGGCCACCTGACCGTACCCCTCCGCACCCGGCAGGGAAAAGTCCGTCAGGCGGCTGGTGAACTGCTCCATCTCCAGGGGATTTTCCGCCGCCGCATCTCCGAAGGTGCGGTCCTCCCAGGGGCCCACGTCAATCTCCCGCAGCCGGGAATCCGTATGGAGGGGAAGGCCCCGCTGACGGCACAGCACCGCCGCCGTTTCCATGGCCCGGCACAGGTCACTGGAATAGACCGCCTCCAGGGGAACGTCCCGAAACCGCTGTCCCAGGGCCTCAATCTGCCGCAGGCCCAGAGCCGTAATCCGGCTGTCATACTGCCCCTGCATCCGGCGGTAAAGGTTCCCCTCCGCCTCCCCGTGGCGAATGAGATAAAGGGTCGTCACCTACCAGACCTCCAGAGTGCCGGTGAGGGACTGCACCGCCTCCACCCCATGGCTCCGGCAGAAGTCCTCCAGCTCCCGGGCGATGCGGCAGGGGGCCAGCGGGTCGGTTAAAATGGCGGTTCCCACGGCCACTGCGGAGGCCCCGGCCATCATCAGCTCCGCTGCGTCCTCCCCGGTCTGCACCCCGCCCATGCCCAGCAGGGGGGTTTTGACCGCCCGGTAGACCTCCTGAATACACCGCACTGCCACCGGCAGCACCGCCGGGCCGCTGAGGCCCCCGGTGTTGTTTTTCAGAATGGGCCGCCGGGTGCTTAGGTCAATGCGCATTCCCAGCAGGGTGTTGATAAGGGACAGGGCGTCCGCACCGGCGGCCTCCACCGCCTGGGCAATCTCCCCGATGGAGGTGACATTGGGGCTGAGCTTGACCATCACCGGCAGGTGGGTATGCTCCTTCACCGCCCGGGTGGCCGCCGCCGCCGTCTCCGGCCGGGTGCCGAAGGCCAGCCCCTCGCATTTTACGTTGGGACAGGAGATATTCACCTCCAGCATATCCACCCCCTCCACGGAAAGCATCTGGGCCATCTGCCCAAACTCCTCCACGGTTCCGGCGGAAAGATTTACAATGACCCTTGTCCCCTGCCGACGGAGCCAGGGAAGCTCCTCCCGGAGGAAGCCCTCCACCCCGGGATTTTGCAGGCCCACGCTGTTGAGCATTCCGGCGGGAGTCTCTGCGATTCGGGGGCCGGGATTGCCCGCCCTGGGGTGCAGGGTCAGCCCCTTGGCGCAAATGCCGCCCAGTCGGCTCAGGGGATAAAACTCGGCGTATTCCCGGCCAAAGCCGAAGGTGCCGGAGGCCGCCACAATGGGATTTGCCATGGTCATTCCCGCCAGGGTCACGGCCATATCCACGGTATGCTCAGCCATCCCAGACCACCTCCTCTCCCCGAAATACCGGCCCGTCCTTACAGACCTTTTTCATAACAGGCCCTCCCTCCGGCCCGTAAATGGCGGCGGCGCAGGTGAGACAGGCCCCCACCCCGCAGCCCATCCGTTCCTCCAGGGAGACATAGCAGTCCACCCCCGCCTTCCGGCAGGCCTGGAAGGTGGTTTTCAGCATGATTTTCGGGCCGCAGGCAAAGACCGCCTGATAGGACTGCTTTTCCAGCATGGCCTCTACCCCCTGGGCGGCGAAGCCCCGGGTGCCGAGACTGCCGTCGTCGCTCATGACCAGCACCCGGCCGCACAGGGCCTCCAGCTCCGGAATCAGCAGGGCCCGCTCCCGGCCCCGGAACGCCAGCACCCCATCGGCATTTTCCATTCTCTGGGCCGCAAAGTGCAGGGGAGGAACCCCCACGCCGCCGCCTGCCAGCAGCACCCGGCCCGAAAGCCGGGGAAAGCCGTGACCCAGCGGGCCCAGCACATCCAACTTCTCCCCGGGTCTGCGCCGGGAGAGCCAGCGGGTGCCCTTGCCCTTTACCTCAAAAATCAGGGTGAGCCGGTCTCCCTCCACACCTCCAATGGAGATGGGCCTGCGCAGCTGCAATTCTCCGCAGCGCAGATGGAGAAACTGTCCCGGCTGGGCCAGCCCGGCCAGCTCCGGCTGGGTCAGCACCAGGGTGGTATAGACGGCTCCGGCCTGAACCTCCAGAACCGAAGCGGTGGTAAGTAATGCCATAGTCTCCTCCTCGGTTAGAGCACCGTCACATAGGTGCAGATGTCGTCCCGCATACGGACGGCCTCGTTTCGGGCCGCCTCCTGATAGTCCCGGCCGGTGCCCTCCCGGGTCTTTTTCCAGGCGCACATAATCCCCCGGGAGGAATTGACCAGGGCCCCGTGGCCAAACCGGTCAAAGGCGTACTGCACGTCCTGGGCCTTGCCCCCCTGGGCCCCGTAGCCCGGAACCAGGAAAAACAGCTGGGGATATTTCTCCCGCAGGGCCTTCAAATCCCGGGGATGGGTGGCTCCCACCACGGCCCCGATGGCCGACCAGCCGGAGGGGCCCATCAGCTGCTCCTTGTCCGTCAGCCGCACCGCCAGATCCGCCACCACCGTGTGTACCAGCCGGTCTCCGGCGATCAGATCCTGAAGCTCCCGGGAGCTGGGATTGGAGGTTTTGACCAGCAGGAAAATGGACTTATTCCGCTCCTTACACAGGGCGGTAAAGGGCTTTAGGGCATCGGTGCCCAGATAGCCGTTGACGGTAATGCTGTCACAGTCGAAGGGGGAAAAGCGGTTCTCTCCCACCGCAGTCTGCCCCAGGTAGGCCTGGGCATAGGCCTCACAGGTAGAGCCGATGTCCCCCCGCTTGGCATCCATAATCACATAAAGCCCCTGCTCCCTGGCATAGCCGCAGACCTCCTCCAGCACCGCAATGCCCGCACTGCCCAGCACCTCAAAATAGGCGCTCTGGGGCTTTACGGCGGGAACCACGTCCTTGAGCCCGTCAATCAGTCCCCGGCAGAACAGCCGATAGGCCTCCGCCGCACCCTGCAGGGTCTGGCCGTACCTGGCATAGGCCGCATCCAAAAGGTGCTGGGGAATATAGTCCAGCCTGGGGTCCAGCCCGGCCACGGTGGGGTTCTTTTTCTGCCGAATTTTTTCCTGTAATACATCCATCGACATAGGGGACACTCCTTTTACAATAGGTTGCCTTCAAGGGTCTTACAGGGTAAGTGTAGCACATTCCCCAGGGAATGTAAAGGAGCCCGATTCAAAAAGGAGGCGGGACACCCGCCTCCCTTCCCTATCCCCGAAAAACAATGCTCCCCGCCACCATGGTCAGCGTGACCCGGCCGGTGAGATGCCTTCCCCCGAACAGGGTGTTGCGGCCCTTGGAGCGGAACCTCTCCGGCTCCACCGTCCACTGGGCCCTGGGGTCAAAGGCCATCAGGTCTGCCCTCCGGCCCACCTGTACCCCCGTCTCCAGGCCCAAAATGGCGGCGGGGGCGGCGGACATCCGCTTCAGCAGCTCCGGCAGGGTCAGATACCCCGGCAGGCACAGGGCCGTATAGGAGGCGGCCAGGCTGGTTTCCAGGCCCACCATTCCGCTGGGGGCCTCCGGGAGGGGCTGCGCCTTCTCCTGGACGCTGTGGGGGGCGTGATCCGTCACAATGCAGTCCAGGGTGCCGTCTATGACCCCCTCCAGCACCGCCCTCCGGTCACGCTCCGTGCGCAGCGGGGGATTGACCCGGGCCAGGGTGCCATGGGTCAAAAGCTCCTGCTGGGTAAAGGTGAAATACTGGGGACAGGTCTCGGCGGTGGCCCTTACCCCCCGGGCCTTGTACTCCCGAATCAGCCGGACAGACCCGGCCGTGGACACATGGGCAATATGGACGTGGCCCCCAGTCTCCTCCGCCAGCATCAGATCCCGGGCCACCATCAGCTCCTCGGCAATGGCGGGCCGTCCCGGCAGACCCAGCCTTCGGGAGATCTCCCCCTCGTTGACGGCGTAATTCTGCACCATCTCCCCGTCCTCGCAGTGGGAAATCACCACCATGCCCAGGGCCTTGGCTGCCAGCAGGGCATCCCGCATCCGCTTGGCCGAATCCACCGGCACCCCGTCGTCGGAAAAGGCCACGGCGCCGGCCAGGGCCAGGGCCGAAAAGTCCGTAAGCTGCCCTCCCTGCTGGCCCACCGTGACCGCACCAATGGGCAGAACCCGGCTGGCTCCGGCCTCCCGGCCCCGGCGCAGCACATACTCCACCAGCTCCGGGCTGTCAATCACCGGCTTGGTGTTGGGCATACAGGCCACCGTGGTGAAGCCGCCGGCTGCTGCCGCCGCCGCCCCGGTCAAAATGTCCTCCTTATAGGTCTGGCCCGGATCCCGGAAGTGGACGTGCATATCCACCAGCCCGGGGCAAAGGCAGCACCCGGTCAGGTCCATCACCTGATGGCCCCCTGCCGGTATCTCCGGGGCCATGGCGGCAATGTGTCCCTGCTCCACCAGAACGTCCAGCTGGGCCACGGTTCCGGCAATAGGGTCTACAAAATCAGCGTTTTTTAGCATAATTCCCATAATCTTTCGGTTCCTTTCTGAATGCGCCCCAGTCAGCCGGGGCAGACTGCTCCCAAGGAGGGATTGCACATGGAAGCAAAAGGATTTTTTATGGCCATGGGCC
>CAVJIP010000062.1:29166-31850 GCA_963649625.1 Bacteroidaceae bacterium
GCCCTGGGCATGATGCTGCCCCGGAATAAGACCATGGGGCGATTGGGCCGACAGGCCGCCGGCGCAGCGGCGGACACCGTCACCCGGGCGGTAAACACGGTAGAGCGGAAAATCCAATAAACCCCGGCACCGGCAAGGCCCTTGCCGGTACATATCTGATTGTAGTATAGCAGGTTTTTGGGGAAATACAAGGCGGAGCCGGGCCGGGACAGAAAAATTCGCCTTTTAGCACATACAGGACAGGGAAAAAAATTTGGAGAAGCCCTTGATTTTAGGGACAAGCCGTGATATAATAGCCCAGCTTTGAAAATTACGGGACTTTTGCGCCCTGTATGGAACCGAAAGAGGTGAACAATCGTGAAGAAGGACATCCAGCCCGATTATCAGCAGACGACCATCCGCTGCGCCTGCGGCGCCGTGTTTGAGACCGGGTCTACCAAGAAGGATATTAAAGTTGAAATCTGCTCCAAGTGTCACCCTTTCTACACCGGCAAGCAGAAGCTGGTGGACACTGGCGGACGTGTTGAACGCTTCAACAGGAAGTTTGGCCTGAAGTAAGTATCCCGTCGGGGGCTGTTTCACTGCGCGTGGAACAGCCCTTTTTTTAACTATTTCCCGGTTTGCCCTCCGGGCGGGCCATACGAAAAACCCGCTGTGCGGGGCCCCGGCGGCCCCATTTCTGTGTGGACAGAAATGGGGGAAAGAACCATCCAAGGGCCAGCCCTTGGAGAACCCGCCGGACTTGATTCTGCATTCTTCTACAGCTTTGGCAAAAGCAGATTTCGCCTGTGGCCGACTGGGTCGCTCCCCGACCCATCGTCCTCGCTAAGTTGCTCCGCAGCCATGGTTCCCCAGCTGGGTGGCTTGGCTTCGCCAGCCGGGAAAAACTGCAAGATATGGACAAGGGAAACCTGGGCACACACAGCGGGCCGGAAAAAACAGGAGGTTTTTTCTCGGCCTCGGGTAGAGGGCCTTATGGTGTGGAAAACCACAGAAACGGGCAGGGTAGGTTTGTGGGGGATTTCAAAGGGGAACGCCCCTTTGGTGATGCTTTCCCCTATTTCTGTTTACACAGAAATAGGGCCCCCGGAGGGAAAAAGGTAAAAAGGAGAAAAAGCAATGGAGGAAAAAACCATTCTGGCGGGGCTGGATGCGGGGGTATTCTCCCGGGAGGAGACGGCCACGGAGGAAAGCCTCCGGGAGCTGGAGGCCCTGCTGGAGACTGCCGGTGGGGTGTGCGTGGGGCGGCTGCTCCAAACAAGGCCCGCCCCGGACCCCTGCTCCTTTTTGGGAGAGGGAAAGGCGGAGGAGCTGGCCGCCGCTGTGGAGGCCACCGGGGCCGCCATGGTGGTCTTTGACAATGAGCTCTCTCCCGCCCAAATCAAAAATCTGGAGAAAATCACCGGGGTCACGGTGCTGGACCGCTCCGCCCTGATTCTGGACATTTTTGCCCAGCGGGCCAAGACCCGGGAGGGGCGGCTTCAGGTGGAGCTGGCCCAGTATCAATATCTTCTCCCCAGGCTCTCGGGGATGGGGACATCCCTAAGCCGGCAGGGGGGCGGCATCGGCACAAGAGGCCCGGGAGAGACCCGGCTGGAATCAGACCGGCGGCACATTCGGGCCAGAATCTCCCGGCTCAGGAAGGAGCTGGAGGAGGTGCGCCGGGTGCGGGGGGTGCAGCGGCAGCGGCGGCAGAAAAACGCCGTGCCGGTGGTGGCTCTGATTGGCTATACCAATGCGGGGAAATCCACCCTGCTCAACGCACTGACCGGGGCGGGGATTCCCGCCAACAACCGGCTGTTCGACACCCTGGACACCACAACCCGGCGGCTGACCCTGTCCGACGCCCTGGAGGTGCTGGTCTCCGACACGGTGGGGTTTATCGCCAAGCTGCCCCATCACCTGGTGGAGGCCTTTCAGGCCACCCTGGAGGAGCTGGAATATGCAGACCTGCTGCTCCACGTCATTGACGCCGCCGACCCCCAGCGGGAGGAGCATATCCGGGTGGTGGAGGCTCTGGCGGAGGAGCTGGCCCCCAAGGCCCCGGTGATCGAGGTGTACAACAAGGCGGATCTGGTGGACAAAAGCGACCTGCCCACCGGGGAAAACCGGGTGGCCATTTCCGCCGCCCGGGGCCAGGGGCTGGAGGAGCTGAAAAGGCTGCTGGAAAAAAAGCTGGACAAGGGGGTCGTCCGGGCCAGGCTTCTTCTGCCCTACAGCCAGGCCGGGGAGCTTGACCGGCTCCACCGGGAGGCCAGGGTGCTCCAGACGGAATATCTGGAGGAGGGCGTGCAGGTGGACGCAGCCATGAGCCGGGAGCTGGCGGGGAGGTATCGGGGGTTTTTTGTGCAGTGAATTTGCGCTCCGGTTTTGCTCCGCAGGCCATACTTTCTGTGCGCACAGAAAGTATGGAGAAAGATGCGCCAAAGGGGCGTACCCCTTTGGAATCCCCCGCTAAATTTGTTTCTGCATACTTCGACAGGTTTCGACACCAGGGAAGTGCTTGCCCGTGGCTGATAAAAACCATCCAGGTTTTTCCAGCCTCGCTGGGGTGCGGAGGTTTTCTTTGTCCATATCTTGAAGTCTCGCAGGATATAGGACAAGAAGTGCTGAGGGCTATCGGCGGAGCGGCAGCTTCTTGGTGTAAAAGCTATAGGAGTAGGGAGAAACAGGGACGGCGGGTT
>CAVJIP010000063.1:0-9790 GCA_963649625.1 Bacteroidaceae bacterium
GTTAAACTTAGGTCGATTTTCGTTTTCGTTTTTGCCGCTGCGGTCAGGGCGGCGGCCATTTGGTGCGCTCATAAAAACGCCTCCTTGAGACAATTCAGGACATGGGAAGTGCC
This sequence comes from Bacteroidaceae bacterium, assembly GCA_963649625.1. Classification (GTDB taxonomy): domain Bacteria; phylum Bacillota; class Clostridia; order Oscillospirales; family Oscillospiraceae; genus HGM13006. The sequence goes on from CAVJIP010000063.1 coordinate 114, forward strand.
CTGATCGGATCATTATAGATAAAATATATCATAATTTTACCCGAAACACAACAAATTCCCCGGCGGCTTTGGTAAACTTTCTGTTAACGGCAGAAAAGTCTCCCAGCGCTGAGAATTTAGGTTGCCCTATATGAAGGATGTGTGCTATAATATTACGAACCAATGAATGATAATATGGAGGCACTATGCAGAAATTTCAAGATACACCCAACGAGGGCCTGCTGGAGGGCAGAAATGCCGTCACAGAGGCACTAAAGGCCGGACGAACCATTGACAAGGTGTTTCTGGCCTCCGGCGAAACGGACAGCACCCTCCGATATATCGCATCCCTGGGAAAAAAGGCCGGGGCCGTCATTACCTATTGTGACCGGCGAAAGCTGGATGCCATGAGCCAGACCGGAGCCCACCAGGGGGTCATTGCCATGGCCGCCGCCATGGACTACAGCACCCTGGAGGACATTTTAGGCTATGCCCGGGAGCGGGGTGAGGCACCCTTAATTGTTATTTGCGATGAAATTACCGACCCCCATAATCTGGGGGCCATCCTGCGGACGGCAGAGTGCGCCGGGGCCCATGGGGTCGTTATCCCCAAGCGTCGGAACGCCGGGCTTACCTCTGTGGTGGCCAAGGCCTCTGCCGGGGCGGTGGAATATATGCGGGTAGCCCGGGTGAGCAATCTTGCCGCCGCCATCCGCATCCTGAAGGAGCAGGGGGTGTGGGTCTACGGCACGGCAGCGGGCGGGGCCGCACCTCTGTATCAGACAGACCTGACCGGGGCCTGTGCCATTGTGATCGGCTCCGAGGGGGAGGGCATGGGACGGCTGGTGTCAGAGGGCTGTGACTTTATGGTCAGTATTCCCATGAAGGGGCAAATCAATTCCCTGAATGCGTCCAATGCGGCGGCCATTCTCCTCTATGAGGCCCTGCGACAGAGAATACAGAGAATGTGAGGTCGGTATTCATGGCCAATGAGGATTCCAAATTTGACACCATGCGGCTGATTGCCGGAGCCGAAAACTCCGAGATGTATTCCCTGGAGGATATTCTGGAGGAATATGCCCCGGAGGAGGCGGAGAAAACTGCGCCCTCCCGGCAGCCGGAGCCCGCTGCCCCGGAGCCGGAAACGCCCCGGGAGGAGACGGTTGTCCTTCCGGAGGCCCCGGAATATCATTCGGAGTCTGAGGCGGAAATCGCAGATGCCATTGCCAAGGCCCTGTCCTCCACCCTGGGAGAGCCGAAGGCCCCGGCAAAGGCCACAACAAAGGCTCCGATGAGGGCCTCGGCTCCCATGACTGAGCAGGCTCCCGAGCTCCAGCCCACGTCTACCTCACCTAGACCTGTCCCGCCCAGACCTGTTCCGCCGAAACCCACCCCTGCAGAAGAAAAGCCGGAGCGGCAGGAAAAGGAAACGCCGGAGACGGCAAAGCCCTTCCCCAAGCCCCCCAAGCCCCTTCAGCCGATACATACCCAGCCGCCGGCCCAGGAGGAGCCGGAGCAGCAGGAGGAGACGTTCCCCAATGTAAAGACCGCCGGAGAGGTTCGGCAAGTGGAGCTTCAGGCACCTGGGGCCAAGCAGAAGAAAATACCCAGAAGCACGGTGCGGGTAAGCACAGTGGAGATGCTTGCCTCTGCCTTGGGAGATCTCCGGGCCCGTCAACGGCAGGATCTGCCCAAAAACAGCACATCCCTGAAGGCCACGGAAAAGCGGCAGGAGAATCTGGCCCGGTTTTGCGGGCTGCTGGCTCCCTTCCGGTATATCGTTCTGGTGCTGATGACCCTGAGCCTGGTGGGACGGAAATTTTCCTGGATGCTGCTGGGCTTTCTGGGAGGAGAGAGTGGCGTGATGGTCAGCATGATGCTGACGGGGCTGAGCTTGGCACTGTCCTGGCACGCAGTGGCCCGGGCCGGGAAGGACATGGTCTATCTGCGGTTTTCCTACGAATCGCTGCTGCTGGTGGTGACGGTGCTGAGCCTGGCGGACACGGCCCTGACGAAGAATACCCAGACCCTTTTGCCGCTGCTGGCCATCGGCTGGTGTCTGGCGGGTACAGCGGACGCTTGGACGGAGCAGGCCAAGCTCCGGGCCCTCCGCACGGTGATTACCGGCAGGCACCGGGTCGGTGTCCGGGTGGCCCGGGATAAGTGGGAGCACATGGACTGCATCGGCAAGGCCCCGGCCTCCACGGCGGGCTTTGTCCGCCACCAGCAGGAAAGGGACACCTGGCACACCGGATGGACGGCCTATGCCCTGGGGCTGCTGTTGGTGGCCCTGGTGGTCAGCGCCTATCTCACGGCAAAAACCCAGGGGAGCTATCTCACCATTCTGGTGACGCTCCTGACCTGCGCCATGCCGGTGGGCGGAGTGCTGTGCTGTGCCCGGCCCTATGCCATGCTTACCAGAATCCTGGGAAACCGGGGCGCAGTGGCGGGCTGGTTTGGCATCAAGGCCCTGTCCGGGAAAAAGGCCATGCTGGTCTATGACCGGGATCTGTTCCCGCCGGGAACCATCACCCACAAGGGGGTAAAGGTCTACGGCAACCAGACCCCGGAACTGCTGATTAGCTACGGTGCGTCTCTGGTGCTTCGGGCGGACAACGGCTTGAACGAGCCCTTTACCCAGCTTCTCCGGGAGATCGGAGGGCAGCCCAGCCATGTGAGCTACTTCCAGGTGCTGGAGGGAGGTTTGCTGGGCCGAATCAATGGGGTGCCGGTGGCGGTGGGCACCTATAACTTTATGCAGCTCATGGGCTCCATGCCCCCAAAGGGAGCCCCCAAGGGCGGAATATTCATCGCCCTGAACGGCCAGGTGGCGGGGGTATTCGCCATCAAATACCGGGTGAAGGCCACGGCGGCAGAGAGTCTTTGGCGGCTGACCCGGAGCCGGGGCCTGACCCTGGTGGCCGCCACAAAAAATCTCTGCGTGAATCCTGCCTTTCTCCGGGCCTGGTTCCAGGTTCGGGTGGGGGACATGGCCTGCCCCAAGGTGGAGACTCGGCGGATGCTGTCCCAGCCGTCCCTGATGTCCAGGGGCACCACCTGTGGCTTCTTGACCACAGAGGGCATTGGTGCCTATAGCAGACTGGTGGCCTCCGCCCGGAGAAGCTATCTTCTGGCTCTGATGGCCACGGTGGGGAGCATTCTCCTTTCGGCGGTGCTGTTTGTGCTGACGGTTCGGGGGATTTCCGAGGGAACGGCAGTGCTTGGCGGAGCACGGCTGGCCCTGATTCAGCTGGCCCTGGCCCTGGCGGTGGAGCTGGGGGCAAGATTTTCTGTAAAATAAACGAGGTGTACCATGAAGTTCAGCTTCAAAGAGGATGGAAAACGAATCCTGGTGATTGTCATTGCGTCCCTGATAATGGCTGCAAATATCAAGACCTTTGTGCGTACCGGCGGGCTGTATCCCGGCGGAGCCACAGGGCTTACCATCCTGGTTCAGCGGATATTTGAACTGTTTTTTCACATTACTCTGCCTTATACGGTGGTGAACGTGGCTCTGAACGCCGTCCCGGTATACCTGGGCTTTCGGTATATCGGCAAAAAATTTACGCTATATTCCTGCCTGATGATTTTGCTGACGGGCCTGTTTACGGATATGCTCCCGGAGCATATTATCACCTACGACACCCTGCTGATTAGCGTGTTCGGCGGCATGATCAACGGCTTCTGCATCAGTCTGTGTCTTATTATGAGCGCTACCTCTGGCGGCACGGACTTTATCGCCATTTACCTTTCCGACAAGAAGGGAATGGATTCCTTCAATGTAGTGCTGGGGCTGAACGTGTGTATTTTGGCGGCGGCGGGAATCCTGTTCGGTTGGGACAAGGCACTGTACTCCATTATATTTCAGTTCGTTTCCACCCAGACCCTCCATGTGCTCTATAAAAAATACCAGCAGGACACCCTGTTTGTGGTGACAAATCAGCCCCAGGCCGTCTGCGAGGCCATCAGCCGGGTGAGCAATCACGGAGCCACAGTGCTGGAGGGGGAGGGCTCCTACGGCCACTGTGAGCGGAATGTGGTGTATTCCGTGGTGTCCGGGGCCGAGTGCAAGCAGGTGATTCGGGCGGTGAAGGACGTGGATCCCAAGGCGTTTATCAATGCCATTCGGACAGAGCAGGTGTCGGGGCGGTTTTATCAAAAGCCGGCGGATTAAGGGCCAAGGCGGCACGATCGGGGAAAGCTCTCCTGATGCAGGGGAGCTTTTTCCCATAATTGATAGGCCGGGGCGGAATTTGACAGTTGTTTCAGTCGGCGGGGAGCCATATAATAATACCATTAAAACTACTTGCTAGAGAGGATGAGACAAATGCGGAAGAATCCCGCCTGGGCCGTTCCCATGGAGCCTGTCCCGGAGGAGAAAATTCTAACCACCTATACCGCCGATGTGGTGATTCTGGGGGCCGGCTATTCCGGCACCGCCGCCGCCAAGGCCGCCGCTGAGGCCGGGGCCTCGGTGCTGGTGGTGGAGCAGCAGCAGGAGGCCCGATTCCAGGTGTTCGGGGCCCAGTACGGCTCGGTGAACTCCCGGTTTATGAAGGAAAGAGGCGCACCCTCGGTGGAACCTGTGACCATCATTGCCGACTGGCAGAGGCGGAGCCTGAACCGGGCCAATCCGGCCCTGATTCGCCAGTTTGCCTACAACACCGGCTCCACCTTTGACTGGTTTGTAGACCCTCTGCCGGAGAAGCTGAAGGACGTGCTGACCTTTGAAAATCCCTGGCCCAAGCGGTTTACCGGGGAGCTGAACGGCTATCACAACTATGTGGGCACGGCCATTTTCAAAAACCCCAGGGTTGACTTTTCCAAGATGGAGCCGCCTCCGGGAGAAGGAGAGGCCCAGCCTAAGCCGAGCCGTCCCAGGGAGGATCCTATGAGCCTTACTGAGGCCATTGTGTTTACCCACGGGCTGATTCGGGAGCTGGGCGGAGAGTTTGTGTTCGGTGTCACCGGGGACTATCTGGAGCAGGATCCGGCGGGCCGGGTCACGGCACTGATTGGTCACAACTACAAAAAGGAATATTTCCGTTTCCGGGCCAACCACGGTGTGATTCTGGCGGCGGGAGACTTTTCCGGCAACCGGGAGATGGTCATGGATTTGCTGGGAGAGTATGCCGCTCTGACCGTGGAGGGGGAGAAGTATCCCTACCGTCCCGCAGGCCGGAAGGGCAAGGGCATCCAAATGGGCCTGTGGGCCGGAGGTAAAATGGAGCCGGGGCCCAGAGGGGGAATGTGGTGCTGCGTAGGCGGCAGCGGCGGCCCCATGGACGGCAGTGCCTTCCTCAAGCTCAACAAGCACGGCAAGCGCTATACCAATGAGGGCATAATGGGCTATTGGGGCGCAGGCCTCCAGGGTGCCAGACAGCCCAAGGGAAGTATTTATACCCTCTGGGACGGGGACTGGCGGGAGGAGCTGGAATGCCAGACCCTGGATCATACCGCCGTGGACATGAGCGACCCGGAGGCCCTTCGGCGGATGGAGGAGCAGATGGCCCGGGTGGCAGAAAAGGGCCGGGTGGTGGTTCCGGTGATGGGCCCGCCGGGCTCCAAGGAGGAAAAGGATAATATTCTGGTGTCCGCCGACACCATCGAGGGACTGGCAGACCGGCTGGAGCTTACCGGCACAGACCGGGAGAACTTCCTCCGCTCTGTGGAGCGGTACAACGAGCTGTGTCACAAGGGGGTGGATGAGGACTTTGCCAAGGATCCCCGGCAGCTCCACGCCCTGGAGAAGCCTCCCTTCTACGCCTTCTGCGAAAACATCCGGCAGGTGGGCTTTCTGATGGTGACGGTGTGCGGCCTGGTGGTGGATGAGCACCAGCAGGTGATTTCCCGGGAAAACGACGAGCCCATTCCGGGACTGTACGCCACGGGCAACTGCTCCGGGGAGCGATTCCCCATTATGTACACCACGCCGGTGGCGGGGGTCTCCATTGGCATGGCCTATACTCTGGGCCGGCTGGTGGGGGACTATGTGGCGAAAAATTCCTAATCTTGAGGGGGCCGAAGCAAGGAAGGGCTTCGGCCCCGTCACCTTCCCAAATGCTTTGAAATCCATATGTCAAAATGCACAAAATATAGCCGGGAATCTTGCAATAGGTTATGGCATCCTGTATAATCGGCCCATAGCCGAATGGCTGGATCCACTGCTCCACAAATTTGAGATGCGGCAGCAATAGGGATCGGAAAGGGGAAATTTCATTATGAGCTATACCGCTCGAGACATCAGGAATGTATGCTTTATTGGACATGGTGGGGACGGAAAGACTGCTCTGGCAGAGAGTATGCTGTTTTACACCAAGGGCACCGACCGGCTGGGCAAGTCCGCAGACGGCACGACGGTCAGCGATTATGACCCGGAGGAGATCAAGCGGAAATACTCTATTTCCACCTCTATTATCCCCATTGAATATGGCCGTTCCAAAATCAATATTCTCGACAACCCCGGATATTTTGACTTTGCCGGTGAGGTGATGCAGTCCGTGCGGGTGGTGGATTCCGGCGTAATCGTGGTTTCCGCCAAGAACGGTATCGGTGTGGGCACCGAAAAATCCTGGAAATACCTTTATGAGCGCAAGCTCCCCAAGTTCGTCTACGTTTCCAAGCTTGACGAGGAGCACGCAGATTTCTTCAAGACCTTTGAGCAGCTTCGTGAGAAGTTTGGCAAAACTCTGGCGCCTATCGTCATCCCCATTGTGGAGGACAACAAGACCATCGGTATTGTTGACATTATTCATAAGAATGCGTTCCTGTCCGGCAAGGGAAAAACCCAGAACATCGGGGTTCCCGACAGCCTCAAGGACAAGGTTGATGAATATTATGAGTTCCTCTGCGAGGCCGTTGCGGAGACCTCCGAGGAAAATATGGACAAATACTTCGCCGGCGAACCCTTTACCCTGGGGGAGATCATTGCGGGCATCAACCAGGGCGTAAAGGATCTGTCCCTGGTGCCGGTGTTCTGCGGCAGTGCCATGACCGGCCTGGGCACCGAGGCCCTGATCCACGGCCTGGTGGATTTCGCTCCCAATCCCCTGGAGGGCTATCCCCAGGAGGCCACCAATGAGCTGGGAGAGGAAGTGGAGATCAACTGCGCCCCCGAGGAGACCCCGGTGCTGTTTGTGTTCAAGACCATCTCCGACCAGTACGGAAAGCAGTCCTACTTTAAGGTCATTTCCGGCGATGCCACCCCGGATCTGAGCCTGGAGAATCCCAGAACCGGCGACATTGAAAAGCTGGGACATATCTACACCGTCAAGGGCAAGAAGAATACGGAGGTCAAGCTCCTGTGCTGCGGCGACATCGGCATGGTGTCCAAGCTCTCCTCGGTGAAAACCGGCGACACCCTGTGCGTCCCGGCACGGCCCCTTACGGTGAAGCCCATCGAATACCCTGAGCCCTGCCATTCCCGGGCCATCTCCGCCAAGGTCAAGGGCCAGGAGGAGAAGATTGCCGCAGGCCTTACCCGCCTGGCGGAGGAGGATCTGTCCTTTACCCTGGTGAACAACGCCGAAACCAAGGAAATGGTACTTACCGGGGCAGGCGACATCCATCTGGATGTGCTGTGCTCCAAGCTCAAGACCAAGTTCGGCGTGGACAGTGAGCTGAAGGAGCCCAAGGTGGCCTATCGGGAGACGGTTCGGAAGTCTGCCACCGTCCGGGGCCGTCATAAGAAGCAGTCCGGCGGTCACGGTCAGTTCGGCGATGTGGTGATTGAGTTTGCCCCCGGAGAGACAGAGGAGCTGACCTTTGAGGAGAAGGTGGTCGGCGGTGCCGTACCCAAGAACTTCTTCCCTGCCGTAGAAAAGGGCCTGCGGGAGTCCTGCGAAAAGGGTGTGCTGGCGGGCTATCCCATGGTATTCCTAAAGGCGACCCTGTTGGACGGCTCCTATCACCCTGTGGATTCCTCGGAAATGGCCTTTAAGACCGCCGCATCTCTGGCCTATAAGGAGGGTATCCCCCAGGCCGGGCCCGTGATCCTGGAGCCGATTGGTTCTCTCAAGGTCACGATTCCCGATGCCATGATGGGCGACATTATGGGCGACCTGAACAAGCGTCGCGGCCGGGTGATGGGCATGACCCCCAACAGTGACGGCGACCAGGTGGTGGAGGCTGAGGTTCCCATGGCCGAAATGCGGAGCTATGCCATTGATCTGCGCTCCATGACCCAGGGCCGAGGCAGCTTCACCTTCCAGTTCGTCCGCTATGAGGAAGCTCCTATGACCACTCAGCAGGCCATCATTGCAGAGGCCAAGGCGGCGGAATAATGTAAGCATCCTGTGCGGGCGGGCTTCGGTCTGTCCGCACTGTCTTGCGGGGGAGGAGAGCCCATGACCCAATATACCTTAAAACATATCGCCATGGTGGTGATGCTGCTGGATCATTTTTCTGCGGTGGTGCTCCGAGGGGGTGTGCTGCGGCCCTGGCTGGGCATGACCCTGGACTGGCAGCTCCAGGTGTGGCTGGAGGCGGTGGGACGGATTGCCTTCCCCATTTTTGCCTGGTGTACTGCTGTGGGCTGTGAAAAGTCCAAGCATCCGGAAAAATATCTTCTGCGGATGGCGATTTTCGCCCTGCTCTCGGAGGTTCCCTTTCAGCTTGCCTTCCACAATAGTCTGGCCTTCCGCTGCCAAAATGTGATTTTTACCCTGCTGCTGGCGGCCTTGGCGGCGTATGCCGGGCGGCTGCGGATTCCCCATATTCCCCAGTGGTATGTGAGGATCCTGGTGGCCACCGGGGCCGTGCTGGGCGGCTGGTTTCTGAAAACCGACTACAACGGTTGGGGCGTGGCGCTGGTGCTGGGGCTATACTACATCCGGGAAAGAAAGGGAAAGCTCCTGTATCTTTCCGCCTGGATTACGGTATTTCAGCTGATTTGGCACGGATGGAACGGCCAGACCCTGGTGTGGCTGACGGGGCAGGGGGGCCTGACGGTGCTCTATTGGCTGTGCTGCATGGTGTCGGTGGGGCTGATTGGTGGGTGCAGCGGCGAAAGAGGAAAGGGTAACAAATGGCTGTTTTATGTCTTTTATCCGGTCCATCTGCTGGTTCTCTATGGGATAACCCTGTTGTAGTTACCTCCAGGTAACCACCTTACTTTCTTGTGCCTTCTTCACAAAGCGCCGGAGCTATGGTATGCTGATGCCAGAAGAAAGCCACGAAACCAAAATGATTATTTAGAGAAAGGATGTTGTCAAATGGCGTGCGCCAAGTTCCCGCTGATGTTTACCCCTATGACCATCAAGGGCATCACCTTCAAAAACCGGGTGTTTGCCTCTCCTATCACCACCAATCGTATTGTGGATCACGGCTATCCCACCCCGGAGGGAATTGACGTTTATGAGACGAAAGCCCGGGGCGGCTTTGCTCTTGTGACCCTTACCGAGTCCTTTATTGACCATGAGTATTCCTGGCGGCATGAGCATGGTCTGAATCTCTGGGAGAAGCCTATGAGCACCTTCCACATGGAGTCCATTATGACCCTTACCGAGGCCATTAAGGCCCACGGGGCTGTGGCCTCCATCCAGCTCAACCATGTGGGAGCCATGAATCATCCCGACACCATTCCCGACCACAAGAATCCCATCGGCCCCTCTGCCTATGTCCGGGAGGACGGGGTGCAGGTGGAGGAAATGACCGTGGAGATGATGGAAAAGACCGCCGCACAGTGGGCAGAGGTGGCC
>CAVJIP010000064.1:0-17064 GCA_963649625.1 Bacteroidaceae bacterium
ACTCAATATGTACCCCAAATGGCTTTCCTGTTGCCGGAGAGTTTCCAGAACCATCCCCAAAGTAATCCATGATGATATTTCCCAGATGGCTTACGGTCATAATAATGTCATCAAACCCCTGGTCTTTGAGACATTTAATCTCTCGCTCCAGCACAGGGACGCCCTCAACCTTTATCATCGGTTTTGGAATATCGCTTGCAACAGAGGAAATGCGAGTTCCTTTTCCGCCTGCCATAATTACAACTTTCATACACTCAATCCTTTGGTACATAGTCTTCCGGGGTATAATGAATTACCCGTGTACCACCATCTTCAAACTGAAATGGAATATATAAGAGATCCCGCATTGCCCAACGAACAGCATCCTGTCGTTCCGGCTGCACATAAAACACAAGAAAGCCACCACCGCCAGCACCAAGGAGTTTTCCGCCCAAAGCACCAGCAGCAATACCTTTTGCATAGAGTTCATCAATGCTATTCGTGGATACCGCCGATCCTGTCTGACGTTTCAGCTTCCATGTATGGTCGAGCATTCTTCCGAAATCATCCAAATCCCGTTCCTTGTTTACCAGCACTTTTTCTGCTTCATCAACCAAAGCAAGCATTTCCTTCAGTTGTGCTGTTTTATCTACTTTTCCTGCAGCGTTTGCCTTCTGGACATCTGAGGAGAACCTAGTAAATCCAGTAAAGAACATCATCAGGTCTTTGTTCAGTTGCTTCTTGCGCTCTGGTGCAATAATTACAGGTAAAACTTCGTAACCATCTGCATTGAAATTGATACGGTTAAATCCACCAAAGGATGCTGCAATCTGATCCTGCCAGCCGCCTGCTTCCTGACACAGATTTCGCTCCAGATAAATTGCTTCATCTGCCAATTTTTTCTTATCGGCATATTTGCCTTTCAGTGCATAAAAGGCATTCAGCATTCCAACGGCGAAGGAGCTCGACGTGCCTAACCCAGAACGTGCTGGCAAATCCGCTTCGTATGTAAGACGGATTTCGTGCATATCCAGCATCTTCATTGCATTACGGATGGCCGGATGCTGAATATCTTCAATGCAAGTTACACGTTCAGTCTTTGAATACGACAATTCCGTGGAATAATCAAAAAAGCGTGGCAGATGGCGCACATTGACATAGCAGTATTTATCAAAGGTAGTAGAGAGAACTGCGCCTCCATTCTCTCTGAAAAAGTTCTCCATGTCTGTTCCACCGCCAAAGAAAGACATACGAAACGGTGTTTGTGTAATAATCATAATAATTCCCCTTGCCTACATCGCAACTATTTTCTTGTTGAATCCCCTGCTTATTTTATTGCACGACAACAAGCCTGTATACAGATTGCTGCGGCAATCTATACGCAGGCTCGCCTTCGTACCTCCTTATTCTGTTTTCTGCTCTATCAGCTTTCGCTGTGGTGGGTTAAGTATAGAGCGCAACCAGAAGCCATTAGCACCTAAAATCACGCTGACCGCAACGCACCATGACAGACAGAAACAGGTTGAGGTGAAAAGGTCAAGCCGCGTAAACCCGCATGAAATCAGGATTTTTTCTGGTTGTCCATATTATTTCACACTCCCCATCTGGATTGAGATATACCTTACCGCCCAAGCTATGGATTTCTTTATAGAAGTGCTTTATGAACGGTCCGATACGACATGCCATGATGTACACGATAGGGTGCTGAATATGATTCTTCTTAATATGTTCACAGCAGACTTTAAGAGCTACGCAATCGTAATAAATTGCCTGAACTGGCCCAATCTGAGGAATCTTGATTTTAAAGCAATGGGCATTGTGAAACTCAAACTCATGGTCATTAATCTTCTTTACACCCTCAATTTTGCTCTCATCCATGCATCCATCGCCATTTGCTTTGCAGGCAACATGATACTGAATATTCTCTTTATTCTGATGATACTCTGTGAGCTTATAAACAAATGTCTCATAGCCACCATAAGATCCAAGGCTTTTCGCCCCGACAAGGTATACATGCTGCACTTTAGTTTCTCTCCCTCTTATCTTCTACTTCTCTATTTTCTGTGTCCAGCGTGGCCCACTAAACTATACCCCATAGAATGGGCAATGGCTTTGGTAAGGCAGCACCGACATCCCCGTTTTATGGACAGCCCTCAAAGGGCACCGTACCCGAACAGTGGACAGTTGGGAATCTGCGAAACCCCAAGTCGTGGACATGAAGGTTCCAAATGGCGATTATGGCGAAACCCCAAACCGTAGACAGTCTCAGTTTTCTGTGAAGCCCCAAACAGTGGACAGAGCAGGTTTTCGGTAAACCCCGTTCTGTGGACATTCCCACGTCGGTATGTTTCTGGTATCACCGTGCTCAGAATCAGTCAGGACTGAAAGGAAGATCACCATGGCCAAGAAACCACTTAACGCAGAAGAGATTGCGGAACTCCGCAGCAGCCCTTATGTTGCCAGCATCATGGGTAACAGAATCAGCTTCACGCCGGAGTTCAAGCGTATGGCCTACGACCAGACAACCAGTGGGAGGCTCATGCGCACAGTATTTGAAGAACATGGCATTGATCCTGAAATCCTGGGAGATTCTCGTGTGTGGGGTTTCGCTGAGAAGCTCCGTGCGTAAGCTGACTGCGAGGAAGGCTTTGCGGATTGCCGTGGGCAGAACAGCCGCAAGCCCGCCAGGGAACCAGGGAGCAAACCCTTGCGGCACGAGTCGAGCAGTTGGAGCATAAGCTGGCGTATACCCGCCAAGAGGTTGAATTTTTAAAAAAATACATACGGCAGATTTGGAGGCGCGGAAGTTATGGGAATCCAAGCAGCACCAGAAGTAAAATTTGCCCTGATCCGTGAAGCCGCATTGCAGGATAGCAATCTCCTGAAAATCAGCCAAATGTGCGAGATTGCCGGGGTTTCCAGGTCTGGTTATCACACCTGGTGCGCCAGCGAACCGACACGCCAACGCTATGAAGACGCAGACCGGAAAGACTTTGAGCTGATTCTGGAAACCTATCGGTATTGCGGTTATGCTAAGGGTGCCAGGGGCATTCACATACGGCTGCTCCACTATCCCGGAATTGTCATGAATTGTTCACAGCGACTAGGGCTGCCATTACACCAGCTACGCTTTCATCCAGAAGCTGAAGGACGCAGAATTTATCCAGTCTATGTCCCGCAGAGGCAACTGCTGGGATAATGCCCCACAAGAGAGCTTCTTCGGCCACATGAAGGACGAAATCGCCGACCTGCTTGATGCCTGCGAAACCTACGAACAGGTCACAGCGCAGATCGATGACTGGATGGACTTCTACAACAATGATCGCGGTCGGTGGAATTTGCTAAAACTGGCTCCCAGAGAATACTACGAATATCTCCAGACCGGAATCTATCCTCTGCCTGTGTTTGAGAAGGAAACCTCCCGGGCTCTGCCCCGAACCCCGAGGTTTAACGCTTTGGGCATCAAAAGAAAGAGCGACTCTTCTGTGCCGCCCTCCCGTGGCTCGGCGCTCCGGTCGCTCCTCAGCGCTGCCGTATCCTCCGTCCGAGCTGGGAGAGTATATCACAGATTGTCCGGATTTAACCCTCACTAAATCAAAATTGTTCTTGACAAAGGGAGCACTTTAGTAGCCAACCTTTTGCAGCGTTCTTCCGCCCCTACTAAAATCGGACTGTATCCTTCAATCCCAACCACAGCTGATCCTTATCGCTCAGGTTGAGCGCCGTACCATCTGTCAGCGTGTAGCTCTCAGCACTTGCGCTGCCCTTGTACTCGCCCTTCAACTCCGGCCATTCGATGCCGATTTCCGGGTCATTCCAGGCCACACCTCCTTCATCGTTCGGATGCCAGAAGTCATCGACCTTATAGCAAAACTCTGCCACATCGCTCAGAACCAAAAAACCATGGGCAAAGCCCTCAGGAATGAGGAACTGTTTTTTGTTCTCCGCAGACAGCGTTACACCATACCATTTGCCATAAGTTTCAGTATTTGAACGCAAATCCACGGCAACATCAAACACTGTTCCACGCACAACGCGAACCAGCTTACACTGGGGATACTGCTTTTGGAAGTGCAGACCACGCAGTACGCCCTTTACGGACATGGACTGATTGTCCTGGACAAAGTGAATGTTGATGCCGGCTTCCTTCATGTCCCTTTCGTTATAGGTTTCCAGAAAATAGCCTCGAGCATCCCCATGAACCGTAGGCTCGATGACACATAGTCCTTCGATACCGCCCACGTTTCTTTCTACCTTAATCTGTCCCATTTTCTCCATCTCCCCTATTGCTGCTCGACTTCCTCCAGGTAACGGCTCAGGGCATTCTGCCAAGTCGGAAGGGGAGTAAATCCAGCCTCCACCAGCTTGCTTTTATCCAGCCGACTATTAAAGGGACGGGCAGCCTTGCTCAGGCCATACTCCGCCGTAGTTACCGGAAGAACCTTTGTCTTATACCCGGCCTGACGATAAATTTCCTTTGCGAAATCATACCAGCTTATATAGCCTCCCTCATTGGTGGCGTGATAATAGCCGTACTTTTCCGTTTGATTCATGGCGACAAGCAATTGCGCCAGGTCGTGTGTATAGGTCGGCGTACCGATTTGATCATTCACCACACGAACCACATCATGGGTCTTTCCCAGCTTCAGCATGGTCTTAATGAAGTTCTGACCGTTCAAGCCAAAGACCCAAGCAATTCGGACAATGAAATACTTCTCCAGCGTCCGGCTCACCGCCAGCTCGCCCTCCAGCTTTGTCTGACCGTACACATTCAGGGGCCTGTAATCCTTACAGTCCGGTTTCCATGGAGCTGTCCCCTGACCGTCAAACACATAGTCTGTGCTGATATAGGTCATTTTGCAGTCCAGCTTCTTGCAGACATCCGCAATATTCTGGGTGCCACCCCCATTGATGGCACGAACCTTCGCAACCTTATCCTTATCCTCCGCCATATCCACAGCAGTCCAAGCCGCACAGTGGATCACGGCATCCGGGTCGACCTCTGTGATCACCCTTGCGACAGCCTCTCTATCGGTAATGTCTAACGCCACATATGGAGCCTTTGTGACCTCAGAGCCATCTGCCACGCCGCTGTAGCTTTCCTGAATATCGGAGCCTACGCCTTCATGGCCGCATCTTAGCAGCTCATTCATCACATCGTGGCCCAACTGGCCGCCAACGCCCGTCACAAAAAACCTCATATCCGTTCCTCCTGGGCTCTTTCAGCGGTTGCCATACATCTTCTCATAGTAATCCTGATACTCGCCGGTAATAATGCTCTCCCACCATGTACGGTTATCAAGATACCACTGGATGGTCTTTTTAATACCATCCTCAAACTTGGTTTCCGGCAGCCAGCCCAGCTCATTGTGAATTTTGGTGGGATCGATAGCGTACCGCATATCATGTCCCTTGCGGTCTCTAACGTGGGTAATAAGGCTCTCCGGCTTGCCCAGCTCTTTGCAGATTATCTTAACGATTTCAATGTTCTGCTTCTCGTTGTGCCCGCCCACATTGTAGACCTCACCAACACGGCCCTTGCGGATAATCAGGTCAATGGCCTTGCAGTGATCCTCCACATACAGCCAATCCCGGACATTCAGCCCCTCGCCGTAAACAGGCAGCGGCTTATCCGCCAGCGCATTGGCAATCATCAGCGGAATCAGCTTCTCCGGAAAATGATAGGGGCCATAATTGTTGGAGCAACGGGAAATCGTCACCGGCAGGCCATAGGTACGGTGGTAGGCCAGCACCAGCAAATCAGCTGCAGCCTTGGAGCTACTGTACGGAGAGCTGGTATGAATCGGAGTTTCCTCGGTGAAAAACAGGTCAGGCCGATCCAGCGGCAGGTCGCCGTATACCTCATCAGTGGAAACCTGATGATACCGCCGGATACCATATTTACGGCAGGCATCCATCAGCACCCCGGTACCAACGATGTTGGTTTGGAGAAAGATACCCGGATCCTCGATGGAGCGGTCGACATGGGATTCTGCCGCAAAGTTGACCACCACATCGGGATGTTCTTCTTCAAAAAGCTGATTGACAGCCTCCCGGTCACAGATGTCCGCCTTTACGAAGTGGAAATGCGGGTTGTCCATTACAGGTGCCAACGTGGACAGGTTCCCCGCATAGGTCAGCTTGTCCAGGCAAATGATCCGATCCTCCGGGTAATTATTTAGCATATGGAACACAAAGTTGCTGCCGATAAAGCCAGCACCGCCGGTCACGATAATGTTCATTCTCTATCCCCTTAATGCTTCCTTAAGTCAGTACAGATGCTCCTGATACTTGCCGTCCATAACATCCTTCAGGTACTGTCCATACTGATTCTTCTTCATGACCTCATAAACCTTCAGCAATTCGTCCTTGCTGATCCAGCCGTTCAGATACGCAATTTCCTCCAGGCAGGCGATCTTGCGGTGCTGGTGCTGCTCTACAGTCTTTACAAAATTAGTGGCATCTGCCAGGCTCTCATGGGTGCCGGTATCCAGCCAGGTAAAGCCCTGGCCCAACAGCTCCACATTCAGAGAGCCATCCTCCAAATAAATGCGGTTCAGGTCAGTAATTTCCAGCTCGCCACGGGCGGAGGGCTTCAGGCCCTTTGCAAATTCCACCACACGGTTGTCGTAGAAGTACAGCCCGGTAACGCAGTAATTGCTCTTGGGATGCTCCGGCTTCTCCTCGATAGAGACAGCCTTGCCGTGCTTATCGAACTCCACAATGCCAAAACGCTCCGGATCGTCCACATAATAGCCGAATACCGTTGCGCCCCTGCCTTTGTTTGAATTCTGAACGGCGGCCTGCAGCCGTTTTTTCAGGCCATGCCCGGCAAAAATATTATCCCCCAGTACCATGGCCACAGCGTCACCGCCAATAAAGTCCGCCCCTATGATAAATGCCTGTGCCAATCCATCCGGTGAAGGCTGAACAGCATAGGCCAGTCTCACCCCGAACTGATGACCATCGCCGAGCAAGTCCTTGAAGCGTGGCGTGTCCCGGGGTGTGGAAATAATCAAAATGTCACGAATGCCCGCATTCATCAGAACAGACATTGGATAATAGATCATGGGCTTGTCATAAATCGGCAGAAGCTACTTAGAAGTCACCCTGGTCAATGGATACAGACGTGTGCCAGAACCACCCGCCAGAATAATGCCTTTCACGCCTCGCTCACCTCAATTCCTAGTTTACAATCCCGGCTCAATCCAAAACCACGCTGCCCAGCACGGAAACGCCGCACCGCTCGCATATCGCCTTTTCCTGGCCAATCGTCTCGTATCTGGACACGTCGATCTGCTCCACCAGGAGCACCGCATCCGCTTCGCAAACCATAGAAACCGAGGCCACATCATAGGCGATAGAAGGGCCGACCCGACAGTCCAGGCCCTTGGCCTTGAGCTGCTGGGCAATGGCACCCATCATGCTTTGACACCGCTCCGTATTGGAATCCCCGGTGAGAAGCAGGCTGTTTTTCTCCTGCTGGGCCATCTGTGCCTCAACATTGGCCGCAATCAGCTCAATCTGCTGGGCATTGGTATAGGCATCATAGGGCCGCCGAAACCACTTTGCCCTGAGCTTCTCCCCGGAGATACAGCCAATCACCGGAAGTCCATATATTTCAGAAATATCCGCTCCAACCCGGAGCCTGGCGGACATGACATATCGTAATCCGATCCAGCCTGCTCCCACGAAAAGCCCCAAAGCCAGGCCGATCAGGATAAATTTCACGCTGATAAATTCCATTCGGCCACCTCCTACTCCCCGTTGGACGCATCCAGCTCACGAATCAGTGCATTATAGTAGTTGTTCTGCTGTTCGCTAAAGCCGCCGTTCAGGCCGGACAGCCGATCTCGGGCTGCCAGCAATTCACTGCGAATGTTATTTTGAATGTCCTGGACATCCTGATCAAAACCCACATACAAATTCTGCTGCACCTGCCGGATGTCAAATTCCCCGAAGGCATTCTGAAAGCTCTCCTTTGCCCCGTCAATCTGGGCTTCTACGACCTTTAGAATCCGATCCCGGGTGCTTTTATCTGCCGCCACCACGGTGACGGTCAGCACACCGTTTCCGCTGTTTTCCACATCCACATAGTACCCCAGATCCCGGGCGTTTTCCTCTACCCCCAGAACCTTTGCCACCTCCGCATTTGTTTCAGCCCCGGAAAGCCGCTGGGCATACTGCTGGATGATGGTATCCCGCATTTCCCGCTTTTCCATAAGCGGGTATTCCACACTGTAGTTATCGTCAATATAATACTCCAGCTGGCCGCAGGCCACGTTCTGCGGGTCGATCTGCATATAGTCGGAATTTTCATAATAGCTCAGATAGTCTTGATACTGGGTTCTATAGGCGCAATAGACAGAGAAGGTCTCCTCTACCACGGACACCTCCTGCCGGGTCAGCAGACGGCCATACTCCGCCGCACTCAGCACGGCGGACTCCGTCTTCTCCTCTGCCGGAGCCTCCTCTACGACCTCCTCTGTATTCTCCTCCTCATCGGGATGACGAGCCTGATATACACCGACAAAATTCAAGGCCAACGCTCCCACCAGCATACACACAAGAAGGGTTTTCCAGCCCTTTACCACCTGCCAGAGCAAGTCCTTCAAATCAATCGTGCTTTCGTCCATGTCCACAGGCGCACTTCCTCTCTGAATCCGAATATGTCACTCTGCGCCCTTTCTTGTAATCACGGCGCCGATGGTCTTCAAAATAATCTTTGCATCCGTCCACAGTCCCCGCTCCCGGATGTACCACAAATCCATCTCCACCCACTGGTCAAAATCCTTAATCAGATTTCGTCCCATGCACTCATGATAGCAGGCCAGGCCTGACTTCACATCCAGCCGGTGCATCTGGTAGGCATTATACTGGGCCACCTCTCTTGGCAGGGGAGGCCGGGGGCCCACAATGGACATATCCCCCCGGAGCACATTGACCAGCTGAGGCAGCTCGTCCAGGCTGGTGTGTCGAATGAAATGTCCTACCCTTGTGATCCTGGGATCATCCTTCATCTTAAAGGCCGGGCCGGACATCTCATTATAGCAGCGAACCTTATGGAGCTGGGCCTCCGCATCCATGCACATGGAGCGGAACTTATACATTCTAAACTCTTTTCCACCCTTGGTACACCGATTCTGAATAAACAGCACATCGCCGCCGTCCTGGGCCTTTACCGCAATGGCCACAATCAGAAATACCGGGCTGAGAACCACCAAGGCACAAGCCGATGCGACAATATCGAACAGGCGCTTGATGCACTCATACACAGGCCGTTTCTTGTCGTATGCCGCCGTCTCCGACGATTCGATACGCTCATCGTAGTTCATTCCACATAACCCTTTGCTTTGTTCTTTCGCAGTCCGGCATTTTCAAACACACGTCCCTGCGTTTCTCTCTCCATTGCGCAGAAAATCAGCCGCTCCCCATCAGACAGGGCATACAACCTACCCCACAGGGCCCTTCTTCCGTAAAAGACATTATACAGTAACTTCAAGTACAATGCAATAGGCACACGCCACAAAAGGATGGATAGGCCGCCAAAATCTTGCTCAAATTTGCACCTTTTCCCCTGGAACGCCTGATCCTTCAGTGCTTTTTCTCCCGGAGCCTTGGGGCTTCCGCACCCCGGCAGATTGGCCGCCGCAGTCTTGGGCTACCCTACTATTATACCATACCCCCCCCCGAAATGCAACCCTAATTTTGACAATTTTCCATGATAATACATAATTTGTGACAGGTTTCCCCTCCCCGGCTGACAGGCCCGTTTCTTCCGTGGGCTTCTGCCGCCAGGCAACAAGCAAGGCCCCGCCGCAAGCTGTTTTGCAGCGAAGCCTTGTGGTTTTAGGATGCAATCTGTTCCTGGAAGAACTCCAGCATGGAGTTCAGGGCATCCAACTCCTGGTAGCCCCAGAAGCCATGGTAGCCTCCCGGCACCACCTTTAGGGTGCAGTCCGGGAAAGCCCGGCTCATGTCAAAGCTAAAGTTGATGGGCGCAATAAAGTCCCGATCTCCGTGTAAAATCAGCACCGGCCCGGAATAGCTTCGGCAGGCATCGGTGCAGTCTAGCCTCGCCGTCTCCTCCAGAAAGGCCTTGCCAAAGGTGTAGCCCGCCGCCGTCACCGTGTCCGGGAGATCATTGGGGTCAAAAAACTGTCCCAGCAAAAAGCCGTGGCGAACCGCATCCGTCACCCCGAAGCCCGGATACCACAGGCACATGGCCTTGATCTCCCCGGCACACTTCTGGGCCGCCAGCACCGCATCCACGCCGCCCATGCTTTTCCCCACCAGGAAAATGTTGTCCTGGTCGGTAAAGCTATAGCTCTTTACCAGGTCAAGGATGGCCAGGGTGTCCGCCACCTCAGAGCTGACGGTCATATCCTCCTGGCTGCCGTCGCTGCGGCCGGTTCCGGCGAAGTCAAAGCGGACACTGGCAATCCCGTGATCCGCCAGAATCCAGGCAATGTCGTCACACCAGCTCCGATCTGTAGCCAGGCCATGAAGAAGAATCGCCACCGGCATCTGCCCCTCCACATCTGTGGGCCGGGTCAGCGTCCCGCTCAGGGTGTTATCCCCGGAGCGGCAGGTAATTTCCGTCTGCACAAAGGTCGGCGGGCCGGAGGGCATCTGCGGCGGCTCCCGATGCTCCCGATAGGTGTCTGTGGCCCCGGCGGAGAAGGCCCCCGTGCCAAATATTGCTCCCACGGAAAGTGCCAAAGCCGTCAAAAAGGACAGAAGCCGTTTTCCCTTCATGGTATCCCCACCCTTCACCGTGTTGGTATACTGGATTTTTTTGATTATTTTACGGCGGTTTTTTGAACAGTATATCAACGGTCTATGAAGATTTTGTGAGGAAATAATTTTCAATTTATTCATGTACTCTCCCGCCCTCTGTGGTATACTATGGGCAGACCAGGAAAGGATGTGAGCGCAATGGCCGTTACCCTAAACCCTGACCGGGAGATCGTCTCCGCCATCCGTCAGGGGCTCAAGCGCACCGGCGGCTACTGTCCATGCCGTCTCCAGCGAACAGAGGACAACAAATGCATCTGCAAGGAATTTCGGGAGCAGATCGCCGACCCGGAGTTTGAGGGCTTCTGTCACTGTATGCTATATTATAAAACAAAAGACTAAGGAGGAACTGATATGTCCGTTACAACCGTGACCCAGCAAAATTTTGACCAGGAGGTATTGCAGAGCAGCCGGCCCGTTCTGGTGGACTTTTGGGCAGTCTGGTGCGGCCCCTGCCGTATGCTCTCCCCGGTGGTGGATCAGGTGGCCCAGGAGCGGCCTGACGTGAAGATCTGCAAGGTCAACGTGGATGAGGAGCCCCGGCTTGCCGCCCAGTTCGGCGTGATGAGCATTCCCACCCTGATGGTGTTCAAAAACGGAAGGGCGGAGGCCACCTCCGTGGGCATTGTTCCCAAAGAAAAAATTCTGGAAATGCTGTGATTTTTCCCCTTCCCAGAGCATCCGGCTTGGCCGCAAAAGGGCCGCCCATTTGGGCGGCCCTAAAACCCTGTTCCATTAGCTTGCGCTGGTGGGAATCATGCTGAGCACCAGGGTCAGCACCATAAACACCACCGCCACCCACTTTGTGGCCTTGGCCAGCTTAGCGTCCCAGGTGGTGGCCTTGTTCCGGGACATAAAGCTGTCCGCAGCACCGGCAATGGCCCCGGAGAGGCCCGCATCCTTGCCGGATTGCAGCAGAACCACGCAGGTCAGAAACAAAGCAGTAATCACCTGAATGACAGTAAGAATAATCCGAAGCATAATATCCTCCATTTTGCCGTTTCTCGGCATACGGCAGCCGAAATATCTACAATTTATCTGATTCGCAAAATATATCTTATCACAGTTCCCCAGGATTTGCAAGGAAAATTTTTAGGTTTCCCCCTCTGCCTGTTCCAGCACCCTCTGAACCCATTCCGGCTCCAGGCTGCCAACGGGAATCAGCGGCTCTGGCGCATCCTGGGCAGGATTCAGCTGCCGGGTAAGATAGGCCACATCGTGCCACTGGCCCAGCTTATATCCCACCTGGGGCAAAATCCCGGCCTGGTGAAAGCCCAGGGCCTGATGGAAACCGATGCTGGGGTCATTGGGAATGGTGACAACGGCGCAAACCGTCCGAATCCCCTGGGCCTGCAAAAGGGTCAGCAGTGCCTGATAGAGCCGTTTTCCCAGGCCCTTGCCCCGCAGGCCCCGCTCCACATAGATAGAAGTCTCCACCGTCCAGCCATAGGCCGCCCGCTCATGAAAGGCGTGGGCGTAGGCATAGCCCAGAATCGCCTCGTCCTCCTCCGCCACCAAATAGGGAAACCAGCCGGAAAAGCTGGTGATTCTCCTTTGAAACTCCTCCAGAGAGGGAGGCTCCGTTTCAAAGGAAATGGTAGTATGCTCCACATAGGGGCGGTAAATCTCCAACAGTCGGGAAGCATCCTCCGGCTTTACAAAACGCAACATTGGCATATTCCCCTTCCTGCGGAGACACCCTTGCCGCCGCTACTTTTTCTATGGCAGCACCGCACAATTGCGCCATAGGTCTTTGGCGGTTCTTTTCCCCCACAAATCTGCTGGAAAAACTTGAAATACATACAGCATTCCTGCATGCCCCCAACAAATTTGTGGTGCAAGATCACACTCCAAATTTCCTCGCCGAATTATGCGGTATTGCCCGATTACTTCTGCACCCAGGTATTGGTGGCCGCACAGGTCAGATAGGCATTGATAAACTTGTCCAAATCTCCGTCCATGACCCCGTTGACGTTGGAGGTCTCACAGCCGGTGCGGGTGTCCTTTACCAGGGTGTAGGGCATGAACACATAGTTCCGAATCTGGCTGCCCCATTCGATTTTCTGCTGTACACCCTTAATATCGGAAATCTTGTCCAGATGCTCCCGCTCCTTGATCTCCACCAGCTTGGAGCGGAGCATTTTCATACAGTTGTCCCGGTTCTGGAACTGGCTCCGCTCGGTCTGGCAGGAAACCACAATTCCCGTGGGCTTGTGAATCAGCCGAACCGCAGAGGAGGTCTTATTGATGTGCTGGCCACCGGCCCCGGAGGAGCGGTAGACCTGCATTTCAATGTCCTCCGGGCGAATCTCCACCTCGGTGGAATCGTCAATCTCGGGGATGACCTCAATGGCCGCAAAGGAGGTCTGCCGCCGGGCGTTGGAGTCAAAGGGGGACACCCGAACCAGGCGATGTACGCCGTTTTCCCCCTTCAGAAAGCCATAGGCGTTTTCTCCCTCAATGAGAATATCCGCACTTTTCAGGCCCGCCTCGTCACCCTCCAGATAGTCCATGATCTTGTAAGTGAAGCCGTGGCGGTCTGCCCAGCGGGTATACATACGGTAGAGCATCTGGCACCAGTCCTGGGCCTCCGTGCCCCCTGCGCCGGCGTGAAAGCTCATCAGTGCGTTGTTGGCATCATATTCCCCGGTCAGGAGGGTTTCCAGCCGTGCGCTGTCCATGCGGCTTTCCAGGTCGGTATAGCCTGTCACCAGCTCCTCCAGCATGGAGTCGTCGTCCTCCTCAATGGCCATATCGCAGAGCACCAGCAGATCCTCCCGCTGGGCGCACATTTTCTCGTAGGACTCCACCTTGTTTTCCAGGTGCCGAATCTGCTTTGTGACCTTCTGAGACTTCTCCGTGTCGTTCCAGAAGCCGTCAGACTCCGCCATGGCGTGGAGCCGTTCCAGCTCCTCCTTGGCGGCCTCCAGGCCCAGAGACTCCCCCAGCGCCCGGAGCTTCGGCGCCATATCATTGAGCTTTACCTTATACTCGTCAAATTCAATCCTCGCCATCTTTCAAAACCACTTTCGTTGTAAAATCAAATATCATGCCGCACCCCTTCTCCGGGACGGCCAAATCAGCGGGTATTATTATACAGGAAATTCCCGCCGCTGTAAAGCCCCGCAGCCTGGAATTTCAGACTGCGGGGCTCGATTATCGCTGTGATACGGCATAGTCCTCCTCTGCGAAAATCAGCTCATCAATGTCCTCCTGGGTGTGCATACGGTTCCCTCCTAACAGTGGTTTCCAATCATTATATGCACTTAGCCAGGAAAAATGTGCCGAATCCCGGTTTACTCCGTTTCCTCCGTGACCGGCGGAATCAGCTCCTCCGGCAGCTCCACCACCGGGTACTCCACCGCATTCCACATATAGTAGTTCTGCTCCTCCAGCTGAATGTTTCCCATCAGGTAATATTCCAGAGGCTGGTCCCCTGCCGCCGTGGAGGGGTCTATGTAGTAATAGCTTCCGCTGATCTCCACCAAACACCAATAGTGCAGGGCCCCGTCCCTTTGTCCGGTAATCAGCCGGCAGGGAATCTCGCAGGCATCCATCATAACCCGGAAGGCCTGGGCAAAGCCATAGCTGGTGGCATGTCCCTCCACCAAAACTCCATAGACGCTGTTGGTCAGGGAGCGGGTGCCCTCGTCCTGGGGCTCCAGCACTGCGTCACGTCCCAGCCGCTGATAAAACCGCCGGACATTGGTCAGGGGCTGGTCGGAGCTTCCATAGATTCGTGCCAGCTGCTGAATCTGAGGCTGCAGCGCATCCCGGCTGTCCATCAGCTCCTGGGTACTGTGTACATAGTCAAAATCAATTTCCAGAATCCGCTGGCTCCCGCTGTCCGGGTACAGCTCCATGGAGCAGCTGGGCTTTTCCAGAAGCTCCGCCGGCTCCGCCTCATACACCCGGTTTACCATGTCGTCCAGGTGAAAGGAGCTATAGTCCCCCACCCGAACCACCAGCTTGGTCTGGTAGTCCTTCATGGTCTCCCGAAGCTGGAGGGCCAGAGCGTCCATGTCCGCCACATAGACAATGGAGCGGATTTCCTCCAGGCTCCGGCGGAAGGTGGTGTTAATGTGAATCTCATAATAACTGACGATTTTGGAATAGTCATAGGTCATGCTGCTTACGGCGTAGGCCCCCAGAGGGGACTGGCGCGTCACCTCGTCCACCGCCTGGCTCAGATCCTCCGACAGATTGCCCCCATAGGCCTCCGCCCGAATCACGCCCTCCTTTACGCCGTCCTCCACCATATTGAGCATGGCGTTTTTCAGGCTCAAATAGCTGCTTACCGTAAGCACATCGGAGTCCAGGGTGGTGCCGTAGTCCTCGTCATGGGGCACCACCGCCACATAGGTATTCTCTCTTAAAACCCCACAGCCGCACAGGGCCAGCAGCACCAGTACACAGCCAAGAATCCGTTTCACCCCCGTCACCTCCTCAAAGCCGATGCTTGGAATACCGTTCAAAGCCCTCGCCCAGCACCTGGTGGGCCTCCTGGAGCACCAGAAAGGCCTCCGGGTCAATCTCCATTACCAGCTCCTTCAGCTCCGCCACCTGCTGGCGCTTAATGGCGCAGTAGATCACGTTTTTCATCTGGCCGGTGTAGGCTCCCTCGCCCTTGAGATAGGTGCAGCCCCGATCCAGCTTTTGGTCGATGGCATCCCGGATTCCCTCGTTGGAATTAGAAATAATCATGGCCACATAGGAATAGTCAAAGCGATACACCACCGCATCCAGGGCCTCGGAGCTGACAAATAACGCCACAATGCAGTAAAGCACCTTGTTGATGTCCCGGAAAGCGATTCCCGTAATCACCGCAATGGACATATCCACCAGCAGCACCAGCTTGCCAATGGAGAGATTCTTCAGTTTGTATTTCAGCAGCCGGGCCGCAATGTCCACGCCCCCGGTGGAGGCCCCCTGCATAAACACCACGCCGCAGCCTGCGCCCACCAGCAGTCCCCCGAAAATGGCTCCCATCAGCGGCTCCGTGGGCACCAGGGGAATGTCTGCCAGGACATCAATTAGCACCGAGGAAATCAGCATTCCCGCCAGGGAGCCCCAGAAGAACTTCCGGCCCACAAACCGATAGCCCGCCAGGAACAAGGGGATATTGACCAGTACGGAAAACACACCCACGGAGAGTGCCGGCACAAAGGCGTTTACCACCATGGCCAGGCCGGAAACGCCGCCGGCCCCGATCTGATTGGGTACCAGGAACATATCGAAGCCCAGGGCGAACACCAGGGAGCCGACGGTGATCCAGAACAGGCTCTTTAGCAGAGGAATCAGCTTCTGCTTCAACCCTTCACCTGCTTTCTACATATCCAGCGACAGCTGCTTTTCCTCGCTGTCCTCGTCCCTCAAGATTGCTCCGGCTGCCGGAAGTGCCTTGCTCCGATAGCGGGTCACGCTGTGAATCTGGGTGTCGCTGAGCTGCGCCACCCGATCCAGCAGGGCCTTTTTCCGCAGGGTCAGCACGGCCACGCCAATGGTGGTTCTTGTGGTTTTTGCCGACAAAATGGCGGTATCCACCACCAGCACCCGTCCATCCGTGGAGTAGAAGGCCAGGTCTGTCTCCTGGGCAAGACACAGTATGGCCCGCAGGGGGGACTTATCACTGTATGCGCCGGTAAGCCGCCGTCGGTTGGATTTGGTGTCATAGGCACTCAGGGCCACCTTGGCCGCCTTGCCGTTTTCAAAGGCAAAGAGCATAAAGCCGCTATAGTCCCCAGGCAGGC
The DNA here is from genome assembly GCA_963649625.1 of Bacteroidaceae bacterium. Classification (GTDB taxonomy): domain Bacteria; phylum Bacillota; class Clostridia; order Oscillospirales; family Oscillospiraceae; genus HGM13006. The sequence goes on from CAVJIP010000064.1 coordinate 16,527, forward strand.
ACACCTGTACCACGCTCTCCCCCTCCTCAAAGCCCAGCTTGGCCGGGAGATAGTCTCCCAGAACGCTGGCCTTGCTGTCGTCAAACTCCCAGAGAGAGGCCTTATAGACCTGGAACCGATCCGTAAATACCAAAATCTCCGCCCTGTTGCTGGTTTCCACTGCGGCCACCAGCCGGTCTCCCTCCTTGAGCTTCTGCTCCCCGCTCATGCGGAGGCTCTGGGGGGTGATTTTTTTCAGATAGCCGTCCCGGGTGACAAACATGGTCACAGGATAGTCGGGCGTCTCGTCCTCCTCCTCTATGCTCTCCAGGGTGTCGTCATAGATAATGGTGGTTTTCCGCTCCTGGCCATATTTTTTCGCCACGCTTTCCAGCTCCCGGACGATGATGGTCTTGACCTTGCGGACGGAATTTACCGTGTCCTCCAGCTCCCCGATCTCCCGCTCCAGGGCGGCGGTCTCCTGGGTGCGCTTTAGGATATACTCCCGGTTGATATTTCTCAGCTTGATTTCCGCAATATACTCCGCCTGAATCTGGTC
>CAVJIP010000065.1:0-2229 GCA_963649625.1 Bacteroidaceae bacterium
ATGAAGGCCACTGCGTCCCTGTAGCCATTGAGGATATGGTTTTAACGTACAAAAATCGCTATCCCAGTTGTATTTCGTTGCCAAATCGAGCTGAATTATTCCAAAAAATAGCGAGCATAGGAATAGAAAACGGGTATTATGTTAATGTACCAGCTCGAGGAACTGGTGACATATATGTGGGTGATTACGTATATGACGTATTCGCCAATTACTGGATTACAACTGCCGTTACATCCAAGGTTACCTCCAGTTATACCAATATTAAGGATCGACTACAATGTGGTGCACTGACCATGTATGGTATGCATGGAAACAGTACATATGGTGATCATTCCGTTATGTGTTACGCATATACAAGATTAGTCGGTCAATCATCGGGTGTCGCTAAGGTATATATTAAAGTTGCGGATGGTTGGAATTATTATGCCAGGTATATTGATATAGCTTCATCTAATTCTGCATTTCTGTATGGAGTTACGTTCCCATAAATGGTTGCATCGAAGTGATTATGATGACACAAAAATCCAAACAGGAGGAATGTATCATGAGGAAACCAATGCTCACGTTGTTGATGCTGCTTCTTCTGCTGTCCCTGTGGGGCTGTGGCCGGGATCAGGAGGTCACCTCTTTTCCCATTGCAAACCCTGCAAAGGTGACCATTCAGACCGGGCCTGATGTCACGGAATTCACGGCCCCGGATACTGTGGCCCTCCTGACCGGGCAGATTACCTCACTACAGTTTCAAAAGCTGGGAGAAGTGGATAGCACTGGCTGGACTTACTGGCTCAAATGGTATGATAGTCAGGGGAATATGCTCTTTGATGCCACGGTTTCCGCCGATCAGATCATCCATGACGGGTATGTTTGGCGTTGTGTAGGCGGCACCATCGACACCGGCGAGTATGACCGCCTCCTTGGAGGCGCATAACGAAGCGTCCCCGGAACGCCGGTTCCGGGGATTTTTTCTGGGATTGGCAGACCAGGCGTTCCTGGGTATACTGAAAATATCCACCGTTCCATTTTACCAGACAGGAGGAATATATCATGAGGAAACCAATGCTCACGTTGTTGACGCTGCTTCTTCTGCTGTCCCTGTGGGGCTGTACCAAACGGTTTTCCATTGCAAGCCCTGCAAAGGTGACCATTCAAAAGGGCCTGGACTTGGTGGAGATTACCGACAGTGAGACCGTGGCGGCACTTACCCGGCAAATTACAGATATGGAGTTCCGGCGGGGCGAGTCCAGCCGGGACATGACCGGGTGGGAGTATTGGCTTAAATGGTACGATCAAGACGGCAATGTCCTCTTTGACTGCACGGTAGGGCCGAAAAGCATCAACTATGACGGCCGGTTCTGGGACTGCCGGAACGGTGCCATCGACACCGGCGCCTATGACCGCCTCCTTGGAGGCGCATAACAAAGCGTCCCCGGAACGCCAGTTCCGGGAATTTTTTCATGCTCCCGCATCCGCCTTGGCCTTTCCTCACCCCTCCCGTTCCTGGCACCCCGGGCACAGCCCCTCCACCACGATTCTGTGGCGGCTGATTTGATACCCGGTTTTTTCGGCGGCGGTCAAATCTATGGTTTCCTGATAGTCCATGGGCACATCCACCACTGCGCCGCAGCCCATACAGAACAGGTGGTAATGGAGGTCTGTCCGGCTGTCATACCGGTCTGCCCCGGGGACCCGCACATGGCAGATTTTTCCGTCATCGGACAGGCAGCTCAGGTTGCGGTAAACGGTGCCCCGGCTGATTCGGCTGTCCATCTGCCGCACCTCCTCATAGATCTGGTCGGCACGGGGATGGTCATGGTGGGCCTGTACCACCTCCAGAATGATCTGCCGCTGCTTTGTTTCCCTTCGCTGCTTCATTCTGCGCCCCTCCTTTCCGGGCTGTATTTTATCAAAAAATGCCGTCCAAATCAATGCCCACTTGCAAGGCCGCCCCTACAGGACAGGAGAGGCCCCCCTGCGATTTGCGGGAAGCCTCTGCTGTCTTTTCAGGAAAATCAAGGGATTCAGGGGGCTCCCTACGGCTTCCGATACCCGCACTTGGGGCAGACGCCGTTTTCGTCCAGGGCAATGCCGCACAGGGGACAACGGTCTGCCTCCAGATGGGAGGGGAACTCCGCCGTGGCCCCATTGACCCCGCTGGTAAAGGTCAGCTTCACAATGTTCAGCTTGTCCTTGAGCAGGTCGTAGACGATTTTGATCATGCCCTCCACGGTC
>CAVJIP010000066.1:0-13793 GCA_963649625.1 Bacteroidaceae bacterium
GGACGGGGCCGGTCAGGGGCATTTTGCTGCGTTTTTTAGAAGTGGAAGAACCGGAGGCCTCCGCAGCAGGCTCGGCAGTGGATGCGCCGGGGGCGGTCTCCTCAGACGCCGCGGAATCCTGTGTTTCCGGAATCGGCGTAGTATGTTCGGACATGGTTTGGCTCCTTTCCTGTATTCAGGGACTTTATCGTAAAATTCATGTAAAGGCACGGCATATCATACCGCAGTTCGTCATAAAATGCAAGAATCGCCCCATAAAATTAAAAAAAGTTTTACATACAAAACACAACCACCGGCGCAGCCGATGGTTGTGCGTAGCAAGAAATCAAGGCAATTTGCTCAGGGTCATTCCCCGGTGGTGTCCATCCCGGCAGAGGGCTTGGCCGAAGTGGACGACTTGGCACTGGCAGAGGGTTTTGCCGAAGCGGTGGGCTTGGCGCTGGCGGAGGGTTTTGCCGAAGCGGTGGGCTTGGCGCTGGCAGAGGGGCTCGCCGATGCAGTAGGGTTGGCGCTGGCAGATGGCTTAGACGATGTGGTCACATCGGTTTCGTCCTCCTCCGTGTAGCCGGTGGTGTCGTAGTCTGCGGCGTCCTGGGCCTCCTGGATGGGGAAACCGTATTCGGTGCCGGCGTAAATGGTGCCCTGGAGATATGCAATGTTGTCGTCCAGATCCAGGCTGATGACGCTCATGCCGTCAATGGTGGCCCCGGAATAGGTGCCTGCGGCGGGAATCTGCTGGGACACCACCTCATAGTTCAGATACGCCCCGATATTGGCGGCGTAGGACAGAATCTGTGATTTTTCCATATCCGTGGTGATCTGGGGCAGAATGACCTGGGCCAGATCCACCAGGGTGGCGGGAGAGGCACTCATGGCCCCTGCAATGATCTGACTGATGACGGTGCGCTGACGCTGGGTTCGTTCATAGTCGTTGCCGGTATAGCGGTTTCTGGCATAGCAGAGGGTCTGCTTGCCATTGAGCTTCTGCCAGCCGGAGGACCAGAGGTAGTCGTTGCTCCATTCCTCGTCCATCAGGTTGTTCATGGACCAGATATAGTCGTTGGTGATCTCCTGCTCCTCCTCGGTGACGTTCAACCATACGCCTCCCAGGGTGTCAATCACATCCATAAAGGAGAAGAAGTCCACCGCCACATACCGGTCTACATGAACCTTAAAGTTCTCCTCCAGCGTCTCCTCCAGCAGGTCGGGGCCCCCGTAGGCAAAGGCGTGGTTCAGTCGGGTGTTGCCATAATCCGGGATGTGAACATAGCAGTCCCGGAGAAAGCTGGTCAGGTAAATCGTCTCGGTTTTCTGATTGATGGATACCAAAATCATGGCATCGGAGCGGCCCACGGAGCCGGAGGACCGGGTGTCGGAGCCGATAAGCAGAATGTTATAGACATCCTCGGAAATGGGAACCTGATAGGTGCTGTCGTCGGAGACTACGGCCTGCAAATGCTCGTTCCATCGGGCCAGCTCCTCCGGGCTTGCCTCCAGAGAGGAGGCCGCCTCCGCCGCATCCATGGCGGCCAGCTTGGAGTTAATGGGGCTTTCCTCCGGCAGCGCCTCCCCGGCCTTTACCGTGGCGAAGTAGTCGCTGTTGGCCGCCTGATAGTTGATGAGGCTCAGGAAGTAGTTGACGCACAGGGCCGCCGCCGCCAGCACCACCACCCCGGACACAACGGCGCAGAGGAGGATGATGCCCCTGTTGGAAAGGCCGGAAAAGAAGGCCGCCACACACCGGAGGGGCCCGCCGGCCTCCTGGGAATCCTCCTCTGTCTCCGGCCCGGCCTGAACCGGTTCCTGGGCGGGAAGGGGCTTTTTTGCGTGAGAATTGCCGAATAATTTCATAATATCATTCCTGTAAAAAGAGTAGGTAGCGCCCGTCTATTATATTGCCCTATTCCGGGGAAGTCAAGACAATGCTGCCCCCTTTGGGACAGTCTCAGGGCTTTGGCTGCCGCAGGGCTCGAGCCAGCTCCATCATGTGCTTCGGCACGTCAATGTGCTGGGGGCAGTGCTCGGCACACTGGTTGCAGCCGACACAGGCCTTTGGCTGCTGATCCCCCGGGACGGCCCGCACCGGCTCCAGGGCCATGGGAGAGCCGGAGAGCAGATACTCGTTGTAGGCCTTCAAAAAGTCCGGGATATGCAGTTCCATGGGACAGCCGGAGCAGTAGCCGCAGCCGGTACAGGGGATCATACGCTTTTTCCGGAACAGGGCCAGGGCCTCCTCCAGGGTGGCTCGTTCCCACGGGGTCAAGGTCTCCTCCCGAGAGAAGGTGTCCAAATTGTCCCGAAGCTGAGCTAAATCGCTCATGCCGCTGAGCACCACCTGCACATTGGGCAGCTCCGCCACAAAGCGCAGGGCCCAGGAGGCGATGGAGCGCTCCGGCGCAGCGGACTTTAGCAGGGCGTCCGCCTCGGGACACAGAGAGGCCAGACGGCCGCCCCGCACCGGCTCCATGACCATCACGGGAATATTCCGCTCCGTGAGGATTTCATACTGCTCCTTGGCCCTTTGAAGCTCCCAGTCCAGATAGTTCAGCTGAATCTGGGCAAAGTCCCAGGCCCGAAGATCTGCAAATTGTTTCAGCGTCTCCGGAGAGCCGTGGGAGGAAAAGCCCAGATAGCGAATCCCCCCCTGCCGCTGCATTTCCTCCAGATAGGGAATCACCCCCAGCTCCGGGTCCGTAAAAATATGGATGCTCTCATCGTTGACATTGTGGCAAAGGTAAAAGTCAAAGTAGTCTACTCCGCACCGTTCCAGCTCCTCCTGGAAGATGCGGGCCACATCCTCCCTGGTTTTCAGCAGCCAGGCAGGCATTTTGTCGGTGAGGTAGTAACTTTCGCGGGGATGCTTGGACAGGGCGTGGCCAGTGGCCCGTTCTGAGGCCCCGTTTCCATAGACATAGGCGGTGTCGAAATAGTTGATACCGCTCTGATAGGCCAGCTCCAGAATTTCCTCCGCCTTTTCTTCGTCAATTCTGCTGCGATCCCCATCAATACAGGGCAGGCGCATACAGCCCATGCCCAAAAGCGAGGTGCGGATGCCGGTGGTGCGGTAAGGACGATAACGCATGGGAAAGCCTCCGTTCCAGTGGATTTTACACTATAAGAATACATTATATTATAGTATTGCGCAGAGGCGGGACAATGTCAAGAACAAAACAGTTTCAATAGTTTCAGAAGCGTATCAATTCGGCGGCAATTTTCCGCAAAGCTCGGCGGCCTGCCGGGAAAGCAGGGAATACAGCTCCTCTGGGGTGTGGACAATGGCCCTTGCCCCGGCCTTCTTCATCTCCGATACGCTGCCGTAGCCCCAGCTGACACCGACGGTGGAAAGCCCGCAGGCCGCCGCCCCCTCCACGTCATAGACCGTGTCCCCTATCATTAGAGCTGGCAGCCCCTGGGGCAGGGAGGCCAGTAAATAGCGAAGCACGTCTTCCTTGGAGTCCCGGCTGCTGTCCATGGAGGCCCCGCAAATTCGGACAAAGAAGCCGGTCATCTCAAATTTTGCCAGAATCTCCACGGCAGTGGTCTCCGGCTTGGAGGTGGCCACATAGAGGGGAAAACCGTCCTCCCGGAGCCGCTCCAGCAGCTCCCGGATGCCAGGATAGGGGGTGTTTTCAAATTTTCCCACCGTGTGATACCGGCCCCGAAACAGGGCCAGAGCCTCCTCGACCTTATCCTGGGGAACCCCAAATTTAGGGAAGCTCTCCCGGAGGGGTGGGCCCACAAAGGCCCGCAGGGCCTGCCGATCCTCCGCCGGAAGGCCATAGTGCCGCAGTGCCAGCTGTACACAATTGATGATGCCCTCCTCCGAGTCCGTCAGGGTTCCGTCCAGGTCAAAAAATATCGCAGGCTGTGCCATTGGTTCATCCGTCCCTTCTGCCAGATTATTTGCTCCGGCCTATTGTACTCTTTTTTGCAGGGCTGCGCAAGGAAAAAGTATTTCCGGCTCAACTTGTATCAAACGTCTGAAAGGTTACAAGATATTGAAAACAATAAAAAATCAGCTTTTTTCAGAAAAAAATTGAAAAAACCGAATTTTTCCCTTGAATTTCAAAACGGTTTGCTTTACAATAGGGCTAGTCGTAAGCAGGAATACCATTCCAGGAAAGGGGCATACTATGCTTAATGTGGTACTGGTCTGCCCGGAGATCCATCAAAACACCGGGAACATCGCCAGAACCTGCGCCGCCACCGGCTCCCGGCTCCATCTCATCCGGCCCCTGGGGTTTGAGATCACGGACAAGGCCCTCCGGCGGGCGGGGCTGGACTATTGGTATCTGCTGGACGTGGTGATCTATGACAGCCTGACGGACTTTTTGGAAAAGAACCCGGAGGCCCCCATGTGGCTGCTTTCCACAAAAGCCCCCAGAGCCTATACGGAGGCATCCTTTCGGGGTGGGGATTTTTTGCTGTTTGGGCCGGAATCCAAGGGCCTGCCGGAGCCTTTTCTGGAGGCGCACCGGGAGCGCTGCCTGAAAATCCCCATGCTGGAGGAGGCCAGAAGTCTGAACCTCTCCAATTCCGCCGCCATTGTGGTCTACGAGGCCCTGCGGCAGCTGGGGTTTCCGGGGATGTTGTGTCAGGGAAAAATGAAGGATTCAGAGAAGCTCTGCTAGAATATAAAGAAATACCTGAAGGAGGTCTCTCTATGAATTATCAGAAAAAAACTGTTCTGGATGCGGATTTGAAGAGCAAGCGGGTGCTGGTGCGCTGCGACTTCAACGTGCCCACCGATGAGGCCGGTGTCATCACCGATGACAGCCGCATCCGCAAGACCTTGCCCACCATCCGGCTGCTGCTGGAGCAGGGGGCTGCCGTCATCCTCTTCTCCCACAAGGGCCGCCCGAAAAACGGCTATGAGGAGAAGTATTCCCTCCGGGTGGTAAAATCCCGCCTGGAGGAGCTTTTGGAAAAGCCTGTGGAACTGGCCTCCGATGTGGTAGGGCCCGAGGCCCAGACTAAGGCCAAGGCCCTAAAGCCCGGGGAAATCCTGCTGCTGGAGAACGTCCGCTTTATGAAGGGCGAGACGAAAAACGACATGGCTTTGGCCAAGGAATACGCCTCCCTGGCAGAGGTATTTGTAAACGATGCCTTTGGCTCCTGCCATCGGGCCCATTCCTCCACCGTAGGAGTGGCCTCCTTCCTGCCGGCCTATAGCGGCCTGCTGGTAAAGAAGGAGCTGGAGGTGATGGGCAAGGCCCTGTCGGAGCCTGACCGGCCCTTGGTGCTGATTATGGGCGGCAGCAAGGTTTCCGACAAAATCGGAGTCATTGACCATATGCTCACCCTGGCGGACGATATTATCATCGGCGGCGGTATGAGCTACACCTTTACCGCAGCCCAGGGGGGCAAAATCGGCACGTCTCTCTGCGAGCAGGATTCCTTTGCCTACTGCCTGGAGCTGCTGAAAAAGGCCAAGGAACAGGGCGTCAACATCCATCTCCCGGTGGACGTGGTGGCGGCGGATCACTTTGCGGCAGACGCTCAGCCGGTGATCTATGCCGAAGGAGAGCTTCCGGACCATATGATGGGCCTGGACATTGGCCCCAAGACCCGGGTCCTTTACCGAGATGTGATTGAACAGGCCGGCACCGTGATTTGGAACGGCCCCATGGGGGTCTTTGAGTTCCCGGCCTTTGCGGCGGGAACCCAGGCGGTGGCCAAGGCCATGGCCGAGAGCCGGGCTGTGACCATTATCGGCGGCGGGGATTCTGCGGCGGCTGTGGAGCAAATGGGCTATGCGGATCAAATCACCCATGTTTCCACCGGCGGCGGTGCGTCTCTGGAGTTTTTCGCCGGGGCGGAACTGCCCGGTGTGGCGGCCCTGCTGGATGCGTAGGAAGGGAGTAAAACATGAATCATAAGTATAGAAAGACCGTCATTGCAGCCAACTGGAAAATGAACAAAACCCCATCGGAAACCCGGGCCTTCGGGGTGGAGCTTCGGCGGATTCTGCCCCGGGGCCGCTGGTGTGAAATCGTCCTTTGTATGCCCGCCATCTGCATTCCCGCCGGGGTTCGCGCCCTGCGGGACACCCGGGTGAGCATTGGGGCGGAGAATATGCACCCGGAGACCTTCGGGGCCTACACCGGGGAGATCAGTGCCCCCATGCTGGTGGATGCGGGAGTAAAATATGTCATTCTGGGCCACAGCGAGCGCCGGGCCATGGGCGAGACGGACGACCAAATCAACAAAAAGGTTCTGGCGGCTCTGGAGGCCGGGCTGACCCCTATCCTCTGCGTGGGAGAGAGCCTGGAGCAGCGGAAAAGCGGCGTGACCTTTGAGCATATCTCCATGCAGTTGAAGCTGGCGGTGGCCGGGGTTCAGCCGGAGCAGCTCCGGCGCATTGTGGTGGCCTATGAGCCCATCTGGGCCATTGGCACCGGCCTGACCGCCACCCCGGAGGAGGCGGAGGAGGTCTGCCAGCACATCCGGACGGTGATACGGAAGCTGTCTGCGGCGAAAACAGCCCGGGCCACCTCCATTCTCTACGGCGGCTCCATGAACGACGAGAACGCAGAGAAGCTCCTGGCCCAGCCGGACATTGACGGGGGCCTCATCGGCGGTGCGTCTCTGGACCCGGAGAAATTTGTGCGTATTATTCATGCGGCCAATCAGGAAACGGTCTGATTCGCCCCACATAGCTAGGAGGACTTCTCATGAAACAGTATCTTGAAATTCTGGATGTACATGCCCGCCAGGTGCTTGATTCCCGGGGGAATCCCACCCTGGAGGCGGAGGTCTATCTGGACGGCGGCGTAATGGGCCGGGCGGCAGTTCCCTCCGGGGCCTCCACGGGAATCTATGAGGCCTGTGAGCTTCGGGACGGAGGCGAGGCCTACGGCGGTAAGGCCGTCACCAAGGCCGTCACCAATGTAAACACGGAGATTGCCGATGCCATTATCGGCATGAACGCTCTGAATCAGACGGAGATCGACCAGACCATGATTCAGCTGGACGGCACCCCCAACAAGTCCCGGCTGGGGGCCAACGCCATTCTGGCGGTGTCCATGGCCGTGGCCAAGGCTGCGGCGGAGGCCCTGTGTATGCCTTTGTACCGCTATCTGGGGGGCGTCAACGCCAAGACCCTGCCGGTGCCTATGATGAACATTCTCAACGGCGGTGCCCACGCCACCAACAACGTGGACATTCAGGAGTTTATGGTCATGCCTGTGGGAGCGGAGAACTGGTCGGAGGCCCTGCAAATGTGCGCCGAGGTGTTCCACAAGCTCAAAACGGTCCTCAAGGATATGGGAACTCCCGCCGCCGGCGTGGGAGACGAAGGAGGCTATGCCCCCGATCTGGCCCGGGACGAGGATGCTCTGGCGGCCATTGTAAAGGCGGTGGAGCTTTGCGGCTACAAGCCCTATGAGGACTTTATGATTGCCATTGACGGTGCCGTTTCCGACTGGTATAATCCGGACACCGGCTGCTATGACCTGCCCAAGGCCAAGAAAACCATGACCCGGGAGGAAATGGTGGAGATGTACAAGGGCTTTGTGGAAAAGTACCCCATCATCTCCATTGAGGACGGCATGGGTGAAAACGACTGGGAGGGCTGGAAAATGCTCACCGATGCCCTGGGCGATCAGGTGCAGCTGGTGGGCGACGACCTGTTCGTGACCAATGTGGAGCGGGTAAACAAGGGGATTTCCCTGGGGGTATGCAACAGTGTGCTGATCAAGGTCAACCAAATCGGAACCCTCACCGAGACCCTGGACACCATCCAACGGGCCAACCGGGCGGGCTATACCGCCGTGGTGTCCCACCGCTCCGGAGAGACAGAGGACACCACCATCGCAGATCTGGTGGTAGCCGTCAACGCCGGACAGATTAAAACCGGTGCTCCCTCCCGGACAGACCGGGTGGCCAAGTACAATCAGCTCCTGCGGATCGAGGAGGAGCTGGAGGATTCCGCCCAGTATCTGGGGAAGAAGGCCTTCTTTAATCTCAGCAGATAAGCGAGCATCTGCCGCCGGGCTCCTGTCCGGCGGCGTTTTTTGATCTCCGGGATAATTCACAGTTTTGTCATTCCTTTCTGGCCCGAACCATGCTATAATAGTATTGGTATGTGCCGCTTACAGACCGGCGGCCCATAAGGACACTACGACAAAAGGGAGGGCATAGAATGAACGTCCTGTTCTTTTTAACACCCAAGGCCAGCTGTACATATATCTACGAGGACTTTACCATTCGTCAGGCTCTGGAGCGTATGGAACCAAGCCGCTTTTCCTCCATTCCCATTCTAAAGCGCAATGGAGAATATGTAGGAACCATCGCCGAGGGAGATCTGCTCTGGGCCATTAAAAACAACTATATGATGAACATGAAGGATGCGGAGGGACGGCCTGTGATGGAGGTGGCCCGCCGAAAGGATTATCAGCCGGTGACGGTTTCCACCAACCCCCAGGAGCTGCTGGCCATGGCCGTCAGCCAGAACTTCGTCCCCATGGTGGACGACCGCAGCAGCTTTATCGGCATTGTCACCCGACAAAAGATCATGGAATACTGCATGGAGCAATACTTCTCCCAGCAGCAGGCTGCGGTTTCAGGGTAGGGCTCTCTGGGAGAATCGGGATGTAGTTGCGAAAGCCTGTGCTTTCGTGTATAGTGAAACAGAAAAATTATGAAATGGAGGCGCACAAATGGAAGCATCTGCCCGTATGATTCAAAACGCAGCCCTCAGCCGCAGTCTGGCGGCGGAGAGCATGGTGCTGCTGAAAAACGTCTACAATACCCTGCCGCTGCTGGGCTCCCCGGAGGAGCCTGTGAAGGTCGCCCTGTTTGGCGTAGGTCAAATCTACACGGTAAAGGGCGGCACCGGCTCCGGCAACGTGAACAATCTGAAAACCACCTCCCTGCTGGAGGGGCTGACCCAAACGGAAAGCCTGCTGGTGGACGGCCTGCTGGCCCGGAAATACCGCAGCTGGGGCCTGAGCCACGAAAACCTCTGCGTGGAGGGCTTTATGGAGCCCAAGGGCTATTTTAACCCGGAAATGCCTCTGACAGACCAGGAGGTGCGTGACCTGGCCATCGGCAATGATGCGGCCATTATGGTGCTCACCCGGGTGGCGGGAGAAGGGGCAGATATGCAGGCGGAGCCGGGTATGATCTACCTGACCCAGACGGAGAAGAAGCTGATGGATCAGATCACCGACAGCTTTGAACGGACAATCCTGCTTCTCAACACCGCAGGGTATCTGGAGCTGGGGGAATATGCCTCCAAATTCACCGCCATATTGTTTATGGGTCTGCCGGGACAGGATGCCGGTGCGGCGGCGGACGTGCTTACAGGAGCGGTCATGCCCTCGGGACACCTGACGGACACCTGGCCCCTGCGCTATACCCAGTTCCCCACCGCCGGGGTCTACTCGGAAAAGCATGGGAACGGCAACGTAAACACCACCATGGGCCAGACTCAGGAGCAGGTGGACGTGGCCTACAGCGACGATATTTTTGTGGGCTACCGCTATTTCGACACCTTCCGCCAGGAGGTGCTCTATCCCTTTGGCTATGGCCTGGGCTATGGAAAGGCGGAGATCACCGGCTACGCCCTGGCCGTTACCGGAGATCACATTTCCGTGACCGTCACCGTGGAAAATACCGGCGAGGTCTACGGGGCTCGTCAGGTGGTTCAGGTCTATGTGTCCTGCCCGGAGGGGGCCCTGGAGCAGCCCCTGCAGAGGCTCTGCGCCTTTGGTAAGACCCGGCTGCTCCAGCCCGGAGAAAGCCAGGAGCTTACCCTGGAGCTTCGCCTGTCGGATATGGCCTCCTTTGACGCAACACGCCATAGCTACGTTCTGGAAAAGGGCTACTACTACATCCGTCTGGGCACCGACAGCCGAACCACCTCCGTGGCCGGTGCGGTGTATCTTCCCGAGGAGGCTGTGACCCGGGTGCTTTCCGACCGGCTGGGCCATGTGCCGGAGGGCTTCGCCCGGCTGTCCGCCAAAGGGGTGGAGCGGTATACCTATCCCGGGGAGGCGGAGGAGCTTGCCTTTGCCCGGGCCCATGCGGTTCGGGTATCGACCCGGGAGTTCCGCACGGTAAAGCAGAAATATTCCCAGGAGGCCCGGCCTTTGCGCCGGGGGCAGGCAAATCTTCGGCTAAAGGATGTCTATGAGGGCACCTGCTCTCTCCGGGAGCTGGTGGCCTCCATGGCCCCCTCCGACCTTTGCCTCCTGGTGTGCGGTGTTGGCATGGATATGTCCGGCATGCCGGAGAGCGTCCGGGAGGATCCGGACTTCCATCCGCCCTTTGACGGCATGATTGGCTCCGGCGGAATGCGGGTGCCCGGTGCCGCCGGCGAAACTGCCGATCTGTGGGAGAAATATGGCATCCCGCCCATCACCCTGGCGGACGGCCCTGCGGGCATCCGGGTGGCCCAGCAGGTGAAGGATCAGGAGGGCCAGGTGCTTCGGCAGCAGCTCTGCACCGCCTTCCCGGTGGGCTCCCTGCTGGCCTGCTCCTGGGATGAGACCCTGCTGGAGCGGTTTGGACAGGCCGTTGCCCGGGAGATGGTGGAGTACGGCGTGGACATTTGGCTGGCCCCCGGCATGAACATCCATCGGAATCCTCTGTGCGGGCGGAATTTTGAGTATTTTTCAGAGGACCCTCTGGTGGCGGGCTTCTGCGCCGCAGCCATCACCAAGGGGGTACAGCAGGCCGGAGTGGGCGTTACCATCAAGCATTACGCCGGAAACAATCAGGAGACGCTCCGGGCAAATTCCAACGACATTGTCACCCAGCGGGCCCTTCGGGAAATCTATCTCCGGGGCTTTGAGCTGGCGGTGAAACAGGCCCAGCCCTACTGCGTGATGACCTCCTACAACGACATCAACGGAATGCCCTCCGCCAACAACTACGACCTGTGTACGGCGGTGCTCCGGGACGAATGGGGCTTCAAGGGCTTTGTGATGACGGACTGGGGCGGCGGCATCAGTATGCCTGCCCTGTCCATGTGCGCCGGAAACGATATGATTCAGCCCGGCGGCCCGTCGGTGGTACAGGAGCTGGCGGATGCCCTGGCACTGGAAACGGAGACGAAAAACCGTGGTCTGGCGGAGTATTCCGAAAAGCTCACCCTGGCCCAGCTGCAAAGCTGCGCCCTGCATATTCTGGGTGTGATTTTGCGTTGCGGACGTGTCCGCAGAATGTTAAAGGACGCATAGGCCTGATAAAAGCGTCCCCGCCGCACTTCGGCGGGGACGCTCTGTTATACCAGGCTTCCCGTCAGTCCCTTTTCCGTAATGCCGGAAATGCGGACGTTTCGGATTTGGTTGTGCAGGTTCTCCCCAGCCACCACCCCCAGAAGATAATTGGGGGTGTGGCCGATCCAATGGCCCTCCTCATTTTTCTGCTCAAAAAGCACCGGAAGGGTCTTGCCCACAAACCGGGACTGATAGGCCAGGCGGAGCTGCCGCTCCACCTGGGCGGCCCGGGCGGCCCGCCGTTCCTTTTCCCCATTGGGAATCTGATCCGGCATATCCGCAGCCGGCGTACCGGCCCGCCGGGAGTAGGGAAAAATGTGCATGGCGGCGAACTCCGCCCTTGTGAGAAATTCCAGGGTAGCGGCGAACTCCTCCTCCGATTCCCCGGGGAAGCCCACGATCAGGTCGGTGGTAATGGCGCAGTCCGGGAAGGTCTCCCGCAGAAGGCGGCAGCTCTCCAAATACCGGGCGGTATCGTATTTTCGCCCCATCCGCCGGAGGGTGGCGTCACAGCCGCTTTGCAGGGACAGGTGAAACTGAGGGCAAAGGTTGGAACAGCCCTTCAGGGCATCGCAGAAGCTCTGATCTACAGTTCTCGGCTCCAGGGATCCAAGACGAATGCGCAGCTCCGGCACGGCCTGACAGACGGCGGCGATCAGCTCCTGGGGCTTTTCTCCCTTTTTGAGATCCTGCCCCCAGGAGGAGATCTCAATGCCGGTAATCACAATCTCCCGATATCCCATGTCCCCTAAGCGGCGAGCCTGCTCCGTGGCCTGGGGAATGGGCAGGGAGCGTATGGCCCCCCGGGCATAGGGGATGATGCAGTAGGTGCAGAAATTGACGCAGCCGTCCTCCACCTTCAGCATGGCGCGGGTGCGCTCTCCCAGGCCTCCGGCCTCCAGCTGCTCAAACTCCCTGCGCCGAAAGGCGTTGTCCACCAAAACGGAGCGCTGCCGATCCCGGCGGAACTGCTCCATCCGGTCAATAAACTGGCTCCGCTGGCCGGTTCCCCCCACCACGTCCACGTCCAGCTTTTCCATGTCCTGGGGCTTTACCTGGGCGTAGCAGCCGCACACTCCGATCACCGCATCTGGGCTGAGCCGTCTGGCCCGGCGCAGAGCGTTTCGGGACTTTTTGTCGCTGACCGCCGTCACGGTGCAGGTGTTGACGATATAGAGGTCACAGGGCTCGTCAAAGCTGCCCTCCTCATAGCCCCGCTGGAGAAGCTCCCGCTCGAGAGCCTGGGACTCATACTGATTGACCTTGCAGCCCAAGGTGTAAATTGCAAATTTCATAGTCTGCTCCTGAATTGAACTTTTTTGCGCTTTGTGCTATACTCCCTATTATAGCGAAAACGTCCCCAGAAAGAAAGCCCCAATTCAGGAGAAGGCCCCCATGAAAGGCTCCTCCCCGGGGCCTTTCCATAAAACTGATACCAGGAGGAATTTTTATGACGGAGTTTTATGTGCTTCTCCATTCCATGCAGGATGTGAAGGAATTTGTCACTGCGGCCAGCCTGAGCCCGGTGGACATTGACGTGTGTTCTGGCCGCTATACCGTGGACGGCAAGAGCATTTTGGGCATTTGCAGTCTGGAGCCGGGGAAGCCGGTGCAGGTGCGGGTCTACGGCAGCCCCCAGGACGGGGAGCAATTCAAGCAGGGCGTTTCGGGAATGCTGGTGGAGCCTCCCAAGGAGCAGTAGCACAGGCAATGGGGCCGTTTTTCCGTGACGGCGGGCTTGCTTTTTTCCTTAAAAACTGATAGAATAACCCATTATGATGAGAGGGCCTGCCCTGCTTGCGGCAGGCCCCGGTGATAAGGCACGGAGGAGCAGGTATGGCCGGGAATACGGAGATCATTACCCAGCGGCAGCTGGAGGTTCAGCGGGAATATGCCCAGCAGGTGCGGGAATATTGGCAGGCACAGGGGATTGCGCCCACCGCCAGTCTTGACACCTACGGCTGTCAGCAAAACGAGGCCGACAGCGAGCGGCTGCTGGGAATGCTGGGTGAAATGGGCTATTCTTATCAGAAGGAGGCCGAGGGGGCGGATTTGGTGCTCATCAACACCTGCGCCGTCCGGGAGCACGCAGAACAGCGGGTTTTCGGAAACGTGGGAGCACTGACCCACACCAAGCGCCGCCATCCGGCCCAGAGGATTTTCCTCACCGGCTGCATGGCGGGCCAGGAAACCGTGGTGGCCAAGCTGAAAAAAAGCTATCCCCATGTGGACGGGGTGCTGACCTCCCACGCCCAATGGCGGCTGCCGGAGATTTTATATAAATCCCTGACCCAGGGAAAGCGGCAGTTTGTGACCCCGGAGACGGGGAACATCGTGGAGGGCCTGCCTGTCCAGCGGTTGGGCGGCCTCAAGGGTTGGGTCAGCATTATGTACGGCTGCAACAACTTCTGCACCTACTGCATCGTCCCCTATGTGAGAGGACAGGAGCGGAGCCGCCGGCCTGAGGACATCCGCCGGGAGGTGGAGG
Organism: Bacteroidaceae bacterium; assembly: GCA_963649625.1. Classification (GTDB taxonomy): domain Bacteria; phylum Bacillota; class Clostridia; order Oscillospirales; family Oscillospiraceae; genus HGM13006. The sequence continues at coordinate 13,714 of CAVJIP010000066.1, forward strand.
AGATGATTGCCGCAGGCTACCGGGACATTACCCTTTTGGGCCAGAACGTCAACTCCTACGGGAAAGATTTGGATCTGAAC
>CAVJIP010000066.1:13803-30531 GCA_963649625.1 Bacteroidaceae bacterium
GTCCGGCAGTATCTGTCCCTGGTGGACTATGCCCGAAGGGTCATGCCGGAGCTGGTGCTGACCTCCGATGTGATCGTGGGCTTTCCGGGAGAGACGGAGGAGGAGTTTGAGGACACCCTTCATCTGGTGGAGCGGGTGGGCTTTGATGCCCTGTTTACGTTTATTTTTTCTCCCAGAGAGGGAACCCCGGCGGCAAAAATGGCGGATCCCTTCTCCCGGCAGCAGAAGCAGGCCCGGTTTGACCGGCTGCTGGAGCTGCAAAACCGCATTTCCCAGGAGAAGCATAGTGCCTATGTGGGAAGAACCCTGCGGGTACTGGTGGACGGTGCCGACGGAGAATGTCTCACCGCCCGTACAGACGGCGGGCGTCTGGTACGCCTGGAGGGAACGGCGGAGCAAATTGGGACGTTCCAAAACGTGGTCATTACCGGCAGCACCACCTGGAGCCTGGTGGGAACCATAAAGGAGGAGGAAAACCGTGGCGGAGCTAACCCCCATGATGAAGCAGTATCTGGAAATCAAGGAGCAGAATCCTGATTGTGTATTATTCTTTCGGCTGGGCGACTTCTATGAAATGTTTAACGAGGATGCCAAGCTGGCCTCCAAGGAGCTGGATCTGACCCTTACCTCCCGAAATCGGAATAAGGCCGCCGAGGCCCAGGTGCCCATGTGTGGGGTTCCCTACCACAGCTGCGAAAGCTATATCGCCCGGCTGGTGGCCAAGGGCTACAACGTGGCCATTTGTGAGCAGACCGAGGACCCGGCTCTGGCCCAGGGCCTGGTCAAGCGGGAGATCACCCGGATCATCACCCCGGGCACCGTGACGGAAAGCTCCATGCTGGAGGAGGGTAAGAACAACTATATCGCCTGTGTGGTAGGAGCCGGAAGCGACTGGGGCGTGGCCTTCTGCGACATCTCCACCGGGGCCTTCTATGCCACAGACGGCCGGGGCGGCGGTGCCCTGCAAAAAATCATCAACGAGCTGGGGCGGTTTTCTCCGGCGGAGGTGCTGCTGGGGGGCGAGGCCCTGGAGGACAAGACCCTGGCCCACACCTTGCGGGACAGGCTCCAGTGCAGCGTCCAGCGGGGCGGAGAGGCCCTCTTTGACCAGGCCAAGGACACGGAGGTCATCCTGGCCCAGTTTGGGGCGGAGCAGCTGCCGGAGCTGGGCCTGGGAGAAAGTCCTGCGGCCCTGCGGGCCTGCGGGGGCCTGCTCCTCCATCTTCGGGAGATCGAAAAGTCGGAGCTTCGCCATATTAACCGGCTGGAATACTACGTCTCCGGGGAGTTTATGGAGCTGGACTTAACGGCTCGGCGGAACCTGGAGCTGACGGAAACTCTGCGAAATCAGGAAAAGCGGGGCAGCCTTTTGTGGGTTCTGGACAAAACCAAAACCGCCATGGGAGGACGGATGCTGCGGAGCTGGCTGGAAAAGCCCCTGCTCAACCCGTTGAAGATTCGGCGGCGCAGCGATGCGGTGCGGGAGCTGGTGGACAAGAGCATGGAGCGGCAGGAGCTCCAGCTGACCCTTCGGGAGATCTCCGACATGGAGCGGAGCATGGGGCGAATCGTGGCCGGTACCGCCAACGCCAGAGATTTACTCAGCATGGCCGGAGCCATGTCGGCTCTGCCTCAGCTCAAGGCCCAGCTGGAGGCCATGAACGCCCCTTTGCTGGGAGAGCTTTTCCAGGGGCTGGATACTCTGGAGGATCTTTGCGAAGAGCTGAGCCGGGCCATTGTGGACGACCCGCCCTTTACCGTCCGGGAGGGCGGCATGATTCGGGAGGGCTATGACCGGCAGGTGGATCAGCTCCGGGACGTGGAGTCCGGCGGCAAGGGCACCCTGTCCTCCATTGAAAACGCCGAGCGGGAGAAAACCGGGATTCCCAAGCTCAAGGTGGGCTACAACCGGGTGTTCGGCTACTACATCGAGATTTCCAAGACCTATCAGGGCCAGGTGCCGGAGGGATACATCCGAAAGCAGACCCTGGCCAACTGCGAGCGATATATCACCCAGGAGCTAAAGGAGCTGGAGTCCACCATTCTGGGGGCAAAGGATCGGCTCACGGCCCTGGAATATGAGATTTTTACCCGGCTTCGGGGCTATGTATCCGACCACGCCCCCAGGATTCAGGCCACCTGCAACGCCATTGCGGCGGTGGACACCCTGGCCTCTTTGGCAGCGGCGGCATCGGCCTACGGCTATGTACAGCCGGAGGTGGATTTGTCCGACGAGATTCAGATTGCCGATGGGCGGCATCCTGTGGTGGAGCGAATGCTCAAGGATTCGCTGTTTGTCCCCAACGACACCTGCCTGGGCACGGCGGACAGCCGGGTGGCCATGATCACCGGCCCCAATATGGCCGGAAAATCCACCTATATGCGGCAGGTGGCCCAGATTGTGCTGATGGCTCAAATCGGCTCCTTTGTGCCGGCCAAGTCCGCCCGAATCGGAATCTGTGACCGGGTATTTACCCGAATCGGTGCCTCGGACGACCTGACGGCGGGACAGTCCACCTTTATGGTGGAGATGATGGAGGTGTCGGAGCTGCTCCGGCACGCCACCTCCCGGAGCCTGCTGATTTTGGACGAAATCGGCCGGGGCACCTCCACCTTTGACGGCATGGCCATTGCCCGGGCGGTGCTGGAATACTGCGCCAATCCCCGGCAGCTGGGGGCCAAGGTGCTTTTCGCCACCCACTACCATGAGCTGACGGCCATGGAGGGGGAGATACCGGGGCTGAAGAACTACAACATTGCGGTAAAAAAGCGCGGGGAGCAGGTGATTTTTCTGCGGAAAATCGTCCCCGGAGCCGCCGATGACAGCTTCGGCATTGAGGTGGCACGGCTGGCGGGAATCCCGGAGAAGGTGATCTCCCGGGCCAGACAGATTCTCAAGGAGCTGGAAAGCGGCGGCACAGCCATGGCTCCCACTGCGGCAAAGCCGGAGCCGGAGGCCCAGATGAGCTTCCTGGATGTGGGCGGCAGCCAGATCGCCCAGCGGCTGCGGGACCTTACCATCGAGACGCTGACCCCCATTGAGGCCCTGAACGAGCTGTTTGCCCTGAAAAAAATGGCGGAGGACGTTTAACATGAAACGACCCTTTGCGGTGCAGCTGCGCCGGTATGAGCTTCTTGGGGGGCTGATATGGCTGGCGGTGTATCTGATTTTGATGAGCAATTTGCCCCAGCTGCTGCTTGGTCTGGCGGGAATCTCCGTCAGCACTCTGACCCTGAACAAGGTCTATTTCCTGGGCTGCTTTCTGGTGACGGCAGTGCTGTTCCGGCGGTTTTTGTCCTACTCTCTGCCGGCGGTGGCTGACCGGCCCCTGCGGGTTTTGTGTGGGATCTTGCTGGGCTACTGCATCTATGCGGCCTGCCAGGGCACCCTGTCCATGGTCTATGGGTACCTGGCCCCCAATCTCAAGACCCCAAATGACGACAATATCCGGGCCATTGCCCAGAGCAGCTATTCCACCATGGCGGTGGCGGCGGTGCTGCTGGCTCCCATTACCGAGGAGACTCTGCTCCGGGGGCTGGTGTTCGGCGGACTCCGGGAAAAAAGCCGTGTGCTGGCCTACCTGGTGACGGCGGTGCTGTTTTCCGGCATCCATATTATGAACTATGTGCTGGTGCTGGATCTGACCAGTCTAATGCTCAACACCCTGCTGTATCTGCTGCCCAGCATTGCCCTGTGTGTCTGCTATGAGTATGCAGGAACCATTTGGGCCCCAATCGGGCTGCACATGATGATCAATGCCCTGTCCATGTGGGTCATGGGCCAGGGACTGTAACACACCCCTACGCTGGGGGTATAGAATCGGGTGAATCATAACCATGGGAAAAATACATAAGCTCTCTCCCCAACTGGCGGATATGATTGCCGCCGGTGAGGTGGTGGAGCGTCCGGCCTCCGCCATCAAGGAACTGGTGGAGAACGCCATTGACGCCGGGGCCACCCAGATCATTGTGGAGATCAAAAACGGCGGCATTACCTTTATGCGGGTCACGGACAACGGCTGCGGCATGAATCCGGAGGACGCTCCCACGGCCTTTTTGCGCCATGCCACCTCCAAAATCTCCACGGCGGAGGATTTGGGAGGCATTGTCACCATGGGGTTCCGGGGGGAGGCCCTGGCAGCCATCAGTGCAGTCAGCAAAATCGACCTGCTTACCAAGTCCCAGGAGGCCGCCGAGGGAACCGCCGTTCGGGTGGAGGCCGGAAACGTGCTGGATGTATCCCCAGCAGGCTGCCCCCAGGGAACCACTATTATTGTCCGGGATCTGTTCTACAATACCCCCGCCCGGATGAAGTTTTTGAAGCGGGACAGTGTGGAGGGGAGCTTTATTGCCGGAGCGGTGCAGCGGCAGGCCCTGAGCCACCCGGAGATCGCCTTCCGATTTATCCGGGACGGAAAGCCGGAGCTGAACACTCCGGGGGACGGAAAGCTCCTTTCCGCCATTTATTCGGCCATGGGCCGTCAGGCAGCCAAGGAGATGGTGGAGGTGCGGGGCACCTCAGAGGGCATTGCGGTACAGGGCTATGTGGGAAAGCCCACCGCCAACCGGGGCAGCCGGAGCTACCAACACTTCTTTGTAAACGGACGGTATGTAAAATCCCCCATGATGTCCTCCGCCCTGGAGGAGGCCTATAAAAACCAGATGATGGTGGGGCGGTTTCCCATCTGCGTGCTCCACGTTTCCCTGGCTCCCACGGCGGTGGACGTCAACGTCCATCCGGCCAAGACGGAGGTAAAATTCCTTCGGGAGGGAGACGTATTTGACGCCATTCACTATACGGTGCTGGGCGCCCTGCGCCGGACGCCGGACCGCCCGGAGCTATCCGTGCCCAAGCAGAGGCCTCAGGAGGGCTTTTACAAGACCATGAACGCCCAGACCTTTTGCCAGGAGACGGCGGGGCTAAGTCAGGCGGAGCAGGGGGCAGCCAAGGCCTTTCTAAACGCCCTGCCCCGGCAGTCCGCCCGGGAGCAAAGGGTTCAGGACGGCACCAGGATGATACCCGGCACAGCGGGGAGCCAGGTGGTGTTTCCGTCCGTTTCGCCGGAGGGGGCGCACACGGCCCTCCCTGCCGGTATGCCTGCAGCCCCGGCCCAGGAGCCTGCACCCCCTAAGAAGGAGCCGGTATCTGATGCGCCGGCCCAGACGGCCATGGAGCTGCCTCCGGCCCCGGCTCCCCAGGTTCCTCCGCCTCAGCCCAAGGCTTCGGTGGAGGGAAAGCCCCAGGCGGAGTCCTATCGCATCATCGGTCAGGCCATGGACACATACATTATTGTAGAGCAGGGAGACAAGCTGCTGCTTTTTGACAAGCACGCAGCCCATGAGCGGATTCTCTTTGAACGGCTCAAGGCCCATCCCCACGAGATTATGTCTCAGCTGCTGCTAAGCCCCCTCCAGCTCACCCTGGGACAGGAGGAGACTGCCACCCTGCTGGAGCAGGGAGACACCCTGCAAAGGCTGGGCTTTACCCTGGAGGATTTCGGCGGCGGCACCCTGCTGCTGCGGGCCATTCCTGCGGATGTTGACGAAAAGGACGCAGAGGCCTGCCTCTCGGCCCTGGCCCAGGAGCTTTTGTCAGGGCGGCGGCTGGACCCTGCCACCGTCCACGACAATCTCCTCCACACCATCGCCTGCAAGGCCGCCATTAAGGGCGGAAGAAAAACCGACCCTCGGGAGCTGGCGGCCCTGGTGGCGGAGCTAATGCGCCGGGACGACATCAAATACTGCCCCCACGGCAGACCCGTATGCATCACCCTGACCCGGGGGAATCTGGAACGACAGTTCAAACGATCTTAAAAAGGAGACGGTGACATGATTCTCGAAATTTGCAAGGCCATTATCTACGGCATTGTGGAGGGCATTACCGAATGGCTGCCCATCAGCTCCACGGGACATCTGATTCTGCTGGAGCGGCTGCTGCCCCTAAACGCCTCCGATGCATTTATGGAGATGTTCGATGTGGTGATTCAGCTGGGGGCAATTCTGGCGGTGATCGTCCTGTTTTTCCACAAGCTCAATCCCTTCTCCCCCAAGAAAAACGACCTGCAAAAAAAGCAGACCTGGGTTCTCTGGTTTAAGGTGGTCGTGGCGGTGATCCCCTCGGTGATTTTGGGCCTGCTCCTGGACGACTGGATGGATGCTCACCTCTACAACTATGTGGTGGTGGCCATTATGCTCATTGTGTATGGCGTGGCCTTTATTCTGGTGGAACGGCGGAATCAGCAGCGCCGTCCCAAAATCCGCAGCACCGACCAGATCACCTATCAGACCGCCTTTGGCATCGGCCTGTTCCAGGTGCTGGCTATGGTGCCCGGCACCTCCCGCTCCGGGGCCACCATTCTCGGAGCCATTTTGCTGGGACTGAGCAGGCCGGTGGGTGCAGAGTTCTCCTTCTTCCTGGCCATTCCCACCATGCTGGGGGCCAGCCTGCTCAAGGCCCTGAAATTTATCAAGGGCGGCACCGGGATGGGAGGCACAGAGGTGGCCTGCCTGATTGTGGCAAGCCTGGTGGCCTTTGTGGTGTCCCTGCTGGCCATTCGCGGCCTGATGGACTATGTAAAGAAGCACAGCTTCTCCATGTTCGGCATCTATCGAATTGCCTTGGGTGCGTTGGTGCTGCTGTATTTCCTGATTGCGGGCTAATCCCCGGACAGCTTGGGTACAATAGGTCTATGGATCGGATTGTTGTAGTTGTAGGGCCCACAGCCTCGGGGAAAACGGCCCTGTCGGTGGCCCTGGCCAAGGCCCTGGGCGGAGAGGTGCTTTCGGCGGACTCCATGCAGCTCTACCGGGGCATGAACATTGGCACGGCAAAGGTCACGGCCTGGGAAATGGAGGGCATCCGGCACCATATGCTTGACGTGGCGGAGCCGGAGGAGCCCTTCTCCGCAGCCCGGTATGTGGAGTTGGCCGACCCTGTCCTCCAGGACATTCTCTCCCGGGGAAAAACAGCGATTATCGCCGGGGGAACGGGGCTGTATGTGGATGCGCTGATGGCGGGGCGCACCTTCGCCCCCTGCCCCTCTACAGGAAAGCGGGAGGCGCTGGAGGCCTTGGCCGACCAATATGGCATGGAAACCCTGCTGGAGCGGCTCCGACAGGCAGACCCGGAAAGTGCCTCCCGGCTCCATTTGTCAGACCGGAAACGAATCATCCGGGCCCTGGAGGTCTATCAGGAGACGGGAAAGACCATTTCCCAGCACAACCGTGAGGCCCAAATGCTGCCGGATAAGTACACCCCCGTCTGGCTGGGCCTGGATTTTCAGGAGCGGGCGGAGCTGTATCGGCGCATTGACCGCCGGGTGGATCGTATGCTGGAGCAGGGCCTTTTGGAGGAGATTCGGGGTCTGCTGGCCCGGGGCGTACCCCGGAGCTGTACGGCCATGCAGGCCATTGGGTATAAGGAGTTTTTCCCGGTGCTGGACGGCAAGGAGTCTCTGGAGACAGCGGTGGAACGGGTCAAGCGGGAGTCCCGCCGGTATGCCAAGCGCCAGAGAACCTGGTTCCGGCGAAATCCCCAAATCCACTGGATTACACAGCGGGAGCCTGTGCGCCTGGATCCGGTGCTGCAGGAGGCCCTGGCGCAAATTCCCTTTTTCGACGGCCCAACGTGATACAATGGGCGCAGAGCTTCAAATCTGGAGGGATGCGCCATGGGAGCGGGCCGACAAAAATTACTGCTGAGATGGATGCTGGCGGCACTGGGATGTCTGCTGCTGGGACAGGTGATACAGTTGGTGCCAGAGCGGCCCAAAACGGCGGTGGCCAGGCTGTCTCAAAGCCGGGAGCCCATCACGGTGCGTGGGGTGGTGATTCGGCAGGAATATCCTCTCTACGCCCCCTCGGCGGGCAGCTGGCTCAGCCAGGTTTCCGATGGTCAGCGGGTGGCGGCGGGGCAGACGGTGGCCCGCTGGGAGGCGGGAAACGCTGATCTGACCCTGTGTCTGCTCCAGAAGGGGAACCAGGCCGCCCAGGAACCCATTTATACCCGCCGCATGGCCCTGCGGGAGAACCTCCGACAGCTGGCGGCGGCCCGAAACGCCTCCCGGGTCCCTGCGTCCCAGGAGGCTGCCGAAACGGTAATGGGAGAGGCCCAGGATGTGGGCCTGCGGCTGGCGGCGGCGGAGGCATCCGCCCAAGATTCCGGCTTTCATCCGGGGGTCAGTGCGCCGGAGTCCGGGATTTTCGTGTCCTGGGCCGACGGGCTGGAAGGCATTCTCACCCCGGAAACCCCCTGGGAGGGCTGGGCTCTGCCCATAAAGCCCCTACCGGAGGAAACGGTAGGGCGGCTGGTGCTGGGGGACACCTGGTTCCTTCGGGCGGAGCTGTCCATGGCCCTGGAGGTAGGCGACACCCTGGAGGCGGAGCTGCCGGAGGATGCCGCCCCCGTGACCCTGCGGGTGCGGGAGATTCGGGGGAATACCGTCCTGTTCTCCTGCCGGGAGCGGATGGAGGCGGCAGCCCTGACCAGAACCATGACCATAAAAATTTCCCCTCCGGCGGAATCAGGGGTAGAAATTCCGGCGGAGGCGGTATATACTGTGGGGGAAGAAACCGGTGTCTGGCGGCTGATAGGGGATGCGGTACAGTTTCAGCCTGTAACCATCCTTCGGGAGGCAGACGGACAGGCTCTGGCGGCTTTGGAGTCCTCTGAGGGGCTTCAGCCCGGAAATCAGGTTCTTCTTGATTATCAGTAGGAGCGTGGCAACGGCAATGAATGAGATATTGGAAAACGTGTCCCGGATTCGGGAGGAAATGGCCAGAGCTGAGGCCCAGGCGGGCCGCCCGGCGGGGCAGGTCAAGCTGCTGGCCGCCACAAAAATGAATGATGCCCAGCGGGTACGACAGGCCATTGCCGCAGGGGTGGACATCTGCGGCGAGAACCGGGTGCAGGAGCTTCAGGAGAAAAACGCCCAGGGTGCCTATGCGGGCGTGCCTCTGCACTTTATCGGCCACCTGCAGCGGAACAAGGCGAAGCTCCTGGTGGGGGTGGCGGATGTGATCCAGTCCGTGGACTCGGAGGAACTGCTGGAGCTTCTAAACCGGCTGGCCGCCCAAAGGGGCATTCGCCAGGACATTTTGGTGGAGGTCAATATCGGCGGAGAGGCGGCCAAAAGCGGCATTCTCCCGGAGCAGGCCGATGAGATGGCGGCGAAGATGGCGGAATATCCCAGCCTCCGGCTCCGGGGATTTATGACGATTCCACCGATTTCCGTGGAAAATGGCGGAAATTTGAGATATTTTGCGAAAATGTATCAGCTTTATGTTGACATAAAGGCGAAAAAATACGATAATACTAGCATGGACTGCCTATCTATGGGCATGAGTGACGACTTTGCCGATGCCATTAAAGAGGGGACTACGATGATCCGGGTTGGTACCCGCATTTTTGGCGCGAGACAATACGTAAAAAAATGATTTGGAGGACACTGCCATGAGTATTATGGACGAACTGAAAAAATTGACCCGGCCCTATGACGACGACAGCGCATTGATCGACGATGATCCCGATCTGGACGTGGATGTGGATGAGCCCGCCTACGCCCGTCCCACCGAGGCCGCCCCGGTGGCCCCTGCCCCTGACCCGGTCATGAACATGGGCTCTGCGCCGACCATGGGCGCCTCTGGGGCCATGCCCACAGGCATGGGTGTGGGCATGGGCAATATTCCCAGTGCCTCCTCTGCGCCCATCAACATGGGCGGAGTTTCCAACAATTCTAAATATCGCGTGGTGCTGGTCAAGCCTGAGGAGTTTGATGCCGCCACCGTGATTGCCAAGCACATCTGCCAGGGGGCTACCGTAATCCTCAACTGTGAGGACACCGATGAAAAGGTGGCCCGCCGGGTCATTGACTTCCTCAGCGGCTGCGCCTTTGCCCTGGACGGCTCCATTAAAAAGGCCTCCAGCAATGTAATCATCATTGCGCCCAAAGACGTGGGCGTGGATGATGCCAAAACCGGAGAACAGCGCAACGCCTAAAGGAATAGGGTTGTAAGGGCTGGGTGCTGCACCGAGCCCTTTCACGCTTTGAAAGGAGACATGGTATGTTCACGCCACAGGAAATTCAGGAACAAAGCAGCAGTCTGGAAAAGGCTGTGTTCGGTGGATACAGCATGAGCTCTGTGGAGGAGCTTCTAACGCCCTTGGCGCAGGATTATGCCGCCCTCTACAAGGAAAACGCCGTGCTGAAAAGCAAAATGAAGGTGCTGGTAGACCGGCTGGAGGAATACCGCAAGCAGGAGGAGGGCATTAACCGGGCCCTGCTGGCGGCCCAGAAAACCGCTGACGACCTGGTCAGCGAGGCCCAGCGGAAAAGTGCCAAGCTCCTTGCGGAGACGGAGGATAAGCTCCGCCAGAGAAGCCAGGAGCTCCGGGACGAGGTGACGGCGGAGGCCCAGCGGGTAGATTTGGCCAAGCAGGCCGCCGCCAAGTTTATTGCGGAGCTGGAGGATCGGGTTCACGGCCAGCTGTCCCAGCTGGAGCAGATCAAGCAGATGGACCTCACCACCCATCATGAGGCCCCGGAGAAAAAGTCGGCGGCCAAGCTGTCCACCGGTGCCGGCGGGAAAAATTCCCTGCTCAAGCGGGCCAAGTCCCAGCCGGAGGCGGCCAAAGCGTCGGCCAAGGCGGAGGCCTCCGACACGGATGTGGCCCGTCAGATTGAGGAAAATCTTACCCGGATTTTAGCGGAGAGCACCCCGAAAAGCGGCAGCCAACAGCAAAGTCTGGGTGACACCAGAGCAATGTCCCCCGTAAAGTAGCGGGGCGAGAATACATAGAATCTGCCCGGCGGGCAGAAGAAGGGATCAACAGGTAATGGCGAAGGATTACAACAAGACAATTCATCTGCCCGTCACGGAGTTTCCCATGCGGGCTGCTCTGCCGAAGCGGGAGCCGGAGCTTCTCAACGGCAAATACGAGGTGGAAACCTATCATAAGCTCATGGAGCACAACCAGGCAAAGCCCAACTTTATCCTCCATGACGGCCCACCCTATGCCAACGGAGACATCCATATCGGCACGGCCCTCAACAAAATTCTCAAGGACATAATCGTCCGCTACAAGAATATGACCGGCTATCAGGCCCCCTATATTCCCGGCTGGGACACCCACGGTCTGCCCATTGAGTCCGCAATCCTCAAGAACAAGAAGATCAAGCGGGATGAGCTCAGCGATGTGGAGTTCCGGGACAAGTGCCGGGAGTATGCCCTGAGCTATGTGGATCGTCAGCGGACGGAGTTCCAGCGTCTGGGCGTGGTGGGAGATTGGGAAAATCCCTACCTGACCCTGAAGCCGGAGTTTGAGGCCCAGCAGATTCGTGTGTTCGGCAAAATGGCGGAGAAGGGCTATATCTACAAGGGCCTCAAGCCGGTGTACTGGTGCTATACCGATGAGACAGCCCTGGCCGAGGCGGAGATCGAGTATCAGGACGACCCCTGTACCACCATCTTTGTCAAGTTTCAGGTCAAGGACGACAAGGGCCGGCTCTCCCCTCTGACCGACCTAACAAAAACCTACTTCGTCATTTGGACCACCACCGCCTGGACCCTGCCCGGAAACCGTGCCATTTCCGTAAATCCCGATTTTGAATATGTGCTCATGAAGGTGGCCTCCGGGGAGGTCTACATTGTGGCCAAGGAGCTGGCAGAGGCCGTGGCCAAGGCCGCCGGAATCGACAGCTATGAAATTGTTGCGACCCTTATGGGTTCCCAGCTGGAGCTGATGACGGCTCGGCACCCCTTCCTGGACGTTGACTCCGTGGTGCTCTGCGGCGACCACGTCACCCTGGATGCCGGTTCCGGCTGCGTCCACACGGCCCCCGGCTTCGGCGCAGACGACTTTGCCATCTGCCAAAAATACGACAAGGCCGGGCTGACCCACATTGGGGTTCCCGTGCCGGTAAATGCCAAGGGTGTCATGACCGATGAAAGGTTTAACGGAGTACACCTCTCCAAGGCCAACGACTATGTGCTGCCGGTGCTGGAGGAGGGCGGTGCCCTGCTGGCCAGGGAGGACATTGTCCACTCCTATCCCCACTGCTGGCGCTGCAAAAAGCCCATTATCTTCCGGGCCACGGAGCAATGGTTCTGCTCGGTGGACGCCATCAAGCAGGCCGCCGTGGACTCCTGTGACGGCATCTCCTGGAAGCCCGACTGGGGCAAGGAGCGGATGACCTCCATGATTACCGAGCGCTCCGACTGGTGCATTTCCCGCCAGCGGAAGTGGGGCGTGCCCATCCCGATTTTCTACTGCGACCAGTGCGGGGCCGACATTGTGACCCCGGAAACCATTGACCATATTGCAAACCTGTTCCATGACCAGGGCTCCAACGTCTGGTTTGAAAAAACCGCCGATGAGCTGGTGCCCGAGGGCTTTGTGTGCCCCAAGTGCGGCCATAAGCACTTCTCCAAGGAGTCCGACATTATGGACGTGTGGTTTGACTCCGGCTCCACCCACGCCGCCGTGGTGGATCAGAGACCGGAGCTGCGCTTCCCTGCGGATGTATATCTGGAGGGCGGCGACCAATATCGGGGCTGGTTCCAGTCCTCTATGCTGACCTCTATCGCCACCAAGGGGGTGGCCCCCTATAAGCAGATCATCACCCACGGCTGGACGGTGGACGGTGAGGGCCGTGCCATGCACAAGTCCCTGGGCAATGCGGTGGCCCCGGACGAGGTCATTAAGGACTACGGAGCGGATATGCTCCGGCTTTGGGTGGCCTCGGCGGACTACACCCAGGATATGCGCATTTCCAAGGAGATTCTCAAGCAGCTCTCCCAGGCCTATCTGAAAATCCGCAACACCGCCCGGTATATGCTGGGCAACCTGGACGGCTTCTGCCCGGACACCGACCAGGTGGCCTATGAAGCCCTGGAGCCGCTGGATCAGTGGGCTCTGGCCCGGTATAATGAGCTGGTAAAAACCGTCCGTGGGGCCTATGACCGCTACGAGTTCCACGGGGTTTACCGTGCCATCTACAATTTCTGTGTGCTGGATATGTCCAACTTCTATCTGGACATTATCAAGGATCGGCTCTACTGCGGAGACGACAGTCAGCGGGGCGCAGCCCGCACCACCCTGTACCGTATCTTAGACGGCATGACCCGGATGCTGGCCCCCATTCTGGCCTTCACCTCGGAGGAGATCTGGGCGGCCATGCCCCACGGGGCCGGAGACGAGGGTTCCTGCGTGCTGCTAAACGACATTCCCGGCTATGATGAAAAGCTGTGCCTGAGTCCGGAAAAGGCCACCCAGTGGGAGCTGGTCATTGCCCTGCGGGCGGACGTAAACAAGGCCCTGGAGCAGGCCCGTGCTCAGAAAACCGTGGGCAAGCCTCTGGACGGGGAGATCACCCTGTATCTGAGCCCGGAGGGCCAAAAGAGCTTTGCCGCCATGGGCGACCATGATCTGGCGGAGATCTGCATCGTGTCCCGGGTCACGGTGGCCCAGGGCGAGGGCGAGGGCCAGGGCCTGGCCGGGGAGAGCTTCCCCGGAGTGACCGTGGCGGTGACAGCCTCCCAGGCCCCCAAGTGCAGCCGCTGCTGGGCCCATAACGAGGCGGTAGACCCGGAGACGGAGCTTTGCCCCCGGTGCGCCGCCGTGCTGAAGAAAATCAAAGTCTAATCGGACTGCTCCCTTTGTGCCCGGCCGGGAAACGGCCCTGCTCGGTGCGAAGGGAGCATTTCTCTATAAATTTTCGGGCAAATCTCCGGGCCAAATTACCTCGCCGATGGGACAAAAGGCCCCGCCCAGGTGTATCATAGATGAAGGCAAATCGGCTACAGGCCAATTCAAATAAACGGAGGAATGTGATATGGGTAAGTTTACCGATTACTATAATCAGATTAAGACCAAGATGGCGGGCCCTCCCCCCTTGACCCTGGAAAACGCCGTGGCAGCCCTCCAGGCCCAGCAGCGGCTCTCCGCCCCACGGGAGGGCGAAGCCCTGGAGCGCTACAACTACACCCAGATGTGCAACAACGCCATCATGTATCAGGCTGCCCTGAAGCTTCAGCGGGAGGCCGCCTGGGACACCACCGTACAGCATATTGGTACGTCTACCAACCAGCCGGGGCTTCAGGTTCCCAAGGGCTCCGGGGACTGGCTGGTAAACGAGATGAAAACCGACGGCAGCATGGAGAGCCAGGTCTACAACGAAAAAATCGTAGGCCAGATGGCTCTTTGCACCAAGCGTATCAGCCGGGAACAGTTTGTTGACATCCGTCAGAATCGTTACACGGAGCGGGATGGAGGGCGTATCACCAACGAATCCACTGCGTCCATATTTCAGGAGATGGGCAACCCACAGGGTCAGCTGCTGGACGCTCTGGATCAGCAGATTCAGCGGGCCCAACAGCAGATGGATGCCATCCAGCAGAGCGTCAACATTGTATTCGGCCTTCAGGCGAATCAGGAGGCCTTGAACCAGGCCTTTGGGGTCATTGAGTCACCGGACATCAACACCTTACACAACGCCCAGAACTGCCTGGAGGAGTTTAAGACCTTTGATTCGGAATATCAGCCCGCAGAGGACGCCCTCAAGGAGCGGCAGGAGGCCTGGCCCGCCGGCAACAAGGAGCAGGTGGATACCCTTCGGGAGAACGCAGAGGGGGTGGGAGATCAGTTCTATAATGACCTGAAGCAGGAGGCCCCCGCCGAGCAAGAGCAGCCCAAGGAGGCCCCTGTAGAGGAAGATCAGAAGATTGGCCAGCCTCCCATAAAGAACGACCAGGAGGATCAGAAGGAGCAGGCCCCTGCCGAGAATAAGCAAGAGGAGGCTAAGCAGGAGGCCCCCGCCGAGCAAGAGCAGCCCAAGGAGGCCCCTGTAGAGGAAGATCAGAAGATTGGCCAGCCTCCCATAAAGAACGACCAGGAGGATCAGAAGGAGCAGGCCCCTGCCGAGAATAAGCAAGAGGAGGCTAAGCAGGAGGCCCCCGCCGAGCAAGAGCAGCCCAAGGAGGCCCCTGCGGAGAAGGATCAGAAAGAGCAGGCCCCTGCCGAGCAAGAACAGGAGGAGCGGAAAGCCCCGGAACAGCAGCCTCAGTCCGTCCCGGAGCCTCAGCCTGTCCCGGCCCAGAAGGCACCCCAGGTAAACCAGGCGGCCCAGGATTTTATCCTGAAGCGGGAGGCCATTGATGCCTATCTGAAGCCCTACGGCCTGGAGGCGGACAACCAGAGCCTGCAAAACGGCTCCGGCTATCGGCTCTACCAAAACGCTGAGGGTGCCAGCGTCATTCTACGGGCGGATAAGGTGACGGCCCCCGATGGCAGCGTAACGTTTCAGGTTCACGATGATGCCCCCGGGCACTATATCAACTACGACCTGGACCAGCGGCTCAATACGACCGTCCTCCAATGCAAGCTGCTGGAAAATGATGACGGCAGACCCCATTCCAAGGAATACAATGCCCTCAATGACGCAGCCCAGGCCCTGACCACCCTGCACCTGGCGGATCAGCCTGACCCGGCGGAGGTCAAGCGGGCGGTTAACCTGTTTGCCCGGTTCAAGTTCACCCTGGGAAACTTTATCAGGGAGCAGTCCAAACGTCCCCTCCGGGTGGATAAAAAGGACTGGTACGACAGAACCATCTCGGATCTGAGCATCTTTTCCCAGCAGAAGAACTTCGCCATCAACGCAGTGGACGACCACCTGGAAACCATGGCTCAGACGGAGCGGGAAAAGACGGCCCCGGAGGATCGGCATCTGGACAGCCAGGAGCTGAACGACGCCCTCAAGCCCCCCACGGCGGCAGACATTCCCCACCACCACCTCTTTTCCAGCCCGGAGGCCTTCATGGGCTTTTCTCTGACATGGATGGGAACCATGGGCGCTACCGTCAACCTGGACTGGGACAAGCGCCGGAAGACCGCATGGGAGTATAAGAAGGATCCCAACTCCAAGGTGAACACCGGAAGAACCAAGGAGATTCTCGGTGAGCTGGATCGGCTGATAAATCCCAAGAATCGGAACGATGTAACCCAAAGGGAGTCCATGAAGGCTGTTCTGGGGGATCAACTTTATCAGGACGCCATCACCGGCAAGCTCATGCCGGAGGAGCTGAAGGACATGATGGGCAAGAATGCCCTGGCCTGCGGGGTCGTCCAGGAGCTGGTCAAAATGGAGGCCGGCATGAATGTCAAGGGCAATCCTCCCATCAAGGCCCAGCTGGAGTACGGCCGCCTGGTAGAGGTGGTGGAAATGGTGAAGAACTCCCAGAGCTTTATCGAGAACTACCGCCACCTGGATCTAAGCGAGTCCTCCCCCGATTACGTCCGGCATCTGCTGAAGGGCGGCGGCGTAAATAAAAACGACCCGGAGAAGCACATCCCCCACCCCAGGGAGGTAGCTCAGGACATTATGAAAAGCTACCTCTCCCGGCAGCGTCAGGCGGCCCAGAATCCCCCGGCGGCTGCCCAGAATCCCCAAGCCGCCCCAGACCCCCAGGTGGCGGCGAACAACCAGCAGCCCGCCCCGAAGAAGAAGCCCCAGAATGCCGTCCCCCAGTAAGCGGGGCATTTCTCCCGCCGCAGAGAGCCTGCGGCGGGAGCTTTTTGTGGCATAACAAAAAGAACGCCGACTAAAAATCAGCGTTCTTCCCGGTGAGAACAAACCCGAATGTGTGTTTCACGAGAAACATGGTGTTTGGATTTGCATTGTTTGGCTAAGAACGCTATAGCAATTCTCAAAATGTCCAGCAGGTCTTTACAAG
>CAVJIP010000067.1:0-2205 GCA_963649625.1 Bacteroidaceae bacterium
CCTGCTATACTGGTGCCATGAGGTGAGTAACTTGCGTATTTATATCGTGGAGGATGACAGGGAAATTCGGGAGCTGGAGCAGTATGCCCTGGAAAGCAGCGGCTTTCAGGTGGAGGGCTTTGAAAGTGCCGCCCCCTTTTATACCGCAGTGGCAAAGTCCCTTCCCGACCTGGTGCTTTTGGACATTATGCTTCCCGGAGAGGATGGACTGACCATTCTCCGGCAGCTTCGCACCCGAGCGGAAACCCGGGACATTCCCGTGATTCTGGTCACTGCAAAAAGCTCCGAATTGGACACCGTCCGGGGCCTTGATCTGGGGGCGGACGACTATCTGGCAAAGCCCTTTGGAATCATGGAGCTAATCAGCCGGGTCAAGGCAAGGCTTCGCTGTTCCCCCTCCTCCCATCCTCCGATACAATATCAATATGGGGGCATTCTGCTTTCGGAGGAAAAGCACCAGGTCACTGTGGACGGCCTTCCGGTGGAGCTTACATACAAGGAGTTTGAGCTGTTAAAGCTGCTGCTTTCCGCCCCAGGCACCGCCTTTACCCGGGACGTGATTATGGAGCGCATTTGGGGCTACAACTACGAGCTGTCCAGCCGAACTCTGGATATGCACGTCAAGACCCTTCGCCAAAAGCTAGGGGCCAAGGGCGCTATGATTCAAACCATCCGCAACGTGGGCTTTAAGCTGGAACGTCAGGAGGTGTAAGCTGTGGAAGAAAAAATCACGCTGAATTTGTTTTATATGGGCCTGATTTCCGCCATACTGGCGGTACTCTGCTCCGGCATTGCCTTTTATCGCTCCTATCAGGAGCAGGTGCAGGAGGATTTAAGCCGTCATGGGCAGCTGGTCGCCGAGGCCTATACCTCTCTGACGGAGCCGTCCCAGCTCTCCCGCTTTTCCCGGCAGGGGATTCGGATCACCCTGATTCAGACAGACGGCACGGTGCTCTATGAAAGTGCCGCCGATGCAGGCACCATGGAAAATCACCTGAGCCGCCCCGAGGTACAGTCCGCCCTGTCCGGCGGCTCCGGCAGTGCCAAGCGCACCTCCGAAACCTTGGGCTCCGTGGACTACTATTACGCCCTCCGGCTCCCTGACGGCAACGTGCTGCGGGTCAGCCAGGCCGTCAGCAATATCTACCAAATCTACGGAGATGCGGTGCCCTACCTGGTTTTGGCCATCTGTATTCTGATGATTATGGCCGTGGTCTTTGCCGTGCTGCTGACCCGCCGGCTGCTGGTTCCCATCAAGCGGCTCCCGGACGAGCTGGACGACCCCACCCTGGCCGATGACCGCTCCCGGGTCTACCCGGAACTTCGCCCCTTTGTCCAGGAAATTCAAAAGCAGCGGCAGGAGCGGGATTCCATGCGTCAGGAGTTCACCGCCAATGTGTCCCACGAGCTGAAAACGCCCCTTACCACCATCTCCGGGTATGCCGAAATGATCGAAAGCGGCATGGCCCGGGAGGAGGACGTGAAGCGTTTCGCCTCCACCATCCATCGGGAATCCGGTCGGCTGCTGACCCTGATCAGCGACATCATCCGTCTGTCCCAGCTGGACGAAAACGATGCCCCCGCTCCCATGCTCCCGGTGGATCTTCGGAATCTGGCTACGGAGTGTATGGATTCCTTGGTGCCTGCCGCCAAGAAAAATGGGATTTCCTTTTCCATTGAGGGGCCGGAGTGTACGGTTCACGGGGACAAGGGCGAGCTTTGGGAGCTTATCTACAATCTGATTGACAATGCCATTCGATACAACCGGCCCAACGGCTCCATCTCCATCACCCTGACCGAGCGCAGCATCTGCGTCTCCGACACCGGCATCGGTATCCCCCCGGAGCATCAGGAGCGTATTTTTGAACGCTTCTACCGGGTAGACAAAAGCCACAGCCGCTCCACCGGCGGCACCGGCCTGGGGCTTTCCATTGTCAAGCACGTTGCGGAGCATCATGGGGCCAGGCTCCAGCTGGAAAGCACTCTGGGCGTGGGCACCTCCATTACGGTCACATTCCCCAGCTAACGGTATTTTCCACAGATTTTACACAAATCCATATGCAGTCTTTACATTCTCCTGATAGACTTTACATTGTAATTTTCTGTACATTGTAAGGAGAAGCTGCATATGGATTTGTTTTCTGTTTTTACCCTCTGCGGCGGGCTGGCCTTTTTCCTGTTTGGAATGCACATTATGTCCTCCAG
>CAVJIP010000067.1:2215-7938 GCA_963649625.1 Bacteroidaceae bacterium
CTTAGAGCTGACCCTGAAAAAGCTGACCTCTAACCCCTTCAAAAGTCTGCTGCTGGGTGCCGGGATTACCATTGCCATTCAGTCCTCCTCGGCCCTGACCGTTATGCTGGTGGGCCTGGTGAACTCCGGGATTATGGCCCTGCCGGAGACGGTGGGCGTGATTATGGGCTCCAACATCGGCACCACCCTTACTGCCTGGATCCTCAGTATGACCGGAATTGAAACAGACAGCATTCTTCTGGCCCTGCTAAAGCCAGAGAACTTCTCCCCGGTACTGGCTCTCATCGGCGTGATTATGATTATGGCCTGCCGCAGCGACAAGCGGAAGGACATCGGCTCCATTCTCTGCGGCTTCTCCGTGCTGATGTTCGGTATGAATTTAATGAGCGATTCGGTTTCTCCCCTGGCGGAGATGCCGGAATTTGAATCCATGCTGGTGCGATTCAACAATCCCCTGGTAGGTGTGCTGGTGGGCACCGTATTCACCGGCATTATCCAGTCCTCCGCCGCCTCTGTGGGCATTCTCCAGGCCCTGTCCCTCACCGGCTCCGTCACCTACGGCATGGCGATTCCTATTATTATGGGGCAGAACATCGGCACCTGCGTCACCGCCCTGCTGTCCTCCATCGGCACCAATAAGAATGCCCGGCGGGTGGCGGCCATTCATGTGAGCTTTAACTTTATCGGAACCGTGGTATGCCTTTCCGTATTTTACCTTCTGAACGTCTTCCTACACTTTGATATTGTGGCGGAGCCCATCACTCCCGTGGCCATTGCGGGCGTTCACTCCATCTTCAATCTGGTCACTACCCTGATGCTCCTCCCCTTCTCCAGGCAGCTGGTCAAGCTGGCCACCATTCTGGTGCCCGACAAGGCCGGGGCCAAGGACGAGACAGTGTTCCTGGACGAACGCATTATGAACGCTCCCATGCTGGCAGTGGAGCAGTGCCGGGAAAAGGCCATCTCCATGGCCAAGCTGGCTCAAAGCGCCATGCAGGATGCTATGCAGCTGATTTCCAACTACACCCAATCGGGCTTTGATGAAATCGAGCAGAAGGAGCAGGCCCTGGACAAGCTGGATGACGAGTTGGCCACCGCCCTGGTTAAGCTCTCCGCCCGGGAGCTGCGGGTGGAGGACAGCCATGAGGTGTTTGAGCTGCTCCATGCCATCGGCGATTTTGAACGCATTGGCGACCACGCCACCAATCTGGCAGAAAGCGCCATGAGCGTTTATAAAAACGGCTACAGCTTCTCGGATGCCGCCAAGGCGGAGCTGTCCACTCTGTTTGCCGCCCTCAGCGAGATTCTTTCCATAACGGTAGATGCCTTTTCCAAGGACGACACCACTCTGGCGGGCCGAATCGAGCCTCTGGAGGAGGTAATTGATGACCTTACCGTGGACATTCGCAACCGGCACATTGTCCGGCTCCAAAAAGGAGAATGCGCCATCGGCATTGGGCTGATTCTGACGGATATTCTCACCAACTGTGAACGTGTCTCCGACCACTGCTCCAACGTAGGAGTGTGCATTATCCAGATTCGGGACAGCAGCTTTGAGGTGCATGATTATCTCACCGAGCTAAAGGCAGACCAGGCTCCGGCCTTTGTCCAGGAGTTTACCCAGTTTCAGAAAAAATACCGTCTGGGTGCCCCCTCCTGAGGGCTTCATAACGGCCAAAGCACCGCCACATTAGGCGTGTCCAGTTAGAAAACATTCTTAGACGAGAGAGAAACGGTGCTGTGCCATAAATAGATGTAACCTGCGAACGTGAAAACCCAATGCGGCCTCGCTGGGCTCGTTAAAAATCAGATTTACATTCAGCTTTTCCTGCGGCCTGACCCAAAAAATGGCCTCCTCAGAATCCTTGCCGGAGATATAGCCGCCGCCTATGGCACCCCACAGCACATAGAATATGCTGATCTCCGTGGTGTCCTCAAGCAGAGGCAGCGGATAATCCACTGGAGCATAGGCAGCAGGCTCAGCAATAGGAAAACACCTCTGCCAGGTATGTTGTACCATAGCAGAGGTGTTCACTCAATATGAAAGAGATAAATTACTGGCCGCTGCTGCGGTCATAGGCTGTCTGGACAATCTCCTGCATCTCGCTGATGCCCAGGGACTCCAGCTTGTCCTGGAAGGACTGCCAAGTTTCCTCGGTGAGCTCCATGTCGCCGGTCATGAACTTGGTCATATGCTCCTGTACCACGGTCATCACATCGGTGGACAGTGCGTTGTAGCGGGTGGTCTCCTCGGTGGTCATCTGGTAGGTGCAGATGTACTCGGAGGTCATGTTGGACAGCCAGGTGTCGTAGACGGTGGCCTCTACCTCGTTGTCATAGGTAAGCTCCGTGCGCTCCATGCGGAAGTAGAAGGGGTTGTCGTTGTTGTTGGTGAAGATGGCATAGACCGCCATGGAGCCGTAGCCATTGGGATCCTTGAGGATCAGGTCGGTAAACTGCACATTGCCGTTTTCGTCCATGGTGTAGGTTTTATCCAGCTCACCAAAGTTGGAAATCATGCTGCCCTCTTCGGTGAAGAACCAGTTGATGTAGGAAACCAGCTGAGGGATGATGTCCTCATCGGCGGTGGTGATGCACCAGTCCCCATCGCCCCGGCCGCCGTAGGCGTTGTTCTGGGTCTTGATGGTGTCCCCTTCCTTCAAAACCACGTTGGCCATGGGATAGATTTCGCAGATGTCGGGGCTGGCGGCGGCAGCCTTATAGGATTCGGAGGTCAGGTTGTAGGGGCCGAAAGCAATGGCCAGTTGGTCGTTGAGCACGTCAAAGTCATAGAAGGGGGCGGGGTTATACCAGCTCTCCACAAACAGCCCCTCCTGGTTCCACTGCTTCATCTCCTTGGCCCACTCATAGTTGCTGTCCAGGGTCACGGCAGCGGTCACGGTGCCGTCAATGTTCCACCAGGTCATGGCCACATCATTGGAGCTGATAAAATCTGCTCCGGCGTAGGCATCCGCCACCATCTTAGGTGAGACTACGGCGGCCTTTACCCCATAGTCGTTTTTCAGGGCCAGGGCCACATCATGAAGCTCCGCCACAGTGGTGGGAATCTCCTTGCCCACTGCGTCCAGCATATCCTTTCGGACGATGGGGCCACGGGTGTACAGAGGGATTTCGGTGAAGCTGTACATGGAGGTGGTCACACCGCTGGAGGCGATGGTGTCCTCCTTAAACTTGGGATAGGCCTCCAAAACCCCATAGTAGTTGGGGGCGTACTCCTCAAAATAGGGATACAGGTCTACCGCAAGGCCGTCCTCAATCAAACCGTCCTCGCCGGTGGAGTACAGACGACCCAGGCTCCGGGTAAGGTTGGGCAGGTCGTTGGCGGCCACCAGCAGGTTCAGCTTTTCGTTATAGGTGTCCGGGTCGGACCAGTCTACGTCCAGATGAACATTGGTGTATTCCTCGGCGGTGAGAATGGCATAGGCGTTTTCAAACTCCGCATCTGGACCGATATAGGCGGAGGCCCAGGGAGCAATGTTCAGAAATGCGGTAACGGTAGTCAGCTCATCGAACACCGGATAAAGCCCGCTGGCATCAATCTTGGTGGGATCGGTGGGCTCTGCCGTGGTGC
The DNA here is from genome assembly GCA_963649625.1 of Bacteroidaceae bacterium. Classification (GTDB taxonomy): domain Bacteria; phylum Bacillota; class Clostridia; order Oscillospirales; family Oscillospiraceae; genus HGM13006. The sequence continues at coordinate 5,808 of CAVJIP010000067.1, forward strand.
TGTCCGCAGGAAGGGCGGCACTGTCCTGGGCTTCGGGAGCAGTGGAAGCCTCGGGGGCCTTGTCGGTGGCCTGAGTGGTTTCCTGGGTAGGGGTGGAGCCGCCGCCTGCGGCTGAAGTGCTACCGTTTCCGCCGCCGCAGGCGCATAGAGCCAGCAGCAGGGAAACGCTCAGCAGCATAGATAACAATCGCTTTTTCATTTTGGCTTTCCTCCATTTCTGTTTCGGCGATACCTTTGCCGGTAGAACAGGAGTGCGGCAAAGAGGTCAGGTTCGCCGTTTGGATAACTCTATCTTAGCACGAAAAGCCATCTATGACCAATGCCGGGACTGCATGGGGTCATATCATCCATGTAATATAATGATGAAGTCCTAACAGATATGGACGCTCAAGTCGTAAAAAGTCGCCGGGGCGATATTCGTCCCGGCGACTTTTTGCAGTGATCTTACAGATTCATGGCGGTGTAATACCCCTCTCGAATTGCATCGCCCATCTTTCTGGCGGTGGTGCAGTCGCCGATGGTGTAGGTTTCCGGCACAACGGCCTTCTGAAGCTCCTCCACGATGGCGGTTCTGGGCCGCATACCGGCGGAGAGGATCACACTGTCGGCGGGGAGCAACTCCTCCTCTTTGCCCGCAGTCTGCACCCAAACGCCTTCATCGGTGATACGCTTGCAGGCGGTGGAGGTCATGACCTTCACTCCAATCATGCCCACCCGCAGGGCGTTAGACTGGGCCTGACCGCAGCCGGGAGCGATACCGGGGAGCATTTCCACCACAGTCACGTCACGGCCCTCGGCATGGAGCTCTGCGGCGGATTCACAGCCGATGAGGCCGCCGCCGATAACAACCACCCTGCCTCCGTAGTTCTGGGGCGCATAGTGCATGGTGGCCCCTACAATGACCTTGGGATTGTCCAGGCCGGGAATGGGGGGCCGGGCAGGATCGGCACCCACAGCGATAATCAGCACATCGGGACGAATCTGATTGACGTAATCTGCATCTACAGCAGTGTTTAGACGAACATCCACACTGGAATCGGCCAGGCGGTTTTCCATCTGGTGCCGCCAGTAGGCCATGTCCCGCTTGAAATATACATGGTCGGCAAAGCGAATGGCACCGCCCAATTCACTGCCCCGCTCACAGAGAATCACCTGGTGGCCCCGCTTGGCCGCTGTCCAGGCCGCCATCATGCCGCCGGGACCGGCCCCCACAATCAGCACCTTCTTTTTCTTCTCCGGTGCGGCAGGCATGGGCAGGCGGCCCTCAAAGCCCACCTCCGGATTCAGGGTACACAGGAACCAGTTCTTGGCGAACAGTCGGTTATGGCACTCGTTGCACCGGAGGCAGCGGTTGCAGTCGGCATAGCGTCCCGCCGCCAGCTTATTGGGCATCTCCGGCTCACAAATCAGGCCCCGGCCCATAAGAATCAAGTCGGCACGGTTGCTTTTGATTACCTCCTCCATCATGTCCGGCTCGTTGATGCCGGCCACGGTGGAGACAGGGATATTTACCACGGACTTGATCTCGGTGGCAAAGTCCACGTTGCAGCCCTTTTCCATAAATACGCCGGGGGACATTCTTGCGGTGGCATCGGGATGGAAAATGCCGCCGGTGGACACCTGAATCATGTCCACATAGGGGGAGAGCATCTGGGCGATTTTCTTGCCCTCGTCAATGTGGTAGCCGCCCTCAATGATCTCATCGCCGGTCATGCGCATATCCACAGGGAAATTCTTGCCCACCTTCTCCCGTATTTTTTGGAGGCACATAATGGGGAACCGGCAGCGGTTCTCCAGAGAGCCGCCAAACTCATCGGTGCGCTTGTTGGTGCGGGGAGACAGGAACTGGTGAATCAGCCAGCCGTGGCCCGCATGGAACTGCACCATGTCAAAGCCGGCATTTTTCAGGGTCAGGGCGGCGTTGCCGAAGTCCTCAGCCACCTCCTCCATATCTTCAATAGTCATAGCACGAACTGCAACGCCGCTGGGCTTTACATAGTCAATGGGGCCCATGGGCTGGTTGCCAAAATTGTTTTCGGGAATACATAGGGCCCCTGCATGGCTCATCTCCATGGAGATTTTGGCCCCCCAGCGGTGGACGGTCTCCGCCAAATCACACAGGGAGAAGTAG
>CAVJIP010000067.1:7948-18815 GCA_963649625.1 Bacteroidaceae bacterium
TTTCCGCCAGATCGCAGAGGGAGAAGTAGGCGCCGGGATTGGTGATCCGCAGCATAAAGGACTCAGAGGAGCCGGTTTTCGGAGAGACGCAGGCCTCGCCCATGGTGATCAGGGCCACGCCGCCCTTGGCAAATTTCTCGTTGAAGGCAATGGTGCGGGCGGTATAGCCGCCGTTGTGATCCACCTCCCGCAGGTTCATGGGGGCCACGCAGATGCGGTTTTTCAGGGTTACATTGCCGATTTTAATGGGAGAAAGCAGATTGGGAAAATAAGGATTCATGGAAAACACTCCTTTTTTATCAGTTTGGAATGGGTACACAGGCAGCTTGGCCGATTGCCGCCTATGCACCCACCCAGGAGAACCCGCTTTGACGGGAACATTAGGAAGGATTAGAAAGAAGAACAAGCGAGCCGTCAAAGCAGTGGCCGAGCCCGGCGAAAAAGGGTGCGGGGACACGGCCTACGCTTACATCATAGCAGGGGCAACGAAAAAAAACAAATGCCAAACCGGTATGGAGTGATTACCTCCGTGTTATAGCCCACCATTACATGAAAGATATGGGTCCATACCGAATTGGCATTTGTGCTAAATGGGCAGAAGCTGGTATGATTGCAGTATGGCAAAATGTCCAATTCTAAACCTATCTAAGGAGGTAAACCCATGAAGCGGAAAAGAATCATTCCCACCCTATTGACGGTCAGCCTGCTGCTGGGACTGCTGTCCGGCTGCGGCGGAGACAACACGTCGGCGTCCGAGTCCAGCGCTGCCGCCGTATCCAAGCAGGAAACCACCACAGCGGAGACAAAGGCCCCGGAGCAGCCGAAGGCGGAGGAACCTGCGGCATCTGAGGCGGAAAGCACAATGGAAGGGGCAGAGCCGGAGCATCCCACCCTGTCCTACCCGGTGGCGGACGGCGTGACCTTTAAGATGCTTCAGGTCTACAACCCCAACGCCAGCGCAGTGTACGGCAACGAGGGGGACTACTCCAGTGCCTACACCTACCAGACCCTGGCGGAGGCCACCGGCATCAACATTGAGTTTAAGATGCTTTCGGAGGCCACCTTCTCCACCCAGATTGACCTGATCATCGCCAGCGGCGATACGCCCGACTTCTATGGCAGAAGCCTTGGCTCCTATGACTCCAAGCTCCAGGCCGCCGTAGAGGAGGAAGTGGTCATTGACATTCTCCCTCTGGTGGAGGAGAATGCGCCGGATCTGTGGGCCCTGATGGAATCGGACCCCGACTGGAAAACCAAGCTCACCAACAGCGACGGAAGTATCTGTAAAATCGCCAGCTACTCCCTGCCGAAAACCACCGATGGCCCCTTTATCCGTGGGGACTGGCTGGAGGAGCTGGGCATGGAGCCTCCCACCAATTTGGAGGAGCTGACCCATGTGCTGGAGGCCTTCAAAAGCGAGTATAACTGCTCCATGCCTCTGCTGCTGGACTCTGACCTGGGCTCTGTGCTGGATCAGTGCTTTAATATGCAGGCCATGGGCTTTAATATGTTCAGTTTCCAGCTGGAGGAGCCCGGTTCCAGCCAGGTGATTTGCTCTCTGTGTACCGATGAGTACGTCCGCTATCTGCTGACCCTGAACGAGTATCTGAACAAGGGGCTGATCACCTCGGACTTCCTGAACATCAGCAAAAACAACAACAATCTGGAAGCCCAGTATATTGACGGAAATTCCGGCGTGTGGAAGGACGACGCCAAGTATACCTCCAACAACGCCATTGCTGCCCGGGAAAGCGACCCGGACTGGGAGGCAATCCCCTTTGTGTTTGACAAGACCGACTACCATATGAACCAGGCCTCCACCTCCGGCGGCGTGGGCATGACCCAGCTTTACATTTCCGCCAACTGCGAGGATCCTGCGCTGGCCCTGCAATTCGTCAACTATGGCTTCACCGATGAGGGTGCGCTGCTGATTCAGGCCGGTGAGGAGGGCTTCACCTTCAACTATGACGATAAGGGCAAAATGTCCTATACCGACCTGATTATCAACAACCCAGACGGCTGGACCTCCTCTCAGGCCTCCTATGTGTATCTGACTGATGCCTGGATGCCTACCCGCCAGCTGGAGGCGGTCTTTGAGATGGCTTATACCGACGATGTTCTGGCGGCCTATGACACCTGGACCAACGCCTACGCCGGAGACGATTCCATGACCATTCCCATGGACTGCCAGCTGAACGCCGAGGAGATGACCGAGGTGTTTACCCTGATGGCCGACTGCCTGAGCCTGTTCAGCCAGAACGCCGCCAAGGTCATTCTGGGCGACCTGGACGAAGCGGGCTACCGGGCCGTCATTGACGATGCCATGGGCATGGGCCTGGAGCGAATCACGGAAATCTACCAGACCGCCTATGATCGGTATATGGAAGCCTAAAAAATGTGCGAAAGACGAGGGTGGAAACACCCCCGTCGGAAAGGGAGTAGATATGAAAAAGAGAATGCTTGCCCTACTGGCGGTACTGGCACTGACCACATCCCTGACCGCCTGCGGCGGAAATACCCCAGCTTCCGCCGACTCCTCTGTAGCTTCGGAGCAAACGGAGGCATCCCAGTCTCCCATGCCCAGTGCGGAGACTTTGGCCCCGGCATCGGCCCAGGCGGCATCGGCCTCAGAGCCGGATTCCACCCTTCAGGAGGCCCCGGAGCCTGTTGTCTATGACCTGCCGCTTACCGAGGAGACCGTTACCTTTAGCCTTTATACCACCTCTGCGCCGCCCTTTATGAGCCCCTACATCGGCACGGACGGCAGCTACAACACCGCCGACTCTACCCTGTATTTCCAGGAGCAGACGGGGGTACGGATTGAGTACATTGAAATTGATATGTTCTCCTACACCCAAAATTTTAACCTGATGATCGCCTCCGGGGCCTACCCGGATATGCTCTCCGGGATGGGCAGCTATTCCGGAGGAATCACCAAGGCACTGGACGATGAGATCATCATTGACCTGACGGACTATGTAGAGCGGGATATGCCCGCCTATTATCAGGCGGTAGAAAATGCGGATGTGTGGAAGGAAATCATGACGGACGAGGGCAATACCCTGGCGATTTATTCCCTGAGCAATGTGGACGTGGTCAACCGCGGCCCCATTATCCGGCAGGACTGGATGGAGGAACAGGGGCTGGAGACTCCGACCACCTATGATGAGCTGACGGAGGTGGGCAAGGCCCTGCAATCCGCCTACAGCCTGGACTATGCGTTCTTTATCAGTGCCCTGGTGAATCCGGGTGTTACCTTCTCCGCAGGGTTTGATATGCCCGGCTTTGACATTACCACCTCCGGCTCCCACTTCTATCAGGAGGATGGAGCAGTAAAAAGCTGTCTGGTGTCGGAGAACATGAAGGACTTTTTGCACTACCTGAACGGCTGGTATACCGGCGGACTGATCAGCAGAGACTTTTTCTCCCGTATCAGCTCCGATGTGAAGGATGCCTTCCGGGGCGGAGAATGTGCCCTCTGCTGGGACAACGCCGACTATATCACCGAAGCCAATGTGGATGCGGAGCTGGCCGCCAAGGGCTTCCTGTCTGCCGGAATCCCCGCCACCCTCCGGGAGGAGGGGCAGACCCTGCATTTCTCCCTGGGCATGGGCAACGCTGTAGGCGATGGGATTTCCATTACCACCACCTGTCAGGATCCTGACCTGCTGATTAAGACTCTGGACTGGTGCTTTACCGAGCCGGGTATCAACCTTTGCAATTACGGTATTGAGGGCATCAGCTATGAGATGGACGACAGCGGCAAGGCGGTTTGGAGCACCAACGTGACGGAGAACCCGGACACCACCTTCCGTATGGCCCTTGTGACCTATACTATGACCGGCCTGCCCTCCATCTGGGACGAGGAACGCTACTGGTCGGAAATCTATGACGAGGCCGCCTATACGGCGGTGGAGCTGTGGATGAACGCAGACAATGACAAAGCCTATGATTTGCCCGGTGCGCTGTTCTACACCACCGATGAATCCACCGTCTATGCCACAAAGGTTTCGGACGTGGAAACCTATGCCAACCAGTACATTCTCTCCACCATTACCGGTGAGCAGGATATTGATGCCACCTGGGAGGATTATGTGGATAAGCTCTATAGCCTGGGTCTCCAGGAATGCATGGATGTGCAGCAGGCTGCTTATGAACGCTATTTAGACCGTCAGGCATAAGAAAGGAATCAGCCATGGAAGAAAAGCATTGTGACCTCTTGGTCATGGGCGGAGGCGGCGCCGGGTTGGTTGCCGCTGCCCGGGCCGCAGAGTTGAACCCAAGCATCCATATCATTGTGGTGGAAAAGGGAAACGCCACCGGCGGCGGAGCCTGTCAGGCCGGAGATTTCCGGGTATACGGCAGCCGGTGGCAGAAGGAGCGGGGCCTGAATGACAATCTGGCCGCCGACCTGCGAAAACGCATGGACGAAACCTTCTGGCGCATTGACCGAAAGCTGGCCCTCAACGCCTTTCTGGGTACCGGGCGGTTCTTTGACTGGTGCTGCACCCTGAGCCCGGACTGCGCAGATCGGTTCGTGCCGGGACGGTACGTCTTTGACCGGCCGGATAAGGGGCCGGAGATCCCGGTGTATGCGGGCCTTCCCGAGGAACGGAACAGCCAGCCGGAAATGCCCATGATGCCGCCTCCGGAGGGCGATGGGGATAAGGGCGATATGCCGGCGGGGATGCCCATGCCGGGGATGCGCACCGGCACCTATCTCATGAAGCTCATGCGGGAAACCTGTAAAAAGGACGGGGTGGAGATTCTGACGAAAACCAGGATCACCGATGTAACCGTGGAAAAAGGAAAAATCACCGGAGCCACCGCAGAGGGGCTGGAGGGAACCACCCAGATTTCCTGCCGTGCCGTGGTGTTGGCCACCGGCAGCTGGATCAGCAATCCGAAGTATCTGGAAATGGCCTCCCCCCTGTTCGCCAAGCTGGATCCCGGCAAGCCCGTGCCCTCGGGCCATCGAAACTGCAACTATACCGGCGACGGCATTCCCATTGCGGAAAAGGCCGGGGCCCTGGTGGATTACCAGAGCTTCTGCATCCGTGCCATGGGGCCGGGACTGGTAGCCAAGGACGGCAGCCCCATTTTCCCCCGGGGCCAGATGGCGGATGCCATGGCCCGAAGCCCCTACGCCATTCAGATTGACGAGCAGGGTCGGCGGTATACCTGTGAGCCCTCGGGCAGCCGTTTCCCGGCGGAGGACAGCGCCCATCTGGTGCTGCTCCACGGCTCCACCACCCCCTATGTGGTCTTTGACCTGAACACCGCCAAATACACGGCCCAGCAGGCCAAACAGCAGAGCATGGGCCGGGAGGGCGGCATGGGCGGCCCGGCCCGGGTCAGTCTGGAGCCGGAGCAGGTGCAGGCAGACCTGGAGCGGGAGAAGTTTATGTGCAAGGGCGAAACCGTGGAGGAGCTGGCGGAAAAGCTGGGGGTTCCGGCAGAAAATCTGGCGGAAACCGTCCGGATTTATAACGAATCCTGCAAGAATGGCTTTGACAGGGACTGCTTCAAGGAGGCGGAATACCTGATTCCCATGACCGGGCCCTACTATGGCTTTATGACGGCCCTGAATACGGACGGGGCCTTCGGCGGCGTACAGGTGAACGAAAATATTCAGGCCAAGGCCAAGGACGGGGGCTTTGTGGAGGGCCTGTGGGTGCCCGGAGACTTTTCCTCCAGCCGCTTTATCAATGACGGCGGCCTGAAACGGCAGATCATCAATGACCTGGCCTGGGCCTTCTCCAGCGGCTTTATCGCCGGGGAGCAGGCGGCGGCATACCTGAAATAGCCTGACAACAACGGCGGTCTGGCGGGAGAAATTCCGTCACGGAGGCCATTCATGTTAGAAAGAAGGAAAACCTATGACATTTAAGATTGCGGAAAACTGTATCGGCTGCGGCACCTGCCAGCAGGCCTGCCGGGTGGGCTCCATTCCCCCCGGCGGCCCGGTAGCTCCCAGAGCGGCCCGGCCCGAGGACAAGCCCATCCAGAAGGACGGGAAAAAATATCGGATTGACCCGGAGAAATGCGAGGGCTGCGCCGCCTGTGTGGCCACCTGCCCGGTGGGGGCCATTATCCGCCAGGACGATACATTAATATGGGAGGCCCACGAGCCCATCGAACTGGATGCCGACCTGTGCGTCATCGGCGGCGGCTGCACCGGCCTGATTGCAGGCGTGTATGCGGCCATGGAGGGCAAAAAGGTGGTCATTCTGGAGAAGGCGTCCTTTGCAGGGGGCGGTGCAAAATTCGCCGCAGACTGGCGGATTTTCCAGAGTAAGTGGCAGAAGGAGCGGGGCGTTCCCAATGAGCTGAATCGGATGCTCTTAAAAGGCATGGACGAAACCCAGTGGTCCCTTGACCCCAAGCTGGTGTACAATGCCCTGCGGAATACCGGTCACTTCTTCGACTGGTTTCAGACCCTGGTGCCGGATTATGAGTTTGTGGAGGGCATTTACGCCATGGATCGAGGCGACCCCCAGGCCCAGAAGGTGCCCTTTGTCAAGCCCGTCAACGGCAGAAGCCCCAACGGCACCTTCTGCGTAGAAATCCTGGAAAAGGAATGTCAAAAGCGAGGCATTCCCCTGCTCTACCGCCATCAGGTGACGGACATTGAAATGAAAAACGGCCGGGTCGGCGCCGTGGTGGCCAAGGACCCCGGCGGCATCACCAGAGTGACCTGCAAGGCCTGCGTTTTGGCCAGCGGCAGCTGGATCCGCAACAAGAAAATCATGGAACAGAAGTTCCCGGAGTTCTACAAACTCCTTTCCAAAATGGAGCCCAGCCAGCACGCCAACGTGGCCTATACCGGCGATGGCATCCACTTGGCAGAACAGGCCGGGGCGTACATTGATTACGACAGCTTCGTGCTTCGGTGCATGGGCCCCCTGGGGATGGTGCCCAGTATGTCGGCCTCTGCCATCAGCTCCAGCCCCCTGTGCGTTTGGGTCAATACCGACGGAAAACGCTGGATGAACGAGGGCAACATGGCCCGGGCGGGCATGAGCGGCAGCGTCAGCTTCGCCATGGGCACCCAGCTGAGCCTTCAGCCCGGTGGCCTAAACTACACCATTTTTGACAAGGGCATGGCGGAGAAAATCAAGGCGGAGATGGACTCCGGGGATGCTCCTGCCAGCTTCTTCGGCCCCATGAAGGTGCCGGAGAACTACCTCCAGGAAATGGACGAGGCGGCCTCCCGGCCCAACGGCGGTGTATTCCTCCGGGGTGAAACCATTGAGGAGCTGGCGAAAAACGCCGGAATCAACGCCGAAAACCTGAAAGCCACCATTGCCGCCTATAACGCCATGTGCCATAGCGGCGCAGACACAGAGCTGTTTAAGCCCGCAGAGCAACTTGTCCCCTTCACCGGCGGCCCCTATTATGCAGTGCAGGGCCACCTGAACCATGACGGGGCCTTCGGCGGCGTGCTGATTGATCCGGAAACCCGAGCCTATCGCCCGGATAAAACCGTCATCGACAACCTGTTTGTCCCCGGTGACTTTGCCTCCGGCCGGTTTATCAACAGCGGAGATGTGAAGGAACAGGTCATCAATGACCTGGGTTGGGCAGTCTCCAGCGGCTATACCGCAGGCTGCGGGGCGGTAGAGTTTCTGAATCATATAGACCACTAATCAATCGGCGCTGTCTCAGAATGCAACTTTTGGGACAGCGCCTTTTTTCCGCCCGCCGCAATCCTCATTCGACTTGCACGATTTCCCCTTCCGGCAGGTTGTTCGCTGTGACAAAGGAGGAATAACCGGCAGTTCTATCTCCCTCTTCCGCCCTATCTCCCTCTTCCGCCCTATCTCCCTCTTCCGCCCTATCTCCCTCTTCCGCCCTATCTCCCTCTTCCGCCCTATCTCCCTCTTCCGCCCTATCTCCCTCTTCCGCCCTATCTCCCTCTTCCGCCTCCTTCGGAGGCACCTTCCCCCCAAGGGAAGGTTTTGATTCCGACCAAAAAGGACCCCCATCAAAGCCCAGCACAGCGGGTTTGATGGGGAAAGAAGGAGCAAGGAAACGAAGCGAGGGCGACCAACGGAAGCCCAAGCCAAAGTGGACTTTGCGGTAAAATGGGGCCCCTGGCGAAGCCCAACGGAGTGGGTTCGCTGGGGAAAGAAGGAGCAAGGAAACGAAGCGAGGGCGACCAACGGGAGCCCAAGCCAAAGTGGACTTTGCGACGACGTGGGACAAAAATGGGACAAAAACGGGATGAAATCTACCTTTCCCTGTGCTATACTGATACCATCCAGACCCGGCGGAGCGTCATCCTTCCATATCACTTTCGCCCCGCTCCAGACCTTGGAACGGGGCGAATGGTATGATGTGGTTATTTCTCCAGGAACCTAGCGGCATGACCGCCGGCGATCCAGCCGCTGGCAAAGGCCCAGGAAAGGTCATTGGTGATTTGCACCTTGTTGTTGCGGATATTCAGGAACCGTCCCGAGGAGAAATCCCCGGGGACATAGAGCCCGTCAATAATGCCGCCGTCCTTTGCGGTGGCCTGGATGTTTTCGTTTACCAGCACGCCGCCGAAGGCACCGTCCGTGCCCAGTCCGCCGGAAACCGCATAGTAAGGTGCTTTGGTAAAGGGAATCATTTCCTCCGGATCCTTGAAATACTCCGTGTCCATGCCCTTTTCGCACATCTCGTTGTAGTGGGCCACCGTGGCCTTCAGGTTTTCGGCGTTAATGCCCAACTGCTCCGCCAGCTCCTCCAGGGTGTCGGCTCTGGCAATGGACTTGCCCATTCCCGGCATGGGAGGCATTCCGCCGCCCTTCTTGGGAGAGAAGGCGTTTTCCACATCCTCCTGCCAGTTTTCACCATAGGATGGGGGAGCCGGGAAGCACCAGGGCTGCCGCTTGCCATCCGCATAGGCCTTGACACAGGCCTCCAGCATACCCTGGTCAAACAGGTAGAAGGACTGATAATCCGGCTGCTCCGCCAGACGATTGCCGGTCTCAAAGATGCCCCGGCGCTTCTGGGTGGATTCGTTGATCCAGCGCTTGCCGTTTTTGTTGACCCACAGGGTGGAGGGCTCAGCGGTCATGGACATCAGCGTCTGACTGGGGCACATCCCCAGAGGGCCCATCAGGCGAATCTCAAAGCTGTCATAGTCCATATAGGCCCCCAGCTTCTCCGCCAGAGTCACCGCATCCCCGGTGTAGGAGGGATGGGTGTGGCCGCCGTTTCCCATGGGATAGTCCGCAAGCTTCGGCACATACTTTGCCACCAGCTCATGATTCCGAATCCAGCTGCCGGTGGCCAGAATGCAAGCCCTGGCGGTGATGGTGGTTTCACCTCCGGGATCCTTGGCGGTGACGTGATAGAGGCCATTTCCATGGTCAACATCCGTGACGGCGGTGTTTTTCAACATGGTCACGCCGTTTTTCTCGCACAGGGCGATCATCCGCTTCATCACATATGCGCCGCCCTGACGCTCCTTCTTAAAGGCCGGAACCTTGGGGCCGTCGGGGCCGTCAAAGATGTAGGTGCCCTCCTGGTACAGCTCCTCCACTCCCTCGCCGGTGTCGCAGAGAAAGTCGAAAAATTCGCCGGTAGCCTTGAAGGTGTTGTAGGCCAGAGCAGGGTTCAGCTCCCAATAGGTGTCGTCCATCACCTGCCGCAGGGCCGGGAGAGTGTTGTCGGGGATACCGTGCTCCTTCTGCCAGCGGCTGCCGTAAACCCGCCAGTCCGCCGCACCCATGGCGCCGCCGCCCAAGCTCCGGCGTTTTTCCACCACAACCACCTTTTTGTCGGTGGTTTCGGAGATTCGGGCCGCTGCCACCAGCCCGGAGCCGCCGCCGCCTAAGACCACGATGTCACAGTCATAGTGGACGGGCTCGTGAGGCTCCACCTGAATCGGAGCCTCCTCCGGGGGAGGGCCGCCCATGGGAGGGCCGTTTCTCGCTGCGTCATGGGCCTTGGTGGCCAGATCCTGTTCCTGCATATCTCATTTCCTCCGTTTCTGAAAAATTTGTTATTTTAATTTTATCATTTGGAAGGAAGGTTGACCAATGCCAAACAGGTATGGGAGTATTACACAAAAAGCATAGTCTGCGGAATTGAAGGGATCCGGGTGGTTGTGGTAAAATAGGGTCGGAAGAAGAACAAACGAAAACAGAAGGAGGAACCCTATGGAACTAAATCAGCTGCACTACTTTGTGGCGGTGGCCCACAGTGAGAACATTACCAAGGCCGCAAAGGAACTGTTCATTTCCCAGCCTGCCCTGAGCCGTGTGATTCTCCGGCTGGAGCAGGAGCTGGGTACCCCGCTGTTTGACCGATACGGGGGGCGCGTGACCCTGAACAAGCACGGCAAGGCCTTTCTCCAGTATGTGGAGCCGGCCCTGGAATCCATCAACGCCGGGGTTCATGCGGTGATTGACGAGCTGGGGGGCCGGGAGATTGTGATTCACAATTATCTCACCGCCGACCTGTTTAAGTCCATTGTGGAGCGTTGTCAGGCGGAGCTGCCGGACATTGTGTTTACCGTAAGGAACATCGGAGACAACGCCGACGACGCCTCCATGCTTCAGGAAAAGCCGGACATTGTCATGCTGCCCACCAAGGACTTCCGCAATTACATCTTCCCCATGAGCTATATGGAGCGGTGGTGTGTGATTTACAACTGCAAGTACCAGTTCCACACCCCCTTTGACGGGGCCAGGCTGACCCTCCGGCAGCTGACGGAGGAGCCCATTGTGCTCTCTGGCTCCAAGCTGGATCGGGCGTTTGTGGACGGAATGTTCGCCTCCGCCGGGCTGACCCCAAAAATCCTGCCCTGCGCCACTTTGGCGGATTCCAGTGCCCAGATCAACCGATGCAAGGGAATCGGCTTGGTGCCGGTGAG
>CAVJIP010000068.1:0-5036 GCA_963649625.1 Bacteroidaceae bacterium
GATAAAGAGCATCGACAGCATCCCCATTGCAGCGGCAGCGGTGTGTGATTTTCCCTGTCAGAGAATGCTCTATTTGGGCAGAAGCCCCAGATTCTTGTCCAACGCAGACGAGTACCGGGTGCTGGAGGCCATTAAAGGCTTTCTGTCCAAGGAGTATGCGGAGACGGACGAATTTTACGAAAGCTATTTTGGGCTGAGCGATTCTGAGGCAGAATAGCAGACCGTTTCCCCGCATATCGTCATTACACAAACGGTATGAACACATACCGCATTGGCATTGGTTTCTCCCTGAATTATGTGCTATGCTGAAGCATAACCTAACAAGAAGGAGGAAACAGATATGAAACACAGAAAAAGATTGCTATCTCTGCTGCTGGCGGCAATGCTCACCCTGGGCATGACGGCCTGCGGCGAGGAAACCACCTCCTCCGGGCAGCCCCAGACCAGCACCCCGGAGACTGCCACGGAGGCTCCCAAGGAGACACCTTCCCCGTCGGAGGCCCCGGCTGCGTCTGTGCAGGAATCCGCAGCAGAGCCGGAGGTACAGCGGCCAGTTGTCACCTATCCCCTCTTTGACGATGTGACCACCTTCACCCTGTGGACATCCAACTCCCCTGACCTGTCGGAGATTATCTCCGACCTGAGCGAGTACCTGGTATTTTCTCAGCTGGAGAAGGAAACCAACGTCCGCTGGGACGCTATCCTGGTGTCCTTCTTCTCCTCGGATGAGCAGTTCCAGCTGATGGTGGCCTCTCAGGACTACACGGATGTGGTCTGTCGGGCCGTGGACAGCTACACCGGCGGCACCGATCAGGCCATTGAGGAGGAATTTCTCGTGGATGTCAGCGACCTGATTGACGAGAATATGCCCAACCTGCTGGGCTGGTTTGACAAGTATCCGGAGCTTCGGAAGCAGATGACCACCGTAGAGGGCAACATCGGCGGTTTCCCCAAGTTCTATCAGGAGCCCAGCGATGTGAACGAAGGCCCCTGTATCCGTCTGGACTGGCTGGAGGAGCTGGGCCTGGAGTCCCCCAAGACCTACGATGCGCTCCACAATGTTCTGACCCATTTTAAGGAGAAGAAAAACGCTTCTGCCCCTCTGGTGATTGCGGTGAACACCGGCGTTCAGGGCGACCTGCTCAACGGCTATAACATCGGCAACTACTATCAAATCGACGGCCAGGTGCGCTTTGGCCCCATGCAGCCGGAGTTTAAGGAATATCTGGCCATGATGAACCAGTGGTACCAGGAGGGCCTGCTGTCCGACAGCTTCCTGACCTCCCAGGCGGAGGTGCTCATGGACTTCTCCACTATTTTAAGCGGCAACACCGGCGTATGGTGCGGCACCGGCACCCAGTCCATCACCCAGATCCTCAGCATGGCTGCGGAATCTCAGCCGGATATGCGCATTACCGGCATGACCAACGTGACCCGGGACGGGGAGATTGCCCACATTGGCACCGAGAGCCAGATTTTGGACTCCATTATGTGGTCCGTCACCACCGAGTGCGCCGACCCCGCTGCCATTGCCCAGTATGTGGACTACCTCTACTCTGATGCGGGCATTCTGCTGGCCAACTACGGCGTAGAGGGCGAAACCTTCAACTATGACGGCGGCAAGCCTGTGCTCACCGAGCTTGTCACCAACAACCCTGACTACAGCTATAATCTGGCATTGAACATCTTTACCTGTGACCGTCAGACCCCGGTTCCCTTTATCATTGACGAGCAGAAGGCCCGGAATGACTACTCCCAGGATCAGCAGAACGCCGTGGAGGTGTGGAGTAATGCCACCGACGGCCTGTACAACATTCCTCGCCAGGGGGTCAATATGACCGCCCAGGAGCAGGAGGAGTACAACCGGAAGTTCAGCGACATTGACACCTACATGGACGAAACCATTTCCAAGTTTGTGGTAGGCGACCTGTCCCTGGATCAGTTCGACAGCTTTGTGGAAAAGCTCAAGACCATGGGCATTGAGGACTGCATTGCCATTGAGCAGGCGGCCTATGATCGGTATTTGGCGGCGTAAAGCATGATGGCTTGGCCCTGCGGTGGGATTTGCCGCAGGGCCATTTCCCGGACTTAGACTATTACACCTACGGTATGAGAACATACCGTTTTGGCATTGGATTTTAGCCAGCAGCTGGGGTATCATCTAAGCAGAGATATTTCGCAGGTGAAATTTTCCTGCAAACATCGAACCAAGAATGGAGGTAACACCATGGGAAAGAAAAAGCTGACCCCGGAGGAGCAGGTGACTCGGTGGGAGCACATCCGGGCCATTGAAAACCTGGTGGGTAAGATGACCTACTATGGCATTCACTGCTGGGATGAAAAGATTTGGGAGGATATGTGGGCGAAAAAGGCCAAGGACGTCACCCTGGGCTTTAACAACGGCTACTACAAGGGTTCTGAGGCAATTCAGGGCTATTATAAGGCAAACGCCGAGCTGATGCGCCTTCGCACCGAGGCGGTCAAGGCCGCAAATCCCGACAAGTTCGCAGGCAAGACCACGGAGGAAATCTTCGGGGTGGGTTCTCTGGATGTCAATAACTTCACCACGCCCATTGTGGAGCTGGCAGAGGATATGCAGACCGCAAAGGGCCTCTGGTACTTCATGCGGGGCAACACCAACTATGACGAAACCGGCATTGCCACCTATCATCAGTGGGGCTGGATAGGCATCGACTTTATCTATGAGGACGGTGCCTGGAAGATTTGGCACATGGTGAATGCGGAGGATCTGAACTTCCGGGCGGGCACCACCTGGGTGGAACCGGCAGAGCCTCTGCCGATGCAGCCGGAGTATGCGGCCCTGGCGGAGTTTAAGCTCCCCGAGCCCAGTGTTCCCGCTGAGGTTTATGCGCACTGGCATGACCGCCGGAAGAACGCAGACTTCCCCGGCGTGCCCCAGCCCTACACCAGCTTCGCCGACACCTTTACCTACGGACTTTAAGAAAGGAGGCTGACACCATGAAATACGCAGTGAAAAAGGAATTTACCGATGAGGAGCTCATCCAGCGGGTAACGGATGTAATGGAGATTCGCAACGTTATGGGCCGTCATGCTTATTATCACGCCAAGGGCCTCCATGAGAAGGAGCTCAAGGAGATCTGGGTGCAGAAGCCGGAAAACCAGAAGACCGCCTCCTTCGGTCAAAACTGGGGCTACAACGTGGGCATGGAGCGGATTGACGCTTACTACGGCAAGGGCAGCGTAGAGAACTACCAGAAGGATCTGGAGGCCCTTCACGCCGCCGACCCCAGCGTAGAAGTAAACAAGGAAAACCTGGGCATTGGCTCCCTGGTGATTCATATGCTGACTGCCCCCTACATTGAGGTGGCCGGAGACGGCAAAACCGCCCAGGGCCTGTGGTATTCCCCCGGCGCAGTGGGCGGCGTGCATCCTGACCATTCCGATGGGCTGATGATGTATGAGAAGTACGGCGTGGACTTCGTCAAGGAGGACGGGGAGTGGAAAATCTGGCACCTGTTTGTGGGTACGGATTTTGCCGTGCCCGCCGGTCAGGATCTAAAGGGAGACACCCCCCTGGAGATAGAGCGGAAAATCGCCGCCGGGGAAATGGAGAAGCCCAAGAGCCCCATGGCGGACTGCAAGGACCCGAACTTTATTCCCATGGAAGCCTATTCCCTGAAGTACAACTACAGCTTTTATCCCCCTCTGCCGGAGCCCTATTACTCCTTCGAGGAGTGCGTCAGCAACGGCCCCGAGGGCAATCCCAACTACAAGAAGGAGGGCTGAGAACAATGTCTGATCTGCATACCAGAATCCAGCGTGCCGTAGGTGCGGTGGAGTGTGAAAAGGTAATGAGCCGCCATGTGTACTGGCACTCCGCCGGTATCCACCGTGACGAGTGGGAGGAGTATTGGTCCAAGGCCGTAAAAATCACCTGGGGTCACGGCTGGGGCCGTCAGGATGACCGCTATAGCTATTATTTCAGCTATGTGCTGGAGAAGGAACGGAACGCCTTTAAGAGCTTTATGCGCACCAAGCTGAAATATCCCGATGCGGAGAACTGCACCCGGCTGGACGGCGTGGCGGAGTATTCCAACCATCTGACCACATCTCCGGTCATCGAGGTAGCCGAGGACGGCAAGAGTGCCAAGGGCCTGTGGTACACCCCCGGCTTTATCAACAGCCACGCCTCCGACAACGGCCAGATTCGTTCTCAGGCCCTGTGGGAGCGGTACGGCGGCGACTTCGTCCTGGAGGATGGCCGCTGGCTGTATAAAAATCTCCGGGTCTGCCCGGACATCGGCGGCAACGTGGGCGGCGGCGGCTTTGCCTATCGGGTTCGGATGCCCATGGGCCCTCCCCCGGAGATGATGAAGGACGGCAAGGGCGGCCCTGGCGGCGCACCTCAAATGCCCCCTCCCGACATGGGCGGCGGCAACGAGGACATTCCCGGCCTGATGCCCAAGAAGCCCGGAGCCTCCGGTGCAGCCCAGCCCATGGTGGCTCCCGCTACCCCCGGCCCCCTGTTTGAGGACTGGACAAAGCTCACCATTCCCCAGCCCGTGCCCATCCCTGAGCCCTACAAGACCGACAGGGATATTTGGCACTACTGCGATAATCCCTGCCTGGAGGACTAAAATTATAGAACAACGCCCGGACTGTACGCCTTGGTACGGTCTGGGCGTTTGTTATTATCATGCTTCTCCCTCCGCAAAGAATATGGTACAGGACACAAACGGCCCCCGGCAAAGCCCATAACCTTCCCCCATTCGGGTCCCGGCAAAGCCATAACCTTCCCCTTTGGGGAAGGTGGCACGGCGCAAGCCGTGACGAAAGAGGACAGCCGGGGAACCGCCCCCAGAGGGAAAAGGGCCCCGAGCAAGAGCGGACTTTGCGGTAAAATGGGGCCCCGGCAGAGCCGGCGGGTCTGCTGGGGAGAGAAGGAGCAAGGGAGCGGCGCAAGGGCGACCAACGGAAGCTCTAGCGAGAACGGACTTTGCGCCCAAAACGGGGCCCCCGGCGAAGCCCAGCGCAGCGGGTTCGCTGGGGAGAGG
>CAVJIP010000069.1:0-4546 GCA_963649625.1 Bacteroidaceae bacterium
CGCTGGGGAAAGGAGGAGCAAGGGAGCGGCGGGAGGGCGACCAGCGGAAGCCCGAGCAGGAGCGGACTTTGCGACGACGTGGGACAAATCCGGGACAAAAATGGGACAAAATCGGGATGAAATCTACCTTTTCCTGTGATACACTGGTACTATCGAAATCCAGAGGCCGATGACCGGCCCGCAAAAGGCCAAAGGGGCCGCCTCTCAGAGGCAGCCCCAGAAGGCTCCATATTCTATGGGATCCCGTCGGAATCCGGGCCGGACATCCGCCCGATGGCCCGGCGGCAGCGGCTCACCAAAACTCCTCCCGCCAGGCCAATGGCGCAGCCCGCTCCGATTCCGCACAGCAGCAGCACCGGCAAATAGACCGCCAGACCCGGTGTTTCCAGTACGGCCATCGCCACCAGAACCTGCCCCACATTGTGGAGCATTCCCCCCAGCACGGACACAAACACCGTAGAGCACCGGCGATAGGTCAGTCCCATGGCCATGAAACTCAGCAGGCCCCCGGCCAGGGAGTAGAAAAAGGAGTAGGCATTGCCAAAGAGAAACGTGGCCAGAAGGATTTTCAGCAGGCACAGCACCGCCCCGGGCCCAGGCCCCAGCAGATACAGCCCCGCCAGAACCGCCAGGTTCGCAAGGCCCAGCTTCGCCCCCGGCAGGGCCCCGGACAGGGGGATCAGGCTGTCCAGCCAGGACAGCACAAAGGCCACGGCGGCCAGCATCGCCAGCACCGTCAGGCGGCGGGTGGGATTATTGGGTGACTGCATCTATGGTGTCCTCCTCTCCTGTGACGGCAATCAGGATTCGGGCGGGCAGACAGACGATCTGCTCCCCGGCCCCGGAAATAGGGGCGTAGTGCTGACAAATCAGGTCAGGACATTGAGAATCCTCCACATGGGCCTTCCCCGCCTCGATCACCAGGGTCAGGCTATAGCCCCCATAGCCCGTCAGGGCCACACGCCTGTCCTGCTCCAGGGAATAGCTCCCAAGATCCTGGCCGTTTACGCTGACCTGCACCCGGCTGCCGGGAGACTTGGGCCAAAGGGCCCAGGCGGCCAGCAGGGCCACCAGGCCGAGAATGCAGATAATCTCCCACTTCTTCGGCTTCATGATGGGGCCTCCAGAACCGTCACCGGCTCCTGGGCGGAAATGGTCAGTCCGGGGGTGGAAAAGATCCCCTCCTGGGTAATCAGCACCATATCAAACTCCTCCCTATAAGCCTGCCAGAAGGCCACGGCATCCTGAAAGCCCTTGACAAACAGGGCTGTGCTCAGCCCGTCCGCCAGAGTGCCGTCCTGGGCCACAATGGTGACACTGAGCAGGTCACTGTCCGCCGGATAGCCGGTTTTCGGGTCTAAAATATGGTGATACCGCACGCCCTCTGCCTCAAAATACCGCTCATAGCCCCCGGACGTGACCACATACCGGGGCTGCGTCTGGCCCTCCAGGGACAGGGTGGCCACATAGTCGCTCTCCTCTCCCCCAGGATCCCGAATCGCCACCGTCCAGGGAGAGCCGTCAGGCTTTGTGCCCATGACCCCCACGTTGCCTCCCAGGGAGATCACCGCCGTGTCGGCTCCTGCGGCCTGGATCTCCTCCAAAACCCTTTGGGAGGTATAGCCCTTGGCAATTCCCCCCAGATCCAGGCCCGAAGCCCCGGGAACCGGCAGGGTTGCCTGAAAGGCTCCCGCCTGCTCCCCCTGGGTGATCTCCTGAAGCCGCAGCTTCTCATAGCCCACCAGGGACAGAAGGCTTTCCATATTCTCCGGTACCCGGTAGTTATGCTCCCCACCATCCGAGGCAAAGCCCCATGCCCGGGTCAGAGGATAGATGGTAGGGTCAAAGTCCCCACCCGCCAGCTCTGCAATCTCCAAGGCCCGCCTTAGCAGCAGCCCCGTCTCCCGGGAGACAACCGCACTGCCCTCCCGGTTGATTCGATAGATGTCGCTGTCCTCCAGGGTGGTGGACAAAAGCATATCCAGCCGGTGGATCTCTCTTACCCCGCTGGCCTCTGCGGCCTCCCGGTTTTTCCCATAAACCGTCAGGGTCATCACCGTATCCATGGCGTATACGGTGCTGGTGTTCTTGGGGACGGTGCCGCAGCCGGTAAGCAGCAGTAGGGCCATCAGGCAGGCAAAAAGCTGTTTCATAGAACCTCCAAAAAAGGGTGCGCTGCCAGCGCAGCGCACCCAAAAAGTCCGTATTATTCCCGGAGCTGCAATCAGGAGGTAGCAACCAGGCCGCCATCGGGATAGATGGTGGTAGCGGTGACCATGTCGGAGGCAGCGGAGGCCAGGAAGATAGCGGGGCCGACCACGTCGATCTCGTAGCCGATACGCATTGCGGGCAGGCTGCCGGCGATACCGTTACGAACCTTCTCATCGGGAGGCAGAATGCCGACCATCATGGGAGTGTAGGTAATGGTGGGGCCAATGGCGTTGACCTGGACGTTGGGACGCAGGTCAGCGGCATAAGCCTTGGTCAGCATCTCCACGGCACCCTTGGTGGTGTTGTAGGGGACGTTGCCGCCGCCGCCGTTGGCCACGGCACGGATGCCGCGGACGGAGCCGAAGTTGATGATCTTGCCATAGCCCTTGTTGGTGTTGGCCTGGCCAGCCTCGGGAGCCACATACTCGTCGCCCTCCAGGTTGTTATTCTTCATCCAGTTGCCGAAGTACTTGCAGGTCAGCATCAGAGAGGTGATGTTGGTGTGCAGCATCTTCTCGAAGTAATCGGTCTCGATGTCATGGGACCACATCTTCTTGTTGATGCCCTGAGCGTTGACCAGAATGTCGCAGCCGCCCAGACCCTCGGGACCGGTGACCTCAGCCAGAGCCTTCTTCACAAATTCCTCATCGCCGGCGTCGCCAGCGATGTACATGACCTTTACGCCGGGAGCGGCAGCGGCCTCGATCTTCTTCTTTGCCACCTCCAGCTTCTCAGCACTGCGGGAAGAAATGCAGACGGAGCAGCCGTTTGCGGCGTAACCGGCAGCGATAGCCTCGCCGAAGCCGCCAGCGCCGCCAAAAATCATTGCCTTCTTACCGGAGATATCAAACATCTTGGTAAGATCGCCATTGTAAACCTTGGGCATTATAAACAACTCCTTGATTTAGTGTAATGTATTCAGAGCCGAACCAGTCGGCAGATGAATCAAAGGGAAAACGCAAACGCCTTAGCCCTGAGGAGGCAGCAGGCAAACCAGCATATCGGTAACGGTCTTGCCGGTGTTGGTGACGGACTTGGCGCAGCCGCCGGCGCACTTGAAGCAGTCGCCCTCGTGGAGGACAGTCTCCTCCGTCTCGGTCTTCAGGGTCATCTCGCCCTTGAGGATGTAGTAGATGGACTCCAGGGGGTTGGCACCGTAGTCGCAGCCGCCGCCGGGCTGGAAGTGGGTGATACCCATAATCATCTTGGTACCGTCAACGCCATTGGGGCCGCCGGCGGGATCGAACAGCCGGGTGGGGGTGCAGTCGTTGTGGCCGGGAGCGGTGTAGGTGTAGATGGTGCTGCCCTCAGTTCCCTCGGCTCTCTGGATCTTGTAGTTCGCCATAATCAAGAACTTCCTTTCAAAAAAGTAATGTACCGTGTTGCGAAGGGTTTCTTCGTACATCTAATAGTTTAGCACACTGCCTCGGGAAGTGCAAGAGTTTTGCGCCGTCAATCATAGAAAAATCATAAAAAATCTTTGGACAGCTGAAAATTTTTGTGGAATATCTTCAAAACTTCCGGGTCTTGCTCGAAATTCTTCATTTGGCGGAAAAAACACTTGATTTACCCCTGGCTTTTGGGTATGATAAACTGTAACGTTATTTTTGACCAGTAGAAGGGAGTTTTAGACATGGAGAAAAAGCCCTATTATATATCCACCGCCATTGCTTACACCTCGGCCAAGCCCCATATCGGCAACACCTATGAGATCGTGCTGGCGGATGCCATTGCCCGGTATAAGCGCATGGCCGGCTTTGATGTCTATTTTCAGACCGGCACCGATGAGCACGGCCAGAAGATTCAGGAAAAGGCCGAGGCCGCAGGCATCACCCCTCAGCAGCATGTGGACCAGGTCTCCGGGGAAATTCAGCGGATCTGGAATCTGATGAACACCTCCTACGACAAATTTATCCGCACCACCGACCCGGAGCATATGACCAAGGTGCAGAAGATTTTCCGCCGGCTCTACGACCAGGGCGACATCTACAAGGGAAAATACACCGGGAAATACTGCACCCCCTGCGAGTCCTTCTGGACCGAGAGCCAGCTGGTGGACGGCAAATGCCCGGACTGCGGACGGCCCTGCGTGGATGCCCAGGAGGAGGCCTACTTCTTTAAGATGAGCAAGTACGCCGGCCGGCTCATGGAATACATTGACACCCACCCGGAGTTTATCCAGCCGGAGAGCCGGAAGCACGAAATGGTCAACAACTTCCTAAAGCCCGGCCTTCAGGATCTCTGCGTGTCCCGCACCTCCTTTACCTGGGGCATTCCCGTGGACTTTGACCCGGGCCATGTGGTCTATGTGTGGCTGGACGCCCTGACCAACTAT
>CAVJIP010000070.1:0-6305 GCA_963649625.1 Bacteroidaceae bacterium
GTCCAGGAGCATAGGCACATGGTCGGTGTCCTTGGGGCCAATGCCCAGCATGGTCACATGCCAGGCCACAGTCCGATAGATGGCCCCTGTATCCAGATATACAAATCCCAGGGTTTTCGCCGCCGCCTTGGCAATGGTGCTCTTTCCCGCACCGGAGGGGCCGTCAATGGCCACAGAGAAGCATTTTGTCATTGTTCTCCCGCTTTCCTTTTTATCAATTAGGCGGGCCCAAAGGGCCCGCCTTGCATTATAGCACAGTATCCGAAGAATTTCCACAGGAAGTTCCCGCCGAAAAGGCCGTAGACCAGGCAATTTGCAGATTAAAGCCGCCGGTATAGCCGTCGCAGTCCAAAAGCTCCCCGGCAAAATACAGCCCGGGACAGAGCTTTGACTCCATGGTTTTGGGATTCACCTCCGAGAGATTCACGCCCCCATGGGTGACAATGGCCTCCTCCACCGGGCGTTTTCCCACAATAGGGAAGCGCAGATGCTTGAGCTGCCGCAGGATTTCCTGCCGCTGCTGACGGGTAATGTCCCGCACAGGAAGGCCGGTGGGTACGCCGCTTCTGTCCAAAATCACCGGCACCAGCTGGGCCGGAAGCAGCCCCCGGAGGCCCTCATAGGCCCGCTGATTCTGCTTTTCGCTAAAATCCCGCAGGAGCCTAGCATCCAGCTTTTCCGGCTCCAGAGCCGACTTCAAATCCAGCTCCAGGGTATACGGCCCATATTTCTCCTCCAGGTGACAGCTGCAGCTGAGAACGGTAGGGCCGGACAGACCGTAGTTCATAAACAGCAGCTCCCCAAAGTCCCGATAAACGGGCTTTTTCTTGCTGCCCCAAAGGGTAACACCGGTATTGCGGAGGCTCAGTCCCGCCAGAGTGCGGCAGCCTCCCTCCACCTCCAGGGGAACCAGGGAGCCGGACAGCGGCGTAACGGTGTGTCCCGCCTGCCGAGCCAAGGAATATCCGTCCCCGGTGGAGCCGGTGACCGGATAGCTCATGCCCCCGGTGGCCAGGATAACCCTGGGGGCATAATACCGGCCTCTCTCCGCCTCCACCCCGGCGATTCTCCCGTCCCGGAGCCGCAGCCCGGTCACTCTGTCCCGGCGAACCGTGACCCCCTGATTGCGCATCCAGCCGCTCAGGGTATCCACCACGTCTCCCGCCCGGTCGGACACCGGGAACACCCGGCCGCCCCGCTCTGTTTTTAACGGAACCCCCAGGCCCGTAAAAAATGACCTTACCGCCTCCGGCGGAAAGCTGTCCAGGGTGCTGTAGAGAAACCGGCTCCCGGTAGGCACCTGGGCCATGACCTCCTCCCGGGAGCAGTCATTGCACACATTGCACCGGCCCTTGCCGGTGATGCGGAGCTTTTTCCCCAGCTCCCGGTTCCGTTCCAGCAGCAGCACCCGGCGGGACAGGCCGGCGGCAGTCCCCGCCGAGAGCATCCCGGCAGCACCGCCGCCCACCACGATCACGTCATATTCAGACCCCATCGTCCACCTTTTCATAGACCCCGTACTCGTCCCAAATCTTTTCCAGGTCGGCAAAGGTCTCGGAGATTTCCTTTTCCTTCTTATAGCTGCACGCCACAATCAGGGCATTGACCACACTCAACGGTGCCACCAGGGAGTCCACTAAGGACACCATATCGCTCATGGCCACCAGGGTATGGGTGGCATTCTGGGCGATGGGTGCGGACATGGAGTCCGTCAAGGCGATGACGGTTGCGCCCCGGTCGTATGCAAATTTCATTGCCTTCACTGTCCGGCTGGAATACCGGGGAAAGCTGATGCCGATCACCACATCCTCCTTGGAAATGCGCACCATCTGCTCAAACATCTCCGCATTGGAGGAGGTGTGAATGTGTCTGACGTTGTCAAACATCAGGTTAAAATAGAAGCTCAGAAAGCTGGCAATGGAGGCCGAGCTGCGCACCCCCAGGATATAGATGGTTCGGGCCTTCAAAATGTCGTCCACCGCAGCCTGGAAGGCCGCCTTGTCCAGCTCCTCCAGGGTGGTACGAATCTTTTCAATGTCCGCTTGCAGCACAATGGACAAAATCTCCTGATTTCCAAAGCGGTCATTGGCCACTTCGATGCGCTGTACCGAGGTGAGCTTATTGCGGATCATCTCCTGGAGGGCCTTCTGCATGGAGGGATAGCCATCATAGCCCAGCTCCACCGCAAACCGCACCACCGTGGATTCGCTGACATTGACGGTTTTCCCCAGCTTACTGGCGGTCATAAACGCCGCCTTGTCATAGGAATTGATAATATAGCTTGCAATGAGCTTCTGCCCCTTGGAGAATCGGCTCATTCCGTTCTGAATCAGAGTTAAAATATCGCTTGTCATATTTCCGCCTCCAAAACCCCGGCGCACCGCCGGAGGCACTCTTTTTACACAGCACCTATCATACTACATCCGGGCGTATTTTTGCAAGATATTTTTTGCAATATTTCACTCTTTTCATGCATTTACAATTTCTGAAGGCTATGTAATTCATTTTCTGTCAGATAACGCCATGCCCCCAGGGGCAGCCGCCCCAATTTGAGTTTCCCCTCCGACACCCTTCGGAGCCGGGTCACATCCATCCCGCACTGCTCCGCCATTTTCCGAATCTGACGGTTCCGGCCCTCGTGGATGGTCACCTCCAGCTTGGCCTGCTCTCCTTCCCGGTTAAGCACCCGCACCTGGGCCGGGCGAATCCGATAGCCGTCTATGTCCATGGCCCGGCTCATTCCGGCGATTCCCTCCTCCGTGGCCCCCCGAACCCAGACAATGTAGGCTTTCTCCACCTCTCCCGAAGGATGCAGCAGCCGGTTTGTCAGGTCACCATCGTTGGTCAGCAGCAAGAGTCCCTCGGAATCCATGTCCAGCCGCCCCACAGGATAGACCTTTTCCGGACAGTCCACCAGCTCCATCACCGTCCGGCGGCCCTTTTCGTCCCGCCGGGTCGTCACATAGCCCCGGGGCTTATTTAGCATAATGTACACCCGCCGGGGCCGGGAGGTAAGGGGCATTCCATCCAGGGTAATCTGGTCTGCGGCCTCATCGGCGGTATCTCCTAGCCGGCAGACCTGACCATTCACTGTGACCCGGCCTTGGACAATTATCTGCTCCGCCTGCCGCCTTGATGCAATTCCGTTACGGGCAAGAATCTTTTGCACACGCTCCTGCACGCTCTTTCCCCTCTCCAAATATGATTCCTTGCAGCCGCTGCCACAGGTTGGGCGGCTGGGGCTGCGCCTCCACCCGCTCCCCGGCATAAACCGGCATTTGCCCTATCAACCGCTGATTCAAATAGACCTGTAGGGTCCCCAAAGTCTCTCCCTGCTCTACCGGCGCATAAAGAAAGGGCCGGGTCAAGAGCCGAAATTCCGGCGTTTCCCCCGGCAACACCGAAAAGCGCAGGCCCTCCGCCGCCAGCAGGGACACTTCCTCCCTTTGGCCGGACATAACCGGCAGGGCCCCCATCTGCTGACCTTCCTCCACCAGCACCTCCGTGGAATATCGGGAAAATCCGTAGTCCAGCATTTTCCTGTGATCCTGCCAGTCCTCCGGGGCATGGATGGTCACGGAAATCAGCCGGCGGCCATCCCGTTCTGCGCTGCCTACCAAAATCCGCCCGGCCTTTTTCGTAAACCCGGTCTTGACCCCCACTGCCCCCTCATATTGCCACAGGAGCTTGTTGTGATTGGTCATAGTGTGCCCGGGGCACTGGTAGGTCTTTGTGGACACAATCCGCCGGAAGTCAGGATTGGCCATCGCCGCTGCCGCCAGGCGTCCCAAATCCTCCGCAGCGGAGTAGTTTCCCTCCTGGTCCAAGCCGTTGGGGTTGGCAAAGCCGGTGTGCCTCAAACCCAACTCCCGGGCTTTCCGGTTCATCTCTCCGGCAAAGGCCTCCGTGCTGCCGCTGACATAGACAGCCAGAGCCACCGCCGCATCATTGCCCGAGGAGAGCATCATGCCGTAGAGCAAATCCTCCACAGTCAGCGTTTCTCCGGCGGTCAGGTACATGGAAGAGCCCTCCACTCCGGCGGCCTCCGGGGGTACCTCTACCCTGTCCTCCAACTCCGCCTGTTCCAGAACCACCAGAGCCGTCATGATCTTCGTGGTACTGGCAATCAAGCTCTCCTCCTGGGCGTTTTTCTCCCAGAGCACACTGCCGCTGTCCCCATCCAGCACAACGGCGCTGCGGGCCGAAACGTCAATGCCCTGCACCGGCGTCAGATAGATAAGGATGGCCGCAAAAACCGATGCAGCCATCCGATATGTGGTTTTCATACTGCATCACCAGACACAGTATTTCCCCGGAGACGGGATTTATTCCCCCTCCGGCTCCTCCTTTTTCTTGGAGACCATCTCGCTGACCTTGTCCACCACGGTGGGCACCATGTCTATCACCCGATCTGCCACCGTGGAGGCAGGCTGCTCCACCGAGAGCATCCGCACGTTCCCCTCCCGAATCACCAGGAAGGAAATGGGCGTAATGCTGACCCCCATTCCCGCACCGCCTCCAAAGGCGTTGGGATTTTCCGGCTTCTGGTTCTTCTGGGCAAAATCAGAGCCGCCGGAGCCGTAGCCAATGGATATTTTGCAGATGGGAATTACCGTGACCCCGCCTGCCTCTACAGGCTGACCGATTACCGTATTTGCGTCCATCATGTCCCGAATCTTCGCCATGGTGGTGGCCATTAAATCACTGATGGGATGTGCCATTTTCTATTCCGCCTTTCTTACGATGGGTTCGATATAGCTTTAGCCCCCGGAGGCCATAATATACGGCCATTCGGAGCAATGCGCCCAGGGATATGCGGGCCGTGGCCCTGGCATAGACTGTGGTTTCCTCCTGGAGAAAGTCCACCTGAGCCTGTACGTCCCGGCTTTTAATTTGAAAGGAGCGTTCCAAAACCGGCATCAGCCCGCCAATGGCCGCCCAGGCGCTGCCGTAGAGCACCGCCGCCATGGCCGGGTCAACGCCCTTGCCTCCAAGGGTCAGGTGCAGGGTCAGCTCCCGAATCACCAGGCGGTTTCGCAGTGCCCCCTGAAGCTCCATAACGAGCCCCAGCAGCTCCCGGAATAAGGGCAGCTTGCCCCCTGTTTTCTCCCTTGTTTTCTCCTGGGTTTCCTCCCGGGGCTTTTCCGGCTTCTGGGGCTTTGTGCGCTTTTTTTGCTTTTTCGGTATTTTAGCCTTTTCTCCCTTGACCCTTGGGTACTGCCACACCGTCACCGGCCCGGCCTGGGCAATCGCCTTGGCCCCGTCCCCGGAATACTCTCCTGTCACCTGGAGGGGTATCAGACCGATAAGCAGGGTCAAAAGGACAAGTCCTCCCAGGATATATAGCCCAATCATTCCGCCGCTCCGCCTTCCTGGATGGACAGCTGCATCTCAACTTGCTCCGGGTTTACCCGGCCCTGGGGCAGCTCCACCTCCGGCAACTCCTCCAGGGAGCTTAAACCAAAGGTTCGGAGAAAATCCGCCGTGGTGCCGTAAAGGATGGGCCGTCCCGGCACCGTGAGCCGTCCCTGCTCCTCAATGAGCTTTTTATTGAGCAGGGCGCTGATGGTATAGGAGCTGTCCACGCCCCGGAGCTGCTCCACAAAGGCTTTGGTGGTGGGCTGATAATAGGCGATAACCGTCAGGGTCTCCAGAGCGGAGGCACTGAGCTTGGGCGGCTTTCTGGTTTCCAGGGTTCTGGTGATCAGCTCAGCCTCCTCCGGGGAGGACACCATTTGATAGGCCTCCTCCAGCCGGAGAATACGGATTCCCCGCCGCTGAAAGCTATATTCATCTCCCAGCCTCTGGGCCTCCTGGTGGATTGTCTCCGGGCTGACGCCGATGGTCAGGGCCATACGCTCCACCGTCACCGGCTCTCCCGCTGCGAACAAAATCGCCTCGATTCCCCGTCTGATGTCCTCCAGCTCCATTATTCCCGCACCTCGCTTTCCTCCGGCATTTTCAGGTACTGTACCTCCAGGTCGCCGTTTTTCTCTGCCACCCGGACGGAACGGAGCTTACACAGCTCCAGAATGGACAAAAACGTGGCCACCACCTCAGAGCGGGAACGGTTCCCCCGGAACAGGCATTTCAGCCGCTGGGCCCCCTTGGCAATGAGCCGCTTTAATATCTCTGCGGACTTTTTTTCCACCGGGTACTGCTCCCTGCCCACGATTCCCGCAAAAGCGGATATAGGCGAGGGCAGCCTGGCCTCAGACCGCTCCCCCAGGCCCAGCAGAGCCCGACGCAGATCATCCCGGTCATGCTGATAGCGATAGGTCTGATCCCGGCGCAGAGGCTCCGGC
>CAVJIP010000070.1:6315-7573 GCA_963649625.1 Bacteroidaceae bacterium
GGCTCCGGCTGCTTGGTAAAAACATTCCGGCCCAGGTCGTTCCGTCCCTCCAGAAAGGACACCGGCTCCTTGAGCTTTTCCATAATTTCCTGCCGCTGCCGCTGCTCCAGAGACTGAATCAGCAGCTCCATCTCGCTAAGACCGTCCTGCTTCTCCGCTTCGCTCAGGAGCATCTTGGTCTTAATCAGCACCAGATGGGAGGCCATGGTGATGAATTCACTGGCGATCTCCAAGTCCATCCGCTTCATCTCGTCCAAATAGGCCAGGTACTGCTCCAAAATCACGGCAATTTGGATGTCTCGTATTTCGATTTTGTTTTTGCTGAGCAGCAGCAGAATCACGTCCAGTGGGCCGGAAAAATCCTCCGGCTCCGCATTCTTGGATTTCACCACATGGCTCAGGTGGTAGGTTGGTTGATTCATAGGGGCTCCTTATCCGAATATTTGCCGGAGCAGATAGTAGGGAAACGCCGAGATTTTGGAAAGGCCCAGCAAGATTCCGGAGCGGCACACCATCAGCGGTGTGTCCAGAATGCCGGTATAAAGCACCAGCATCATCACCAGAAAGCCGTATCGCTCATACCGCAGAATCTTATAGTACACCTGCTGGGGCAGCAGGGCATTGAGCACCTTGGAGCCGTCCAGGGGAGGAATGGGAATCACATTGAACACCGCAAGGCCCACACTGAGCACCGCCACATATTCAAAGAATGTCACCACAAAATCCGAAATCACGCCGCCGGTTTTTTGATTTACATACAGTGCCCCTGCCCGCACGCACAGGGCCAAAAAGGCCAGAATCATATTGGAGATTGGCCCGGCTGCCGCCGTAATGGCCATGTCCCGCACCGGGTGCTTGAAATTCCGCATATCAATGGGGACGGGCTTTGCCCAGCCGAACTTGAAAATCGCCATCATCAGCAGGCCCCAGATGTCAATGTGCTTAACAGGATTGAAGGTCAGCCGTCCGGCGTTTTTCGCAGTGGGGTCTCCCAGTCTCAGGGCCACCACCCCATGGCTCACCTCATGGAACATAATGCACAGCATAGATGCGGCCACAATCACCACATAATCCCAGACAAATCCGAAATCCAACTGTGCCAGCCAATTTGAAACAGAATCCATCGGCATCCCCTCCCGCAATGCATCAGTATACCACGAAACCCGGCAAATAGCAAGAAAACCCTTGGAATTTCATCCGGGCCAAATCTGTGATGTAAATAGATATGACCCAATCAAGGTGAAACAATCTCAATGTG
>CAVJIP010000071.1:0-9363 GCA_963649625.1 Bacteroidaceae bacterium
TCCAATCAGCTCCGTGGCCTTGTTGGCGGAGTTATACTTGACCTTTAGAATCAAGCGATGGGCAAACACCGGGGCCGCCAGGGCCTTTACGTCGTCCGGGAGCACATAGTCCCGGCCATGAATCGCAGCATAGGCCTGGCAGCAGCGCAGCAGGGCCAGCATACCGCGGGTGGAAATGCCCAGCTCAATGTCCTCGTGCTTTCTGGTGGCCTCCACCAGCTCCACAATGTATTTCTGGATAGGCTTGCTGACCTGCACGGCGGAAATGGCCTCCTGAATGGCGGTAATGTCGGCCCCGGAGGCCACCGGCTCCAGCTGAACCTTGGGGGATCCGTGGATGTAATTGGAAAGAATATTCACACTTTCCCCGGCGGTGGGGTAGCCCAGGGTCAGCCGAATGAGAAACCGATCCAGCTGGGCCTCCGGCAGGGCAAAGGTGCCGGAGGATTCCACCGGGTTCTGGGTGGCAATGACGAAAAATGGTGCGCCCAGGGCCTTGGTTTCCCCGTCCACGGTGATCTGCTTTTCCTCCATGCACTCCAGCAGTGCGGATTGGGTTCTGGGGGTGGTACGGTTGATCTCATCGGCCAGAAGAATATTGGTAAAGGCCGGGCCTGCCTGGAAATCAAATTCGCCGGTTTTCTGATTGTAGACGCTCAGGCCGGTGATGTCAGAGGGCAACAGATCGGCGGTAAACTGGATGCGCCTAAAGTCGCAGTCAATGGACTGGGCCAGGTTTTTGGCCAAAACCGTCTTGCCGGTTCCCGGCACATCGTCCAGCAGGGCATGGCCCCCGGCGAACAGACACACCAGCACCAGGTCGATCTCCTTCTGCTTGCCAATGAGCAGGCGGCTGATATTATCGTTGATTCGCTTGGCAGCTGCACTAATTTCTTTGATTTCCATGGTGATCGCTCCTATCTCCGAATATAGGGAATGAATCCGTGAATTGTCACAAAAAATCCCGCAGGATTCTCTGCGTATGGGTACATTATACACATATTGGATTCCGAATGCAAACACTGTTTTCCAAAAATCGGCCTATTTCCGTGAAGATTTCGTGAAGAAAAGCGGCAGGGCCATCTCTGGCCCCACCGCAGGTTTCTTGGCTATCCTATGGAATTGAGCTTAGCCCGCACCGGGGACACGCCCCTTCTTGGCCGGGGCCTTCTGCGGCTCCTGCTGCTGGTGGAGCTTGGCCTGCTCCTCCTGCTGGTGGACCTTGGCCTGGCCGTCGGCATACCGCTGATGCCGGATATAGTTCTGCATAATCTCCTTGGCCACCTGCTTGGGGACATTGTTCTTCCGCTGGGCATCCATCACCGAATTATCGCTGAGATCCTCAAAGCGGACATTGTTAATAAAGCTGTCGGAGTTCCAAACCATATCCACCAGGGTTCCGGTTTTCTTCGCCTGGGCCAGCTTCTGCATGGGCCCTACCTGGCCGCCGTTCAGCTGTGCCTCCATCTTCAGCAGCTCCTGCACCACCTCGCCGGCCAAATACTTTCTGCCCATCGTGTTAAGCTGCATATCCAGGTCAACCTCCATCTGGGCAGCCACTACGGGATCCTTATCCAAAGCGATGCCTTTTTCCTTGACCTCCAGCACCTGATTCATGGTTTCATAATAGTTGCTTTTGAACGTCTTGGTGTAGTCCTGAATGGTAAGATTATCCTCCATTTCACGGACAACATCCTTCTGCTCGTTGAGCACCACGGCGGTACGCACCGCATCCTCCTGGGTGGGCGCCTGGAGAACCTGATGGCTGTGAACATAGCCCAGGCTCTTCAGCTTTTCCTGGGTGAACTTTTTCAGGTCGGCGGCAAACTTCATGCGGTTGCCCTCATAGTCGTGCTTGGGCCTGCCGTGACGCTGCCGCTCCTTCTTGTCGATATAGACCTGGGTGGCCTTTTGCAGCTCCGTGAGCTTCCGGGTCAGCTCCTCCACCTCTTTGATGGTGGGAGATTCCGGGAGGGTAGCCCCGGCCAGAGCCTCCAGCTTGCTCTGCATATCCTCAAACTGGTCGGAGGTACGACCATAGTTTACCCCCCTGCAGGCCTCACGCTGGGCCTCGATCTCCGAGTCAAAGCCCTTCATCAGGAGGCCCGGCTTGTCCACACAAAGCGACACCCCAAAGCCGTTGGCGGCAGAGGGCATCTCTGCGCCCACAATCACGACCTTGTCGTCCTTCCTGTAAAGAGTGCACTCCGGGGACATATGGTTTACGTCAATGTCATTGGCGGACAACCCATATTTTGCGAGGCCCACGTCCAAGGCGTTGTTGACGGCCATCTGAATGCCGTTGGCCGCATCGGCGCTGAACAGTGTCACTATATCCGAGGCCATGTTGTTTCCTGCGGGGTTGGCCAGACTAAAGCTGTTGGTCTCCCACAGCTCACTGGGATCCAGAATGGCATAATAGGGGTTCGCTATCTGCTCAGCCATGGTTCGATAGGCCGCAGGGGCGGTGCTGTCCGCTTCCCATTCCACACTGCGGTTTCCCAGCTTCTCCGGGGGGAGCGTTACCTTGAAGTCCTGCTGGAAATCCTGCATGGTGTTCATCCCGTTGAACATCAGATAGGCGGCATCCGACTCCAGCACGTCAAAGGCTTCCTTCAGCTGCTTCTCGTCCAGCTCTCCGCTCAAGATCCGCATGGAGGCTTCCTTGATCTGAGGAATGCTCCGTCTGCCTTCTGCCACCATCTCGTCCAGAATGTCCAGTAGGCCCTCAATGCCCTTGTCGCAGTCATCCTGCACCAGCTTGTCAATGTCGCCCTTCTTTAGGGTTTTGTCCTTCTGGTAGGCCTCCTGGCGGTACTGGCGGAACTGATCCATGGTGATGTCGCCCTGGGCCAGGGCAGCCATGGCCACCACCTTGTCGTTGTGGGCAATGCTCTCCGGGGAGTTATCCATCTTTATCAGGCGGCTCATCCACCGGCGGGGAGACACCGTTTTTTCCGTGCCATCAAGATTCTTGGGCAGGTTCATGCGGCCCACTGCCTCGTTCCAAAGCTGGTGCTGCTCCACCATGCGCACCGCATGGTTCATCAGCACATCCCGGCATTTGGCAGAATATTTCTGCCGCTTCTCCATTTCCTCCGGCTTACCCTTGAGCTTCGGCTGGAAGTTCTTCGGGAGACGTTTTTTCTCTTTCTGAAAGTCACAAAATGCATCCTGCGCATACTGGAGGTTGTTAGGATTGGGGGAGTTCGCCTGAATCTGTTGCTCCAGGGTCCTTCTGGCTTCCGCCAGAGGCAGGGCGGGCTGTGTCTGGGAGCCAGTAACCATGCTTAAAAGACTTGCATAAAAACTTTCCAAAGTAGGCATATACATTCTCCTTTTTTATCATCAAGTTGAGGTTTTTGCCCTTCTGTTTATAATACACCGCTCCCCTGGGTTTTGTCTCACGGTTTGAAAATTTTTATTCATCCAATGCCATAGCCTTCCTCAGCCCGAGCCCTTATCCTATGGGCTGTATCATCCCTCTCAGGAGCATCGCTGTCTGGCTGCATTCCCCTCCTGACGGCGCAACAGCATCCGCAGAGCCGGATAGGTGTTTCTTCCAAATGTCTCATAGAGGCCGCAGCCCTTGTCCACCAGGCACACCAGCAGGGCCTCCCGGCTTTTTGGGGGCCGGGGGGTCAGAGGGAACATATGGTGGGCAATAATGTCCTGCTCCGTCCGGGTTAAAGTCAAGTCCTCCTGGGCGTTTTTCAGGGCCACTGCGGAATGATGCAGCCCATGGAGCCGATGGCTGGGATCCGGGTCATGCCAGTCATAGAGGAAATAGTCATGGAGCAGTGCCCCCCGAATCAGACTGTTTTGGTCGCATTTCAGCCGCAACCGTTTTGCCAGCCACAGGCTGAAATAGGCCACCGCCAGACAGTGAAGAAGCACCGTGGTGTCTCCGTGCTGAATGGCCAGATCGCTGAGCCAGAGCCGGGAATCCGTCAGCAGAGGAATTAGCTGACGCTCCAGCTGGCGCAGCAGCCGTATATGATGCATGGATCATCGAACCTTCCTTATTGATTTTCGATATTTTAGCACAACACCTGGCCCCTGGCAATGGGCTTCACAGGAAATTTATAAATATGTCATAAATTCCCGTCAGCAGTCCCGTTTATGGGACTGTACCTGTGGTATTCTATAAGCACCAACAGAAGGGGGTAACTCTGATGTATGAATTTCGGAATGTAAGAGGCCATGTGGAGGTCTATAACTACCGGGGCGAGTTTTTGTTCTCCGCCGACAGTGAGCGGGAGGCCCGGGAGGAGCTGGAGGAGGCCTGAACCCTTCCGCTGTGTCCGTCCCGCCGCAGATTTTTATTGCACGGCTGCGGTTTTGGGAGTATACTATTTAGGAAAGGCAATCTAGGGGGACACAGCATGAGCTTCAAAAACGCATTGGGACATTTCAAGACCATCACCCAGCACAAGCTGCTGGTCATGCACTACTGCTTTCAGGTGGGGCTGATTCGCCAGGGGCTGCTCCACGACCTGTCCAAGTATTCCTGGACAGAATTTCGCATCGGTGCCAAATACTATACCGGCACACACAGTCCCAACGCCTCAGAGCGGCAAGCCATTGGCTACTCCACCGCTTGGCTCCATCACAAGGGCCGAAACCGGCATCATCTGGAATACTGGGTGGACTATGGCAGTGACGGCAAGTCCCTGGAGGGGGAGCCTATGCCCACAAAATACATGGTAGAGCTGTGCCTGGATCGAATTGCCGCCTGTAGGGTCTACCACGGGAAGGCTTACACCGACAAGGACCCTCTGGAATATCTGAATCAGAGCCGGGACGCCAGCCTGATGCATCCGCAAACCAAGCAGCAGGTGGTGCTGCTTCTTACCATGCTGGCCCAGCAGGGCCAGGCCAAGACCCTCCGATATATCCGGCAGGCGGTGCTGAAAAGCCCGGTAAAATGCTACTCAAATCCCCCCCCAAAGGCCCAGCACCCGGAGAAAAAGGACTTTTCCTTCCTTTCCGGCCAAGCCCTTCGGGATATGGCAGCCGCCCTTCCCACTCCCTTTTATCTCTATTCGGAGGCGGTCATTGTGGAACGCTGCCAAAGGCTCCGAGCCGCCTTTTCCTGGAATCCCGGCCACAGGCAGTTTTTCCCGGTAAAGGCCACCCCCACACCGGCCATTCTAAGGCTGCTCCACAGTCAGGGTCAGGGGGTCGTCTGTTCCTCCGCCGCAGAGCTGCTGCTCTGTGAAAAAAGCGGCTTTTCCCCGGAGGAAATTCTGTTTATGCCCAATTTCCCCACAGAGGAGGATATTCAAGAGGCCGCTCGGCTGGGCTGTCAGGTGATGCTGGACGGAGTGGATTTGGTGGAACCCTTTGCCCAGGCCGGAATGCTCCGGGGCACCGTAGGCCTGCGGGTCAACCCCGGAGGCGTGTTCCGTTTTGGCCTGACGGAGGTCAAGCTGGACGGGGTGAAATTCGGTCTGACCCCGGAGGCCACCCGGGAGTGCATCCGGGCCCTCCAGGCCCATGGGGTAGGCTCCATTGGCCTGCACGGATATTTCGCCGGGAACACCCTGGAGCCGGAATACTATCCCGCCGCCGCAAAAAAGCTCCTCGACCTGGCCTTGGAGCTTCAGCAGGAAACCGGGATTTCCCTCTCCTATATCAACGTCTCCGGAGGGCTGGGAATCCCCT
Organism: Bacteroidaceae bacterium; assembly: GCA_963649625.1. Classification (GTDB taxonomy): domain Bacteria; phylum Bacillota; class Clostridia; order Oscillospirales; family Oscillospiraceae; genus HGM13006. The sequence goes on from CAVJIP010000071.1 coordinate 5,668, forward strand.
ATCGGCCCCAGGATCAGCCTCTGGAGCTTATGGCCGTTGGACAGTCCGTCCGGGAAACCGTAGAATCCGTCACCGCCGGAACTCCCCTGGAGGGCATTGCCCTGTACACGGAGCTTGGCCGCTGGGTCACAGGCCCTGCCGGCTTGCTGGTCACGGATGTGACCCATGTTCGCCAAGGCTTCCGCAGTCTGGCCGGGGTGGACGCCTCCGCCGCCGACCTGATGCGGCCCATGCTATATGGGGCGTACCATCACATTTCCGTGGCCGGAAAGGAGGGCTGCACCCAGCGCCATGCCTGGGACGTGGTGGGCTCCGTCTGCGAAAACACGGATAAATTCGCAGAGAACCGGATGCTGCCGGAGCTGGAGCCAGGGGACGTACTGGCCATTCACGACGTTGGGGCCCACGGACGCTCCATGGGCTACCAGTACGGAGGCCGTCTGCGCTGCGGGGAATATCTGCTCCAGGCAGAGGGGCACATTCAGGAGATACGCCGGAAGGAAACGGCTCAGGACTATCTTTCCACGCTGATTTTCCAGTAGCAGTTGAACTGAAGCCCATTTATATAAAAACGCTTTAGCGGGAGAAATCACAGCTGATTTCTCCCGCTATTCTTAACCTTTTACCAGGCCATCAACGCTATGGGGCAGCCCAACAGAGGAAGTGGATTACTCCTCGTCCTCGTAACCCTCCTCCAGAAGCGCACGGATGGACAGGGAAATGCGCTTCTTGTCGGGGTCGACGTCGATGATCTTTGCATCCACAGTCTGCCCCTCGGACAGCACATCCTCAGGCTTGCCGATCCGGCGATCTGCGATCTGGGAAATGTGAATCAGGCCATCAATGCCGGGGATAATCTCGGCAAAGGCACCGAAGGTCATCAGCTTGACAATCTTCACCGGGGCCACATCGCCCACGGCGTAGTTGGTGGTAAAGATCGTCCAGGGGTTCGTTTCATCGGTCTTGTAGCCCAGGGAAATCTTCCGCTTCTCGGGGTCGAAGGAGATCACATAGACCTCAATCTCATCGCCTACGGCCACCACATCGGCGGGGCTCTTAATGCGGCTCCAGCTCAGCTCGGACACGTGAACCATACCGTCCACGCCGCCGATGTCCACAAAGGCGCCGTAGGAGGTCAGGCTCTTCACGGTGCCGTGATACTTCTTGCCCACCTCGATTTCAGCCCAGATCTTCTCGGCGGCAGCCTTGCGCTCCTCAGCGGCCACGGCACGGATGGAGCCGACCACTCTCTTGCGCTGCCGGTTGACCTCGGTGATCTTCATTTTGGCGGTGGTCTTTACCAGAACGCCCATATCGCCGTTCTTGGGAATGCCGGTCTGAGATGCGGGGATAAACACCCGAATGCCCTTCAGGTTGGCCACTACGCCGCCCTTGTTCTGCTCGGTGATATAGCCCTCTACCACAGTCTTGTTCTCACAAATCTGCTCGATCTCGTCCCAGTTCTTCTGGGCATCCAGCTTCTTCTTGGAGAGCATCACAGTGCCCTCGGCATCGTTGACCCGGATAACGTAGACCTCGATCTCCTGGCCCACCTGGAACAGCTCCTCGGCCTTCACCGTGGGATCGTCGCTGACCTCGCTGTAGGGTATGTAGCCGGCGTGCTTGGTGCCCAGATCCACTGCGATTTCAGTGGGGGTGATACCGGTCACAATACCTGTCACCTTATCTCCTGTATTTAAGGATTTGTCATACTGCTCCAGCAGCTGGTCAAAGGACTCCTCCATAGTAGCTTCAGTCTTGATTTCGTCGCTCATGTTGTTGTATACCTCCTTAATTATCCACTCCGGCGTGGACGCACCGGCAGTGATGCCAACAGAAGATTTACCGTGATAGCGAACGGTCTCTAAATCCGCAGCACTGTCGATGAGGCAGGTATCCTGACACGATTCCAAACAAATTTCCTTCAGTCGCTTCGTATTGGAGCTATTCCTGTCGCCAATGACAATCATTGACTCACATCGTTTCGCTAATTGGGCAGCTTCGCTTTGGCGCTTCTCTGTTGCACTACATATTGTATCAAAGATTTCGCAGTTTGTACATAGGTTTTTTATAGTTTCTGTGCAGTTTTTCCACAACTTTTCTGTGCTGGTGGTCTGACTGACGATAATCAGGGGCAGACTGCGGCGGGATTCGTCCTCCAGAAGCCAATTCTTCAGCTCCTGGGCGGACTCAAACACATAGGGCTCCCGGCACCAGCCTGCAATGGCCTCCACCTCCGGGTGGCTTTTTACTCCCACAATCAGGCATTTTCGTCCCCGCTCCTCCGCCTGGGAGACGATTAAGTGGATGCGCTTGACAAAGGGGCAAGTGGCATCTTCAATCTGGGCCCCCTGCCGCCGGAGCCCCTCATAGACCTCCCGGGACACTCCATGGGAGCGAATGATGACCCGATCTCCCGGCTTGGCCTGACAAAAATGGTCGATCTCATGAACGCCCATTTCCGCAAAATGCTCCACCACATGGTGGTTGTGGATAATGGGGCCGTAGGTGACGGTTTTCCCCGGCTCCTGGGCCGCCGCCTCCACCAGATTCACCGCACGCTTGACCCCAGGGCAGAAGCCGGCGGTTTTTGCAAGCTCAATTTTTTTCATTTTCCATCCCCGCAGTCATAGATTCGATCCATTAGCTCCCGGGTCCAAAGCTCATAATCCTGGTTGTTGGCCCGGCGGCCCTCCGCCTTCATATACATGGGCTTTCCGATATACACCCGGTTGATGCGGAAGGGACGCTTGTGAAAGGGAATGTACACCGGCACCACCGGCACCCCGGTACGGCTGGCCAGCATGGCTGCGCCGGTTTTCGGCTCTCCCTCCTCCCGGGCCTTCACCCTGGTTCCCTCTGGGAACAGCACCACATATTCTCCCTTTTTTAGCTGCTCCAGGGCATATTTCACCGCATGGATGTCCGATGCGCCCCGCTTCACCCCGAAGGTTCCCGCCAGCTTCAAAATCTTGCCCAGCACAGGAGTTTTTAGCAGAGACTCCTTGGCCATGGCGCAGATAGGCCGCCGCCTTCCCAGGGCAAAGGCCAGGAAAAACGGGTCTGCCGCAGAGGAGTGGTTGGCGCAAATCAGCGCACCCCCCTCTGGGATGTTCTCCCGGCCTATGAATTTCATGGGATAGTACAGGCCCACAAAGGGTCTGACAATCATATAGAACAGTCGATACCAGGCTTTCGTGGTCATAGGCCCAGCCGCTCCCGAATCAGGCTTATCACCCTGTCAATGGCCTCCTGTAGTCCCAGCTCTGAGGTGTCCACCAGTACCGCATCCTTGGCCTGCTTGAGAGGGGCGAGCTTTCGGTGGGAATCGTCATAATCCCGCTGCTTCTGGTCGGCCAAAACCTCCTCGTAGGTGATTTTCTGCCCCTTTTCCAGATACTCCGCATAACGGCGCCAGGCCCGCTTTTCCGGGGTCGCCGTCAGGAATATTTTCAGACTGGCGTTAGGCAGCACCACGGTACCAATGTCCCGGCCATCCATAATGATGTTGTGCTGCTTGGCCAGATCCCGCTGGAGATCCAACAGAAAATCCCGAACTGCCGGCTGTGCCGCCACCTGAGCGGCGCAGACCGTAATTTCCGGGGTGCGAATCTCCCCGGTGATGTCCTTTCCGTTGAGGATCATGTGCTGGCCATCCTCCTGGAAGTCGATTTGAATATTGGCGTCGTCCAGGAG
>CAVJIP010000072.1:0-8155 GCA_963649625.1 Bacteroidaceae bacterium
TTTCGTTTGAAACAACTCCCTTCTAAAACGAAAAAAGGCCCCTGCATCCAATCAATAATGACGGACGCAGGGGCCTTGGTGATAATCTATATAATCAGCGTAATGCTGTTGTTTTTCGGAGAATGCGAAAAAGCCCCGGAACATCTTTTACGATGCTCCGGGGCAGGGGAGAAGTCGATACTGATTGGTCATTACTACAGAATATTCACGCCAGAATGCAGCAGTACCAACAAAGTGCGATAAAATGGAGAAAAATGTGCCGTCATAAAGCTGCAATCACTGTGTATTAATGCAGCAAATCCAACAAACTTTTAGAAAAAAGAAAATGGCCCCAGAAATCGGAGAGAAAATCCGATTTCTGGGGCCAAAATATCTAGGATATGGATATAAAATGAGAGGAAAATGGAACTATTCGGAGAACAATTCCTGAAAGCGGAGAGGTATCTTTTCTTTCATTCAAAAACGCACGAAAATGCGCTCGAAAAATCGGAACATTTTCGGCGTGAAAATGGGCGAAATCGTATCAAAATAGCAAAAAACCTGCGAAATTCGCAGGTTTTTGTTCCTGGTATCTAAATACTACAGGATATATGGTGGACGATAACGGACTCGAACCGCTGACCCTGCGCACGTCAAGCGCATGCTCTACCAGCTGAGCTAATCGTCCAAAGGACGGAGTTCATTATATCATATTCTTCATAAAAGTCAAGGGATTTTTGCAAAATGCTGCGGAAACCGGCGGAGCGGGGCCGGAAAGGAAGACCCTACTGCCCCAGGCTACGTCAGCCCCATACTTTTCCCCAGCGCATAGGCCTCCCGGTCATAGAGCACACCAGATAGACCTCCAGCTCCCGGGTCTGGAGGAAGCTCTGAATGGTTTCCACCGCCACCTGAATGGCGGCCCTCTTGGGATAGCCATATACACCGGCGGAGATCAGCGGGAAGGCCACAGAGTGACAGCCTTGGCGGAGGGCCAGCTCCAGGGATTTTTGATAACAGCCCTGGAGCAGTCGTTCCTCTCCCTGGCCGCCGCCCTGCCATACCGGCCCCACGGTGTGAATGACGTATTTACAGGGCAGACGATAGGCCCCGGTGAGCCTGACCTCCCCGGTGGGACAGCCATGGAGGCCTCGGCACTCCCGGAGCAGCTCCGGCCCGGCGGCCCGATGGATACAGCCGTCAACGCCGCCGCCTCCCAGCAGGGTCTCGTTGGCGGCATTGACAATGGTGTCCACCGCCAGGGTGGTAATGTCCGCCTGTAGAATCGACAGTGGCATACGCACACTTCCTTTCACAATTTTCTTCATTGTAGGGCCAGCCGAAGGGGCTGTCAAGGTCGGTTTTGGTTGACGCAGGCGGGTTTTTGCGGTATGATGTCAGGGTTATCCTGGGAAATCGGTCTGCTGGGAGGAAGGACAGATGAAACTATTTGTGTATGGCTACCGGCCCTATGACGAGGCGGAGGCCTTCAACTACTATGGGGAGAAATTCCATGTCACCCTGGGCCTGTGTGAGGAGCCGCCCTCCATGGACAATGCGGCCCTGGCCGAGGGCTTTGATGCCATTTCCATTGTTTCCACGGGAATGCCCCGGCAGCTTATCATTCGTTTTCGGGCCCTGGGCATCCGCATGATCTCCACCCGCACCGTGGGCTATGACCACATTGATTTCACCACCGCAAAAACCGTGGGAATGCGTGTGTCCAACGCCACCTACAGCCCCTGCGGGGTGGCGGACTACACCATGATGCTGATGCTTATGGCCCTGCGCCAGGGCAAGCGGATCCTCCAGCGGGCGGACATTCACGACTTTACCCTGCCGGGCACCATTGGCCGGGAGCTGCGCAGCTGCACCGTGGGGGTTTTGGGCACCGGGAAAATCGGGCGAACCGTTCTGGAGAACCTTTCCGGCTTTGGCTGCCGGCGGCTGGCCTATAGCCGCACTCCGGATCTATCCCTGGGGGTGGAGTATGTGTCTCTGGAGAAGATTTTGGCCAGGTCAGATGTGCTGACCTTTCATATGCCCCTGACCGAGGCCAGCTATCATCTCATCGACCAGGCCGCCATTGCCAAAATGAAAGACGGGGTGGTGCTGGTGAATACGGCCCGGGGGGCCTTGATCGAGTCCGAGGCCCTGATTGAGGGGCTGGAAAGCGGGAAAATCGGCGGGGCGGCACTGGATGTGCTGGAAAATGAGGCGGGGCTGTACCACACGGACAAGCGTTCGGAGCAAATACACCACCGGGCCCTGAGCATATTGAAGGATATGCCCAATGTGATTGTCTCCCCCCACATGGCCTTTTACACCCGGGAGGCCATTGGGGATATGGTGGGCCACAGCGTGGAGAGCTGCGTGCTGGAGCTCTCCGGCAAGGAAAATCCCTGGCGGATTATTTAAGATGACACCGCATCCTTGCCTTTAGAAAGGAAACGGCTATGAATTATGTTTGTGAGGGGGGCTATCGCTCCTTTGTGTGCCTGGACTTTGAAACCACGGGCCTGTCCGGCCAGAAGGATCGGGTCACGGAGATCGGTGCGGTGAAGGTTCGGGACGGGGAAATCATTCAGCGGTTTTCCTCCCTGGTAAATCCGGGCCGTCCCATTCTGCCCCGGGTGGTGGCCCTGACGGGAATTTCCAACGACATGGTGGAGGATCATCCCAGGATTCAGGAGCTTCTGCCGGTGTTTCTGGGCTTTCTGGGGGAACTGCCCCTGGTGGCCCACAATGCAAAATTTGACTGCAAGTTTTTGGAGCGTGACCTGCTGAGTATGGGCCGCAGCATTGAAAATCCTGTGGCGGACACCCTGCAGCAGGCCCGGCTCCGCTGCCCCGGCCTGCCCAGCTACAAGCTGAGCTATTTGACGGAGCATTTTTCTATTCCCCTGAGAGATGCCCACCGGGCCTGGTGCGATGCCGAGGCCACGGCCCTTTTGTACCTGCTGCTTCAAACCCTATAAGGGATAACCATGGCCTCCGGCTCAGCCGGAGGCCATACTTTAGGTAATACCGCATCATTCGGCAAGGAGCTTTGGCGGTATTGCCTTTAATCTGCTTCCAGGGTCAGTGCCCCGGTGGGGCAGGTATGGACGCAGGCGGGAAGGAGCCCTGCCTCCACCCGGCCAATACAGCCATCGCACTTTATCACCGTTCCCCTTTCCGGGTGAAAGGCCATCACCTGGAAGGGACATTGCGCCCCGCAGGCCCCACAGCCCAGGCACTTGTCCGGGTCTGCCTGGACAAGGCCGTGACCGTCCCGGTAAAGGCAGCCGGTGGGACATACCCTCATACAGGCCCCGCAGTGGACACAGTGGAGGAACTGATAGCGAAGCCCGGATTGATCCTCCCCCAGCACCAGACGGCACAGGGGCTTTTGCCCCCGCTCCGGGCGGATGTCCCGCTGATCCAGGCAGGCCATTTGACAGGCCTGACAGCCGGTGCATTTCTTCTCGTCATAGCAGAGCTTCATGACCCGTCTCCTTTCGCACCCGGCAGCGGATGCAGCGATAGCTGGGAAAGCCCGAGTAAGGGTCCCGGTGGTCATAGCTGATTAAACTGTTGGCATCCGCCTCCCGGTAGCCGTGGTACAGGCTCACCATCCCCTCCGGCATGGTCACGGTGGGATTGGCCAGAACGGTCACGGACCCATGGCCGGTTTCAATGGTGATAACATCCCCCGGGGCAATGCCCAGGGCCGCCGCATCCTCCAGGCTCAGGTCTGCCATAGGCTTGGGGCGAAGGGAACGGGCGGAGGGGCAGTCGTGGAGCCGGGAGTGAAGCCCCCCGGGGATACGAATGCCTGTAGAGAGAATCAGAGGAAACGCCCCGGGGCTTGCCTCATCGGCAGAGGAGCGATAGGTGGGCAGAGAATCCAGGTTGGGTGCAGCCAAATCCCGGAGAATGGTGGAATCCAGCTCGAATTTCCCCGTAGGGGTCTGGAATCCATGCTTTCCCGGAGAAACCATGGCCAGCCCGGGGATTTTCCGGGGCAGCTCCGGATGGGCCTTCAGGTCGTCTAAATCAATAGGGGTGTTCCGAAGCATATAGCGGATGCAGGTGTTCCGGTCACTTCGGAGCAGGGAATCCTGCACATCCAGGGCCCGGGCCAGCTCCAGAATGATTTCATCGTCCCGGCGGGACTGGTACAGAGGGGGAATCACCGGCTGGGTGTACTGGGCATAGCCTCCCCCGAACACCTTAAATTCCCCCCGCTCATAGGAGGTACAGGCAGGCAGCACAATGTCTGCGTATTTGGCGCTGTCCGTCAGGAACAAATCCACATCCACAAAGAACTCCAACGAGGCTAGAGCCCGGGCCATTTCCCGGGAGCCGGCGAACATTCTCAGGTTCATCCCATGGGCATAAAGGGCCCGAAGGGGATAGGGCTCCCCGGTGAGAATGGCCCGGGGTAGGTCACAGGCTTGCATTTCCCCGATCAGCCGGTGCCACAGGGGAAACCGCTCACAGCCGATGGGCAGCGGCCCCTCCTGGGGATAGTTCTCCAGGGAGAACTCCGGCTCCATTGTCTCAAAGCCCCCTATGGAATGGGCGTAGGTGAGATAGGTGGGAATCATGCCGCCGGGCCGGTCATAGCAGCCGGTGATGGCGGCCAGAGCCATCACGGCCCGATGATTCTGCATTCCGTTTTTGAAGTGAACCAGAGAAGCGTTGGAGGGGTTAATGGCCAGGGGCAGGTTTTCCCCCACCATTCTGGCGGCCAGACAAATTTCCTCCCGGGTCAGGCCGGTGATTTGGGCGGTCTTTTCCGGGGTAAACCCCTCCACATAGTCCCGATAGGCTTCAAAGCCGTAAACCTTGTCCCGGATGTACTCCCGGTCAATCCAGCCCCGGTGAATCAGCTCCCGGCCCAAGCCCAGGGCCAGGGCCCCGTCGGTGCCGGGCTTTACCCGGAGATGCAGGTCGGCGTTCCGGGAGGCCGGGGTAATCCTGGGGTCGATGATAATCACCTTCATGCCCCGGCTCTGGCCCCGCCGGAGGCCGCCGTTCATCAGGTAGCTGGAAATGCCCGGGTTGGCACAGAAGCCCAAGAACACCCCCGCATGGCCCAGATCCGGCTGCACCATCTCCGCCCCGGTGGCGCATTTCCAGGACATAATGGTGGAGGTAAAGCAGGAGGAGGACTCGCTGCCGTAGTTCACGGAGCCGAAGCTGTAGCTCAGACGCTGGAGAAAGGGCCGATACCACTTTTCGTAGCCGGAGTAGAAGGCCACGGCGGAGGCCCCGGATTCCTCCTTAATGGCATTGAGCTGCCGGGCAATTTCTCCCATGGCCTCCTCCCAGGAGATGGGAACGAATTTCCCCTCTCCCTTTTTTCCCACCCGGCGCAGAGGGGTTTGGATGCGATCCTCCCGGTAAACATAGTTCCTGCCGGCCAGGCCCCGGGCGCAGAGCTTTCCATGGTTGGTGGGATGGGCATCGGTGCCTTCTATTTTAATGATTCGCCCGTCCTTTACATAGCAGGTTACGCCGCAGTGGGGGCCAGGGGCGCAGATGTCGCAGAAGGTGTTGTGGAGGGTAATTCCGGTATCCTCTCCGGGGAGCTTTGCCTGGAGCCGGGGTTCTGTAGGCATAGTAACAGGCCTCCTTTGGTGTTTCCTCTAAAGTATAGCATATTTCACGGCACTTGGCCACCCTCCAAAGCGGCTTTCAGCTTTTCCAGGGCTTTTTTCTCAATGCGGGATACCTCCCGCCGGGGCCGGAGTAAAATTCTCCGGCTCCCGACAGGAAAGCTCCAGGCGAAGGGTGCCGTCCCGGAACAGCAGCACCCGGCCCAGCAGCTTTTCCAGCACCGCCCGCTCCTGAAGCCGCGGGAAATCCTCCGCCGGAATCTGCCCCCGGCACAGCTCCTCCACCTGGGCCCTCACCGCCGTCCTGACCAGCTCCTCCCGAACCGTCAGCCCCGGGCAAGCCGCCTTGTCCCGCTGGCGGGTGCGGCAGATCAGGTATAAAACCTCCTCTCCGGCGGCGTTTTTTCGGGCGGTGACACCCAGCGGGCGGCCACAGGCCCCGCAGTGGACAATCCCCTTTAGGAGAAAGTCCCGGCTGCCTGTCCGGCCATGGGCCCGGGCGGTGAGCTGCCCTCCCGCCGCCTGAAAGGTCTCCCGGTCAATGATCGCCTCATGGGTGCCGGGAACCACCGCCCAGGCAGAGGGCGGCTGCCTTCGGCATTTCTTGGACTTGTAGCTGACCTTGACGCTGCGGCCCTGTACCATGGTGCCAAGATAGGTCTCGTTTCGCAGCATTTCCCGGATGCGCTCCGCCGACCAGGCCCCCTGGGGCCGAAGCCCCCCATAGACCGAGGGGCAGGGAATGTTCTCCAGATTCAGCTCCTTCGCAATGGCGGCGCAGCTTTGCCCCGCCCGGGCCATTTGAAACACCCGCCGCACCACCGCCGCCGCCTGGGGGTCCGGGACAATACGGTTTTTGGCGGTAGGGTCCATGGCATAGCCGTAGACAGGCTTTCCGCCGATAAACAGCCCCTTTTTCTGCTTGTCATGCTTCACCGCCTTGATTTTCTTGGAAATGTCCTTGGCGTACATATCGTTCATAATGGCCCGGAAGGGGGTGATGTCGTTGGCGGAGGACTCCACCCCCGTGTCCACTCCGTCCAGCAGGGAGATATACCGCACCCCATGCTCCGGGAAATACCGCTCCATATAGTGTCCCGTGAGAATGTAGTCCCGGCCCAAGCGGCTTAAATCCTTTGTGATGACCAGATTCACACGGCCCATCTCAATGTCTCCAAGGAGCCGCTGAAAGCCGGGCCGGTCAAAGTCCGTGCCGCTCCAGCCGTCATCGATATAGCGGTCATAGACCGATATGCCCTGCCGCCGAATGTATTCCTCCAGCAGGGACAGCTGATTTTGAACGCTCTGGGAGGGGCCCTCCTGGGTGTCCTCCCGGGAAAGCCGGATGTAAAGCCCGGCCCGGCAGCCGGTAAAGTTCTTCATTTCTCCTCCGAGGGCCGAATCAGCCGGGCCAGCAGCCGGGCCAGGGACGGGCCTTGGGGATTGAATTGGAGAATAATGGTGTGCAATGTTTTCAAGGGAAACCACTCCTTACCTTAAAAATGTCTTAAACCGCAAAAAAGTCCTTGCAAGGATTTCAGAACTGTGACATAATCATGTGGAAAATGTAAAGGTTCGGTGTTGATTTTGCAAAAAGTAAAAGCTTTCTGGTCGGCCCTGTGGCTGCCGGCCCTGTCCATAGTGTTGACCTGTCTGTACCCCTGTGCCTTTCTCTACGCCCACAACGTAGAGGAGGCCCCCCTTTCCAGCATTTTTCCCTTTTTCTGCCTGTTTCTCCTGAATGCCCTGGGGGTGTGGCTGGTGCTGTTGGTCATCCTCCGGCGTCCCTGTGGGGCGGGCTTTCTGACGGATCTGGTGATGCTGGTGGTCATCAATTTCTCCGCCCTGCTGGGCGGCCTCCAGGGGCTCCTTCCTTCCCTTCCGGCCTGGGTGCTGCTGGGGATTTTGGGGGTGCTGCTGGCGGGGCTTTTGGTGCTGCTGGCAGTAAAAAAGCCGGACATGGGGATTCCCTGCCTTCTTGTGTCCCTGTCCTTCGGGGTGCTGACCCTGGGCTGCTTTATTTTGGCGGCGGTGTTTTCCCTGTCCCAGGGCACCGGAAAGCCCGACGGCTCGGCGCCCTTCGCCTCCTACGAGCCCATGACCTTCCAGGAGAACCAACGCCCCAACGTGTATTTCTTCCTCTATGACGGCTACGGCGGGGTGGAGAATCTCCGGCACTATTACGACTACGACAACGAGCCCTTTCTCCGGGAGCTGGAAGGTCGGGGCTTTTCCGTCTCCCGAACCAGCCACAACACCGAGTCTCTGAAAACCGTCACCCTTATCCCGGATCTGATGAACCTAAACTATGTGATCCACAAGGACATGACCACCGGAGAGCGGGATGCCTTTCTGGTGATGCCCAATCTGTTTCGCACCTTCTCCGACAACGGCTATCAGCTGAATCTGATCAATCACCTGAACTACTTCGGTTCGGAGGGCTGCCAGGTGCTCACCCACAAGCAGTCCCCCCAGACCATTTCGGATTTTCTCCTGTCCAACAGCCTGTATTCCCAGAGTGGGGAAATCAAAAAGGAGCTGAACCGCTTTATTAAGGCGGACTATGTGGC
>CAVJIP010000073.1:0-16208 GCA_963649625.1 Bacteroidaceae bacterium
CCCCTCGGACGCCCATGTGGAACAGAAAAATAAAGATAGGATCCAGGATGATATTGCAGGCCGCCCCCAAAAGCACCGTCATCATGCCGGTTTTGGCAAAGCCCTGGGCATTGAGGAAGGGATTTAAGCCCAGGGTCAGCATCACCGCCAGGGAGCCCATCAAATAAACGGTGATGTACTCATCCGCATAGGGATAGGTGGCATCGCTGGCCCCAAATAAATAGAGCACCGGCTTTTTGATCAGCAGGCACAGGGCCGGCACTACAATCCCGAAAATCACCAGCAGGGTCACGCTGTTGCCTATGACCCTTTCCGCTCCCTCCTGATCCTTGGCCCCCCGGAGGATGGAGGTCAAAGGGCCGCCGCCGTTGCCCACCAAATAGGAAAAGGCGGCAATGGCCATGGTGATGGGATAGCACAGGCCGATTCCCGTCAAGGCCGTTTGCCCCACCTCCGGCAAATGTCCAATATAGATCCGATCTACCACGGAATACAGGGCATTGACCAGCATGGCTGCGATCATGGGAATCGCCAGCCTGGTGATGGTTTTGGGAATGCTGCCCCTGGAAAAGTCGTTCTGCTGTGACATGATATTCCTCCCGGCAATGGTCTTGTTCTTGAAGGATGATTATAGCACAAAATCCTACAAATGTCACACACTTTCCCCGGCTTCTTGGATTTCCCTCGAAAATATCATTTTCATAATTTTATCACAAAATTGCTTAAACGCTATCAAAGGGGTGTTTTCCATGGAATTTCTCTCTAAAAAAATTCTTTTTATGGCTAAATTACACAAGAATTTGCCTCCGCCATATACGAACACGAAAATCTGTGCTATAGTATGAAGCTGGAACAGTGTCCATGAAAGGACGGAGAGGAACAACATGGAAAAACGCAAACACGGTGACCGCCGGGATGGCCGCCGCATCCGCAACCTGGACGGTCTGCACTGCATTATGCTGCACCTGATGCCCAGGCGCACCGAGGCCGAGGTCTATCTGGAACACAGCATTGATGTAACGGAGCTGATGGACTTTGTGGCCCGGAAAAACAGCGGCAATGCCGATTATAAAACCACAGTCTTTCACTGCGTTGTGGCCGGAATCGGACGGGTGGTTCAGGCCCGCCCCTATTTGAATCGGTTTGTCTGTGGCCGAAAGCTCTATGCCAGAAACGAAATCACCCTGAGCTTTGTGGCCAAACGGAAATTTCAGGATCATGCAGAGGAGTCTCTCATGACCATAACCGCCCACAATGACACCAACCTTACCGCCATTTCCCGCAAAATCACTGGGGATGTGGAGCAGCTTCGCCACGAAAAGGGCAGTAATGACTTTGATGCCATCATTGACCGGGTAGGCCATTTGCCCGGCCCTATCCTGCATCTATTTATCGGCCTGCTCCAGCGGCTCAGTGCCATTGGCTGCCTCCCGGCAGCACTTACCCAGGGAGACACCAACCACACCACCGTGCTGCTGTCCAACCTGGGCTCCATCCAATGCGACTGCTGCTATCACCATCTGAACAACTATGGCACCAACAGCATTATGGTCACGGTGGGTGTGATTCGGGATGTACCCCAGCTCATGGAGGACGGCTCCGTTTCTGTCCGAAAAATCATGAAGCTGGGCTTTACCGCCGATGAGCGAATCGCAGACGGATTTTACTTTGCGAAAAGTCTGAAGCTGCTGGAGTATCTGCTGACCTATCCCCAGCTGCTGGAGGTTTCCCTGGGAGAGGAGATTGCTTATGACCTGTAATGTTCAGACCCCCTGGTACGACCACTCCCAGGGCGTGCCCCTGCACCTGAGCTACCCGGACTGCTCTATGGCCGCTCTGGTGGAACAGGCCGCAGCGGAGACCCCGAAGCTCACCGCCTGTGATTTTTATGGGGTGAAGCTCAGCTTTGAAGGGCTGATTCAGCAGATTCACCACTGCGCCGCAGCCCTCCGGGCCATGGGCGTTGTCCCGGGAGACCGGGTGACCATCTGTATGCCCAACACCCCCCAGGCGGTGGTGATGTTCTACGCCGTCAACTATATGGGAGCCGTAGCCAACATGGTTCACCCTCTGTCCGCCCAGGAGGAGATTGCCTTCTATCTCAACGAAAGTCACTCCGTGGCGGCACTGACCCTGAACCAGTTCTATCCCAAGTTTGATGCCATCCGGGATAAAATTCACCTGAACAAGCTCATTGTCACCGATATTTCGGAGGCCCTCTCCGGGCCAATCCGACTGGGCTATTGGGCCGCCCAGGGCCGAAAGATTTCCAGGCCCCCGGCCTCTGATCCTCTGGTGCTGTCCTGGCGGGAGTTTCTAAAGGGCGGCGCAGGCTATTCCGGCATGGTAAAATACCCGGTCACAGGCCGGGACACTGCCGCCATCCTTTACAGCGGCGGCACCACCGGCACCACCAAGGGCATTCTCCTGAGCAATCTCAACTTTAACGCCCTGGGCCTTCAAACCGGGGCCTCCGGCAGCTGCCTGGTTCCCGGCCACAAAATGCTCTCCATTATGCCCGTGTTCCACGGCTTTGGGCTGGGGGTGTGCATTCACACCATATTGATTCACAGCTGCACCTGTATTCTGGTGCCCCAGTTTACCGTGGACTCCTATGCGGCCCTGCTGAAAAAGCACAAGCCCAACTACATTGCCGGTGTACCCACCCTCTACGAGGCTCTGCTCCGGCTGAAAAAGGCGGACAAGCTGGATCTCAGCCAGCTGGAGGGCATTTTCTCCGGGGGCGATTCCCTGTCCATTGAGCTAAAGCACAAGGTGGACGACTTTCTCCGCTCCCACGGCTCCACCGAGCAGGTGCGGGAGGGCTACGGTGCCACGGAGTGCGTCACCGCCAGCTGCCTGACCCCTAAGAATTACTACAAGGAGGGCTCCATCGGCATTCCCTTCCCGGACACCTACTATAAAATCGTCATCCCCTATACCCACGACCAGGTGCCCTACGGCCAGGTGGGAGAGATCTGTATCTCCGGCCCCACGGTCATGCAGGGCTATATGGACAAGCCCAAGGAGACGGCCCAGACCCTACAGCTCCATGAGGACGGCCTGGTCTGGCTCCACACCGGCGACCTGGGCAGTATGGATGAGGAGGGCTTTGTGTACTTTAAGCAGCGGCTCAAGCGCATGATTATCACCAGCGGCTACAATGTCTATCCCTCCCAGATTGAAAACGTCATAGACGCCCATGAGGCCGTATTGATGAGCACGGTCATTGGCATCAAGGACGACTATCGGATGCAGCGGGTCAAGGCCTTTGTGGTGCTGCGCCCCGGCTACGCCCCTACCCCGGAGCTGGAAGCCTCCATTCGGGAGCATTTAAGCCTCCATGTTGCCAAGTACGCCATCCCCAAGGAGATCGAGTTCCGGGACGCACTGCCCAAAACTCTGGTGGGAAAGGTCGCCTACACGATTTTGGAGCGTGAGGAGGAGGAACGCCGGGCCAGCGTATCCTAAGTATACCTAGACGGCGAAGCCGGGCTCATCCCTGCTCCGCCGTCTTTTGTATCATAACAGCCACAGCAGCACCACCGCTGCCAGCCCCAAAAGCAGCCCGCCACAGCCAAACAGCCATTTTCGCCGCTTCCCCCTTGGCTCTCCGTTCTGCCGGAGATAGCTGTCTGCGGCACGGCAGGCCTCCTCCAGCACCTGCTCCGGGGAGCGGCCCTCCTCCGTCAGGGACTCGTCCCGCACCATAAATATGGCCTGATCGAAATACTTGGTCTCCGGGCAACGAACCACCACCACACGCTTCTGCACACCTTTTACCATAGAGAACACCTCCAGTACCAGTTTTGTCCAGGCATTAGAGGTGTTATACTTGCCGTCTTAAAATCTTCCTACTTTGCAATCTTCACCGAAGCAGCTCCTTGGAGTCTATGACAATATCCACCCGGCTGACCCTTTCCCAGGAAAACTCTCCCACCAGCTCCGCCGGTGTCACCGGCTCCCTCCGGTCGATCAGCCCGCAGCGAAACGCCAGATACCCCACCAGCATTTCCGGCCTCCAGCGTGTTCGGAGAACACCCATGTCCAAATCTCTGTCCCGCTTGCTTAATCGCCTGCCCTCTGGGGACAGCAGCATGGGCACATGGTAAAACCGGGGCGGCGGATACCCCAGAAGCTCATAAAGCCAAAGCTGCACCGGGGTAGAGGACAACAGATCCCGCCCCCGCACCACCTGGGTCACGCCGCTTTCTCCGTCATCCACCACCACCGCCAGCTGATAGGCCGCCACACCGTCTGCCCGCCGGATGATAAAGTCACCCCACTCCCGGGCCAGATTCATTCTCCGGGCCCCCTGGAGGCCATCGGTAAAGGCGATTTCCCGATCCGGCACATGGATTCGCAGACAAGAGGCCTTGGTTTTCTCCTCCCGCTGGGCCGGGGTCAGCCCCCGGCAGGCTCCCGAATAGATTACCCGGCCGTCTGAGGCATGGGGTGCAGAGGCTGCATGAAGCTGATCCCGAGTACAGTAGCAGGGATATAGCTCCGCCTGCTTTCCAATCTCCGCCATGGCCGCTTCATAGGCCTGACTGCGTTGGCTTTGATTTTCTCCCCGCCGCTGCCAGCTCAGGCCCAGCCACCGAAAATCCTCTATCATGGCCTCCTCATAGGCCCTGCGGCTTCTGGCCGGATCCAAATCCTCAATGCGCAGCAGAAGCTCCCCTCCCTGGGCCTTTGCCGAAAGCCAGGCCAGCAGGGCGGAAAATACGTTTCCTAGGTGCATTCTGCCGCTGGGACTTGGGGCAAAGCGGCCCAGCTCCATGGTATCTCCTCCCATTCTCCTCTTGATTCTACCACAGGTTTCGGCTATAATCAACAGCAGGAAACCCACAAGGACGGTGGAATTATGGTTTCACAAATCGCCGACAATCTCTATACCATTCCGGTGCCTCTGCCAGGAAATCCCCTGAAAAGCCTCAATGTCTATGTATTTACCGGCAGCCGCAATCTGCTGGTGGACACCGGCTTTCGCCAGGAGGCCTGCCGGGAGGCCCTCCTCGCCGGCCTGGCCCAGCTGGGCATCTCCATGGAGAATACCGATATTTTTCTGACCCACCTACACTCCGACCACACCGGCCTGGCCCCGGAGCTGGCCGCTCCGGGCACCAATGTCTATATTGGCTCCCGTGACCTTTCCCATATGCCCGGAGGAAGCAGCACCTTTTCCTGGGTGGAGACGGATAAACGATTTGCCGCAGAGGGCTTTCCCTGGCCGCTGCTCCGGGAGCTGACCCACAAAAACCCTGCCCAGGCCCTTTCTCCCGTCCCCTATGACGGGTATCTCCCCGTGAAGGACGGAGAGGTTTTTTCCTATGGCGGCCATAGACTCCAGGCCATCTGGACCCCGGGTCACACGCCGGGGCATATGTGCCTGTTTGAGCAGGCCACCGGCATCTGCATCCTCGGAGATCATGTGCTGTTTGACATCACCCCGAACATCACCCGATGGCACGGCATTCCCGATTCTCTGGGGGATTATTTACAGGCCCTCCGCCGAATCGACACCCTGGCCGTCACCCGGCCGCTGCCCGCCCATCGGGCTGTCCATAGCGATTTTCACAGTCGCTGTCAGGCACTGCAAGCCCATCACCGGCAGCGGTGTCAGGAGGTTCTTCATATTCTCTCCGGCTCCGAGGCTAAAACGGCCTGGGATATTACCGCCAAAATGCGCTGGAACATCCACTGCCGGAGCTGGAAGGACTTTCCAACCCCGCAGAAATGGTTTGCCGTAGGCGAGGCCCTGGCCCATCTGGATCATCTGATGGCCCTGGGCTTAGTGAGCCGTACTCTGGAGCGGGGGCTGTACCGCTATTTTCTCACAGACCCGAAAGTCTTTCCCGAGGCATAAAATCCCGCCCAGGGGGGATGCTACCCAGGAGGTGAGCCTATGGACATTGGACACGCATCCTCCCAGGCCGCTCCCCAAAAGCCTGCGGCCTCTCCTGCACTGCGAATTTATCACGGCATTCCCGGCTCCTGGCGGGTCTTTCCCAATGAGGTGCGGGAACCTCCGGCTTCTTCCCAAACCAGGCCCTCTCAGCTTTCCTGACCCTGGCGGGCCTGATCCCTTTCCCGAAAAAAGACGTGCCGCAAAGAAGGCTCTTTGCAGCACGTCTTATGTTTTTACATTCTGGCTTCTCGTTTCTTCTCGATCAGTGCGATCAAATAAATGACCAGGCAGACCACCGCCACCACGGCGTAAACGATAACGGAGAGGCTGACACCCTCCAGCACCTTCAGTGCGGCAAGAATCGCACATACGATGGCAAGAATCAGCATAATGACCATACTATCACTTCCCTTCCCGGCAACTGTTCATCTACTGATGGTATGTATTATATCATGGGTCCAAGAAAAATGGAACACATATTTTGCATTTTTTCGTAGAAATTTGTGCAGTTTCACGCAACATATTGCCGAAACTCAGCCGATGGCCTCCAGGGCCTGGGCAATATCCGCTATCAGATCCTCCTTGCTTTCCAGTCCGCAGGACATCCGCACCAGCTCCGCCGGAACCCCCGCCGCCTTGAGCTGCTCATCGTTCATCTGCCGGTGGGTGCTGGTGGCAGGGTTCAGGCAGCAGGTTCTGGCATCGGCCACATGAGTTTCAATGGCGGCCAGCTTCAAATGCTTCATAAAGGTCTCCGCAGCCGCCCGTCCCCCCTTTAGGCCAAAGGACACCACGCCGCAGGAGCCATGGGGCAGGTATTTCTGGGCCAGCCCATGATATTTGTCTCCCGGCAGACCGCAATAGTTCACATAGGCGATTTTAGGATGGGCATTTAGAAACTCCGCCACCGCCTGGCCGTTTTCGCAGTGTCTGGGCATCCGCACATGAAGGCTCTCCAGGCCCAGATTCAGCATAAAAGCACTCTGGGGGGACTGGGTGCAGCCAAAGTCCCGCATCAGCTGGGCGGTACACTTGGTGATAAACGCTCCGCCCTGGCCGAACTTCTCTGCGTAGGTAATCCCATGATAGCTTTCATCCGGGGTGGTAAGTCCGGGGAACTTCTCTTTATGGACCATCCAGTCGAAGTTTCCGGAGTCCACAATGGCACCGCCCACGCAGGCCCCGTGTCCGTCCATATACTTGGTGGTGGAGTGGGTGACAATATCCGCCCCCCACTGGAAGGGCCGGCAGTTGATGGGGGTGGCAAAGGTGTTGTCCACAATCAGCGGAACGCCGTGGGCGTGGGCTGCGGCGGCAAATTTCTCAATGTCCAGCACCGTCAGGGCAGGGTTGGCAATGGTTTCGCCAAATACCAGCTTGGTGTTTGGCTGGAAGGCCGCCTCCAGCTCCTCCCGGGTACAGTCGGGGCTGACAAAGGTTGTCTCAATGCCCATTTTGGCCATGGTGACACTGAGCAGGTTGAAGGTGCCGCCATAGATGGAGGAGGAGGACACAATATGGTCGCCGCAGGAGGCAATGTTGAACATAGCGAAAAAGTTTGCCGCCTGACCGGAGGAGGTGAGCATCCCCGCCGTGCCTCCCTCCAGCTCCACGATTTTCGCCGCCACATGGTCGCAGGTGGGATTTTGCAGCCGGGAGTAGAAGTAGCCGGAGGCCTCCAGGTCAAAGAGCTTGCCCATATCCTCCGAGGTGGTGTATTTGAAGGTGGTGCTCTGAATAATGGGGATCTGCCTGGGCTCGCCGTTGCCCGGTGTGTAGCCGCCCTGTACACAGGTGGTTCCGATTCTCTGATTTTCCATAATGATTACCTTCTTTTCTATGTAATTTTTATATACCATAGGACGCAACGGTGCGCCGGGTCAGGGGCTCTGTAATGTCCACATAGGAAAAGCCGCTGCTTTCTCCCTCGATGGTGAGTACCACATAGCTTACATTGTCCAGGGCCGTCAGGGTCATCACCAGGGCCCAGACCGCCTCCCGCTCCGTCTCCTGGCTGTCCTCTGCCGGAACGAATTTGCCGGACAAATCCACATAACAGGTGCTGCCTGAAATGCTGATGCTCAGTAACTCCGTGCCATAGGGCACCGGGTTGCGGAAGCCCTGAGGCGGCTCATAGCTTAGGAGCTTTGTCACCACCGCCTGGGCCATAGGCTCGGAAATGGTCTGCTTGATCCGGCAAGGAAAGGCGAAGGCCTCTCCCGTGTCCACGCTGCGTGCATATAGATCTGCGTCAATCTCGCCGCTGGTCATCCGCACCGGGCCGATACAGTCCGTATTCTTGAGCACCGGCTTTGACAGCGGGAAGCAGCCATAACGTTCCACCGGCTCCCCCTCCACCAGGAACTGCACGGCATCAATGCCGCCCAGGCCGGTAAGGGTATTGGTAATGCCGTAGATCGTCATATAGGCCCCATAGGCATCCTCCGGGCGATTATCATAAAACTCCTTGGAGAAATTCACGGTGCAGATTCCGTCCGCCTCGGAAATCTCCAAAAGCTCCGCCCCCTCCGGGATCACCGGCCTAAGCTGGCTGCCCTCCGGCCCCTCCAGCAGCCGCCGCATCACATAGGCCATCTGGCTCTCGTTTTCGCTGAGGGTGGCGGCTCTGGTTTCGGAGATCAGATAGCGGTGGTCGCTGTCGGAGAAATAAATATTAAAGGACTGGTCTGCCTCTCCCTCCAACACATTGGAAAGCACAAATTGCCCGGGCTGAACCTCCATGCGAATGCTCTCCGTCTCGTCGGTCAGCACCACCGTCTCCAGCTCCAGATACTCGCAGACGGTCTTTGCCAGGCAGCAGCTGGCCAGAGACATTTCAATCCCCGCCAGGGTGAAAAACTCCCCGGACATCTGAATGGTGATGCTGCTTTCCCCCAGGCTGGCATCCACCACCCGAGTGCCGCCGGGGAAGGGAGAAGCCAGCTCCTCCGATTCCGGCCCCGCAAAGTAGAGCGCAAAGAAGTCCCAAAGGGACACCACGCTCAGGCTTCTCGTCTCCGGCAGCACCGTGTCCTCTACCTCCAGAGACTCCAGATCCCGGGCCGCATAGTACAGCGTTACCGCCGTCCCCTCCTCCTGACTGGGCTGGGCCTCCGGCCCGCAGCCCGTGGTGAGCATCAGCAGGGATACCGCCGTCAGGACGGCAAGGACTCGATACCAACCCTTCATGGCTCTCCCTCCCACTGGAACAGCGGAAATTTCACCGTAAACCGTGCCCCGCCCTGGGGACGGTTTGAGGCCTCCACCGTGCCGCCGTATTTCTCCACAGTCTCCCTTACAATGGCCAGACCCAGGCCCGTGCCTCCGGCCTCCCGGGAGCGGGCCTTGTCCACCCGGTAGAACCGTTCAAAGATTCGATCCAGCTCGTTTTCCGGGATGCCAATGCCGTTGTCCTCCACGATCAGCACCGCCGTGCTGCCCTGGGAATAAGCGATCAGCCGCACCTGGCCTCCGTCCTGGCTATACTTGATTCCATTCTCCGCCAGATTCAAGACGATCTGGAAAATATCGTCCTCCTGGGCCATAACATAGCAGCTCTCCTCTGAGCTTTGCTCAATGGCCGCATGAACCTCCTGGGCAAAGGGAGTGAGCATCCGCACCGCCTTTTTGCAGCAGTCCCCCACATTTACCGGCTCCGGCTCCTGCTGGGTAAACTGCTTGCTGTCCAGCGCCGTCAGGTTCAGTAGCTTTGTGGTCATTCGGGTAAGACGCTCCGACTCGCTGGAAATATCCTGGACGAACTCCCGAATGGTGGCCTGATCCAGCTCATTTTGGATAATGGAATCCGACAGAAGCCGGATGGCCGCCAAGGGTGTCCGCAGCTCATGGGAGGCATCCGACACAAACTGCCGCCGGCTCTCCTCGGTTTTTTGGAGCCGATCCGTCAGGGCGTTAAACTCGTTGGCCAGAGACGCATATTCGTCCCGCCCCTTGGCCTCCAGACGATAGCTGTAATTGCCCTCCCGCACCATGCGAATGGACTGGAGCATCCGCTGGTTTTTCTTGATGATAATCAGGCCGGAGCCGATATACAGTGCCAGGCTCACCAGCACCACGATTCCGGACATACGGATGGCATCCTGCTGAATCTGCCGCAGAATCTCCGCCTGTTCCTGATCCTCCTCCGCCACATACACACAGCCGGTGATCACATTTCCCACCATCACCGGCATGGCCGCATAGCTCTCAAAGGCATCTACGGTGTAAATGCAGCGAAAGGCATCGTTGCCCTTTAGGGCGGAAATAATCTCCGGGAACAGGGCATAGCTCTCCACCGGGGCCGTGCCGGTATTGGTGCTGTAGAGCACCACACCATCGGCATCGGTGATAACGATTTGTCCCACATCGCTGGAGCCCAATATGGAAACCACCTCCTGTGCCCCCTCCCCGGTAAGCACCAGGTTGTTGTTCAGGGACGAGGCAATGGCCTCCGCCTTGTCCAGCAGCAGGGCGTGCTTATAGCTGAAAATCATATTCTCCGTGGTACGCACCGGCAGCAGGGTCTGAATCATCAGCAGCACCGTTGTCAGCATCAGAATCACCAAAACGATCCGCAGCAGCAGAATATCCCGAAACTGCCGGAGAAACCGTTTAAGCCTTGAAATAATAGCCAACGCCCCATTTCGTCATGATATACTCCGGCTGGGCGGGAACCCGCTCCAGCTTTTCCCGAAGCCGCCGCACATGGACATCCACCGAGCGAATCTCTCCCTGATATTCATAGCCCCAAATCAGATTCAGCAGGTTTTCCCGAGAGTACACATGGCCGGGGTTCCGCATCAGCAGCTCCATCAGGTCAAACTCCCTGGCCGTCAGCTCCACCGGCTTGCCGTTTTTGTAGGCGTTGCGCTCATCGGAGTCCAGGGTAATGTCCCCGCAGGTGACACGGTTGGGATTCTCCCCCTTCTCCGGCGGGGCGCTCCGGCGGAGCAATGCCCGAATCCGAGCCTTTAGCTCCAAAATATTAAAGGGCTTGGTCAGATAATCATCGGTGCCATGCTCAAAGCCAATGAGCTTATCCATGTCCTCCCCCTTGGCCGTCAGCATAATAATCGGCACATTGGAGAAGCCTCGAATCTGCATACACGCATCCAGCCCTCCCAGTTTGGGCATCATCAAATCCAGGATAATCAGGTCGAAGCCCCCGGTTTTGGCCAGCTCCACCGCCTCCTCGCCGTCATAGGCCGTAGAGACCTCAAAGCCGTCGTTTTCCAGATTGAACTTGATTCCCTTTACCAGGAGCTTTTCATCATCTACCACTAAGATTTTCATTTCTATTCCCCCACTTTCACCAGGCTTATCAGCTTTTCATAGGTTTTTTCGCCGATCCCGGTGACATTTATAATTTCTTCCTTGGAGCGAAACCCACCGTGCTCCTCCCGGTAATCCAGTATCCGCTGAGCCAGTACCGGGCCTATCCCCGGCAGAGCGTCCAGATCCTCCAGGGTGGCGGTATTCAGATCAAGGGGGCCATCCTCCACCTCTTGGGACGGCTCTGCCTCTGA
Organism: Bacteroidaceae bacterium; assembly: GCA_963649625.1. GTDB lineage: Bacteria > Bacillota > Clostridia > Oscillospirales > Oscillospiraceae > HGM13006. Next base: position 11,437 of record CAVJIP010000073.1, read on the forward strand.
GGGTTCCTGATATGCCGGCGTTGCCTCCTCTGGGCTTTCCCCTTCCCCGATGGACTGAACCGGGAGCCTGGACACCCGAGGCGTTGCCGTGGGCGCAGCCATGTCCTCTGCCGTCTGCGTCTCCACCACGATTTGTCCCCGGAGCTGTGTCCCACGATAATAATAGCCGGTCAGAAAAGCCAATATCGCCGCAGTGATCAGAATGGCTACTTGTTCTATAGGTGTCAACTTCATCAAATCACGAGCTTTCCTTTCCAAGAAAAGTATGCTATGATAGTTGGGTATGCACGTTATTAGTATTGTAGCATATTTATACCCATTTTCAAATGGCAAATCTCAAGATTTTTGACCGATTGTGGCGGTCTGTAGGTCGGCAATCGGCCCAGGAGGCGTTAGTATGGAATATCAGGACTGGAGCACCCTGCGCAGAGACTGTATGGACTGCACCAGATGTCCCCTTTATGAGTCCCGGCACCAGGTGGTTTTTGGGGTAGGGCCGGAGCGGGCGGAGATTCTATTTGTGGGAGAGGGCCCCGGAGAAAACGAGGATTTACAGGGGGAGCCCTTTGTGGGCCGGGCCGGACAGCTTTTGGACGATATGCTCTCCATTATCGGCCTGAGCCGCCGGAACTGCTATATTGCCAACATTGTCAAATGTCGTCCGCCCCACAACCGTGACCCGCTAAATTCCGAACGGAATGCCTGCTCCGACTGGCTCAAGGCCCAGATGGAGCTGCTCAGGCCCAAGCTCATTGTCTGTTTGGGGCGAATCGCCGCCACCGAGCTAATCGACCCGGACTTCCGCATTACCCGGGAGCATGGCCGCTGGTTCACCGTGGACGGCACCCAGCGCATGGCCATGTATCACCCCTCTGCACTGCTTCGGGATCCCTCCAAACGGCCTGAAACCTTTCGGGATCTCAAGTCCCTTCAGGCCATGGTAAAGCAGGTCTGCACCGACACCCGGCTGGAGGACTGAGCCGTGGTGCTTCTTGTGCTGGTATGCAGCCTTCTGGCGGTGTTTCTTGGTGCGATGCTCTTTGGCGTGGTGATCTACCGCAGGAATTTTCAATGCCGCTTTGCCGGCGGCGGCGACTATTTTCCCTATTTTTCTCAGCTCCACCCCACATGGCACCGCCGCCCGGTGGAATTTTCCTCCAACCGAGGCCACACCCTCCGGGGAGACCTGTTCTTCTACGATGGGCCCCGGAAAGGCTTGATTGTCCTGTTCCACGGCTATGGCATGACCCGAAATGACTACCTCCCCGAATGCGAGTATTTCTGCCGCAGAGGCTATTGGGTGTTAGCCTTTGACGGCAGCGGCACCGGCGACAGCGGCGGCCTACTCTACGGTCTGCCCCAGCATATTCTTGACCTGGCCGCCTGCCTTCAATTTGTCCAGGATGACCCGGAGCTTCGTTCTCTCCCCCTGCTGCTCTACGGCCACAGCTGGGGCGGCTACAGCGCGGACTGCGTCAGCCTCACCGGGGCCTATCCCATCCGGGGCATTGTCTCCGCCTCCGCCTTTCAGGTAAGCACCGCCGGAATCGGCCCCTATATGGAGCGGCACTGGGGCCTTGCCGCCAGGCCCCCTCTGTTGGGGGTTCGGCTATATCAGTGGGTGAAATTCGGCTCTCTGGCTGGGGCCACGGCGGTGAAGGGGCTCCAGCAGACGGATGCTCCGGTTTTGATTCTCCAGAGCAGCGACGACGCCATTATCCGCTACCGGGACAACTTTCAGGTGCTGTACGCCGCCTTTCAGAAGGATCCGAAAAAGACCTTTCTCCCCCTCACCGGCCACAACCACAACATCACAACGCCGCCGGAGGTGGATCAGGCAAAGCGTCGTCTCCTGAAGGATCTCCGCAGCGGCACCGCCACCCCGGAACAGCTCCGGAAAATGGATCGTCTCAAGGCCCAGGTGGATACGGAGCTTTTGGCCCTTTTGGTGGACTTTTACGATGGGTGTCTGGAGGAGCGAAAATAGGTCTGCCCAGCGGGCAGACCTATTCCATTTTAATACTCTCCCAGCCAGCGGCCGCTGGTCTCCTCCACGGCTCTTCCGACTGCAAGGCTCTCGGGCACATTCAGTACCCGCTGGTTCCGGCTCCCCCGGAAGTTCAGTTCCAGGCTACGCTCCTCCAGAAGGAACGGCCCGTCAATGAGCACATCAATGGTTTCCAGCAGCTCTCTCTGGGCCTGAGTGCCCGCCAGAAGGGCCTCAAAGGTATAGCCGGAATAGGAGGCCACCTCATAGCCCTCAGCCTTCAGCATTCTGGCCAGATGGGCCAGCTCCTTTCCCTGAGAAAAGGGCTCCCCGCCGGAAAAAGTCACGCCGTGGCACAGAGGGTTGCTCCGTACAATTTCCAAAACCTTCTCCGGATCCATGGGCGTACCCACACCGAACTCCCAGGTCTCAGGATTATGACAGCCGGGGCAATGGTGGGGACAGCCCTGACAAAACACCGTTGTTCGGATGCCCGGTCCATCTACAATGCTATCCTCCGCAATGCCCGCCAGGTCAAGCATTCTTGGAAAGGCCGTGCTTCACCCGATCCCGCTCCTCGGCCCGCTTGGCATCGTTCCACTTGTCCATGGTTCCCACCAGGTAGCCGGTGATCCGGCGGATGCGCTCGAAGCCCACCCCCTGGCCCATTCTCTCATTTACACTCTGGTTTGTCATAAAAATTCCTCCTTATTCAATTCCCTGAAACGCAGGCATCTCAGGATACATTTTTTTCAGCTCCGCCACCCGCTCCGGGGGGATCATCTGGCCCTCCTTCCGGCCACACCGGGGGCAGACATCCCCGATCACGCCCACATAGCCGCACACCGGGTCACGGTCCACCGGGTGGTTGATGCTGCCGTAGCCAATGTTGCAGTCATGCATCCAGCGCACCACCGTCTCAAAGGCCTCCACGTTCTTGGCCGTATCTCCGTCCAGCTCCACATAGCTGATGTGGCCTGCGTTGCACAGGGCGTGATAAGGTGCCTCCAGACGAATCTTTTCGTAGGCCGAAATGGGATACCAGACGGGAATATGGAAGCTGTTGGTATAATACTCCCGATCCGTGACCCCGGGGATGCGGCCATACCGCTGCTGATCTATACGGATAAACCGGCCGGACAGGCCCTCTGCCGGGGTAGCCAGCAGCGTCACGTTCATGGTCAGCTCCTGAGACCTTCTGTCGCAGAAGTCCCGCATATGGCCGATAATCTTGAGGCCCTTTTCCTGAATCTGGGCGCTTTGTCCATGGTGTTGACCGTAGAGAGCCGTCAGGGTCTCCGCCAGGCCGATGAAGCCAATGGACAGGGTGCCATGCTTCAGCACCTCCCGGATGCTGTCCTGCACCCCCAGCTTGTCCGAGTCCAGCCATACCCCCTGACCCATCAGGAAGGGGAAGTTATAGACGTGCTTGCCGGCCTGAATCTCAAAGCGATCCAGCAGCTGCTGAGCCACCAGCTCCAGCATTTCGTCCAGCTTCTCATAGAACAGCTTTTCGTCCCCCTGGCTCTCAATGGCCAGCCGGGGCAAATTGATGGAGGTAAAGGACAGATTGCCCCGGGAATAGGCGATCTGACGGGTGGGGTCGTAGACATTTCCCATGACCCGGGTACGGCAGCCCATGGTGGCGACCTCCGTCTCCGGGTGTCCGGGCTTGTAGTACTGGATATTATAGGGGGTATCCAGGAATACATAGTTAGGGAACAGCCGCTTGGCACTGACCTTGCAGCTCAGCCGGAACAGGTCATAGTTGGGATCCTTGGAATCGTAGTTGACCCCCTCCTTGACCTTGAAAATGTGGATGGGGAAAATGCAGGTTTCCCCATGGCCCAGGCCCGCATCCAGTGCCAGCAGAATATTCCGAATCACCATGCGCCCCTCCGGGGTGGTGTCGGTGCCGTAGTTGATGGAGGAGAAGGGAGTCTGTGCCCCTGCCCGGGAATGCATGGTGTTTAGGTTGTGGACGAAGCCCTCCATGGCCTGATAGGTGTCCCGATCCGTCATCTGGTGGGCACGCTTTCTGGCTCGGGCCAAGAGCTTTCCAGCATCCTGGCCGGAGATGCTGGCACTGCCGCAGAGGGCTGCCACCACGGCCCGGTCAAAGGCCGCTCCGTTTTCCAGCCGAACCTTCTCCCCTGTAGCCTCCTCTGCCGCCGCCACGGCAGCCTTCACCAGCTCCGAGGCATCCTCCAGATCCAGCCGATCCTCCACCGCCTCGGTGAGCATCCGAAGATAGGCCTTTCGATAGCTCTTGGCCACTCCCTCGGCCATGCCGTAGTCAAAGTTGGGAATGGACTGGCCGCCGTGCTGGTCGTTCTGGTTGGACTGAATGGCGATGGCAGCCAGGGCCGCATAGCTCTGGATGCTCTGGGGCTCCCGCAGGTAGCCGTGACCTGTAGAAAAGCCCCCGTGGAACAGCTTCAGGATGTCAGTCTGACAACAGGTGGTTGTCAAAGAGTAGAAATCAAAATCGTGAATATGGATGTCCCCGTCCCGATAGGCCTTGGCGTGCTCTGGCCGCAGCAGGTACATCTCGTTATAAGCCTTTGCCCCGGCGGCACCGATCTGGAGCATACTGCCCATGGCGGTATTGCCGTCAATGTTGGCGTTGTCACGCTTCATGTCGCTGATGCGGGCGTCAAGATTGGTGATCTCGTCAATGGTTTTCATCAGGGAGGTATTGGCCTCTCTGGCCCGGGTACGATTGGCCCGATAAAGAATATAGCTCTTGGCCGTATCAGAGAAGCCATGGCTCATCAGCTTCCGC
>CAVJIP010000074.1:0-15959 GCA_963649625.1 Bacteroidaceae bacterium
GTCCTGGCTGTGGTTGCTATTGTCAAGGGTAAGAAGCCTGCGGAAGCATAATGTCCATATAATCGGCAACACCCCATGTCCAATTTGGACACGGGGTGGCTTTTCCTTTATTCTATGCGCATTGACATTATGCGTATAGCGTGCTATAACGCAGACAGGTGGTGGTTCACATGACCTATGGTATTTTGTCCGACAAGTCGGCTCTCACCGCCAGTTTCGCCACAGGCAGAAGCCCGGTATCGTGACCATACCCAATCACAAGGGTGATTTGCCCATCGGCACCGCAAAATCTATTCTCCGTCAGGCTGGGCTTTCCTCTGGCGGTTCTGTCAGGAGGTAGTCTGCAATGCTCACTGCTTATCCCGCTTGTTTTTTCAAGGAAGAAAAGGGTTACTCCGTTATTTTCCCCGATCTTGATGCCGCCACCTGCGGCGATACGCTGGACGAGGCCATGGCAATCGACTGTCTTGCCGGATATATTTATCTGGTTCAGAAGGACGGGGAAACCGTCCCCGACCCTTCCCCCATGGCTGCCGTCTCCCCGGAGTGCGTTGCCGCCGAGCTTGACTTTGATCCCGGCGAAAACTTTGTAAGCCTGATCACCGTGGACGTGGAGGAATATGCCAAGAAGCACTTCGAAAAATCCGTCCGAAAGACCCTTACGATTCCCGCCTGGCTGAACGCTTTGGCACTGGAGAACGGCGTCAACTTTTCCCAGGTGCTCCAGGAGGCCCTAAAGGCCCGCCTGCACACCCAGGCCTGACCCCGACACAAAGAAAACGCCCCCGGGCCCATGCAGGCCCGGGGGTTTGCGTTCCCTGTGTCAGCCGATTCCCAATTTGTTTCTCAGGGCCTCTTGCAGCACCTGGGAAAAGTTCAGGGCATTCTTTTCCGCCAGATCGTTCAACCATGCGGGAATCGACAGGGTTTTCTTCACGGATTTGCTTTCATAAAACCGCCGATACCAGTCTGTATCACAGGCCACCAGCGACACAAAGGAATCCCCGTCATGGGCGGTTTCGTTTACCTCGGAGGGCTCCGGGAACTTCGTCCCCTCCTGCTCCAGGTCGTACAGGGTCAGGCATAGAACATCGTTTGCCAGTTCAAGCCCCTCCTGAATGGATGCTGCGCTGGGTTTGCGCTTTAAACTATACCCCGCACCCCAAACCTTCCCCCTAAGGGGAAGGCACCCTCGGCGAGGGCGGAAGATGGAAAAAGTGGACTTTGCAGCAAAATGGGCCCCGGCAGAGCCCAGCGCAGCGGGTCTGCTGGGGAGAAGGAGGAGCGGACTTTGCGACAACGTGGGACAAAAGTGGGACAAAAACGGGACAAATCCGGGACAAAACTGGGACAAAAGCGGGACAAAAGCGGGATGAAATCTACCTTTCTCTGTGCTACACTGGTATTATCAAAACTCCGGAGAAGGAACGACCTCCCTCATCCGCCGCCTCTGGCGGCACCTTCCCCAAGCCGGGCCCCGGTATAGCCCTTCATGGAATCATTCCTTCAGCCTTTTAGCGGCAGCTTGGATACCAAAGCTGTCTTTTTTCCTTTGGAAGGCATCAAAATGGGGCTGCGGATGCACCGCAGCCCCGTATATTCCCCAGGTTTCAGCAATCAGCTTTCCCAGAATGCATCGTAGATTTTCTCTACACCAACCAGCCGTTCCGCATACTGATCTACACCAAGCTGTCCCAGTTCCATAAAGCGGTCCAGACCGCAGCCTTCCAACTGACTCATGAACTCGGCCCAGTCGGTGTCGATGTCCTTGTCGCCTACGATAAACTTGACCACATATTCCTGATAAACCGTGGAAATATCACTCTGGCAGGTGTAGTATTCATAGGTCTGGTCGGTGGTCATGGTGGTCAGGGCGGCGGCGCTGCGGCTGGTAGTCCAGATGTCGGCGGCATCCAACTGCCTGTCGGAGTAGGAGGCCAGATAGCGGTTGTAATCCACCTGGAAGGGGCCGTCCTTGAAGAAGTAGTAGGTCATCATGATATTGGCGCCAAGAGAATAAGGATCGTTCACGATCAGATCTGTGAACTCCCGCTTTCCGTCTGCGCCTTCCACATAGGTTTCATTCTTGATGCCCCAGTTGCAGAAGTCGTACCCTTCTTCCGTGTAGAACTCGTTGAAAATTGCACAGAGGAGCGGAATATTATCGCTGGCTGTGGTGACGGAGAAAGCGCCCATGCCGTCTACACCGGAGTTGTTGGGGGCCTTGCCGTATTCACAAGGCGTACCTTTTTCCTGTGAGGGCCATGCCATGGGGGCGATCACACCGTTTTCCATCAGAGACTGCTCCGCCTCCAGATAGGACACATAGGTGAACCACACGCCGATTTTATCACCGGTGAACAGCTCGTTTGCAGGATAATCGCTGCCGCCCTGGCTGAGAAAATCGGGGTAGAGGAGGCCCTCCGCATACCACTGGTTCATCATGCGCAGGTAGTCCTGGAAGCCGTCCTCCAGGGGGGAGAAGTGGAAGGTGTCGTCCTTGACCTCTGTGGGAAATCCGGCACCGCCGCAATACTCCGGGAAGCCATAGCCGCCGGAGAAATCCCCGGGAACACCGCCGTAGGCAGTAAGCCAAAGGGTGGCACCGTAAGCGTCCCGGAAGGCCGTGAGCACATCGTGGAGCTCGTCATAGGTTTCCGGGGATTGAAGTCCCAGCTCCTCCAGCCAGTCCTGACGGATCACAGGGCCATAATCTGCCTTGGCGTTTGCATCGTTGATGCCGTAGAAGGCGGTCAGATTGAATCCCGAGGAGTAGGCTGCTGCCACGTTGTCAATATTCTGAAACAGGGTATTCATGTAGTCCGGCATATATTCCGCATATTCGGCGATATTTGTGAGGACTTCTTCCTCCACTGCACCGTCTACACCGCCAGAGTAATTCAGACTGCCCACCAGAATGTCAGTGTAATCGCCGGAGGCAATCATCAGGTTCTGCTTGTCCGTGGCATCCAGGAAGGAGTAGAGGTCTACCTGAATGTCAGCGCCAGTGCGCTCGCTGAGCCATTTGGCCCAGCCCAGCTGGCTGCCGTCATCCCCAACCAGAGAGGAGCCGGTGAGGGAGGGGGTGGTGGACTCACTGACGGTGATGGTAAAGGGCTCGTCGATGGGAAATTCGACCAGATGGGCGATCTCAGCGGGCTCCTCTACACTGGGCTCATCCAGAACTTCTTCAGCAGAGATCTCGGTGATGGGCTCGGTGGCAGTGGAGGTCTCCTCGGCAGGGGCTTCGGAAGGTGTTGAAGCGGAAACAGGGGTGCTGGTAGTGGTCTGTGACCCGTTGCCACAGGCGGCAAACAGGCTGAGTATCATAGCCAGTGCCAATAAAACAGAAAGTCTTTTTTTCATTCGAAATGCTCCTTTGTCTGATATTTGGAATGTATAAATTTTAGACTTCCGGGCTTAGCGGCTGTTGTACCGATCCAGCATGGACTGCTTGAGGGCGATACACTCGTCAATGCCCATGGTGTGCAACTCCTCCACAAATTGGTCGTACTGGGAGAGGTTCTTGTCCCCGGTAATAAACCGCAAAACCGTCTCGTTATAGTGGGTGGAGATTTCGCCCATGTAGTCGTTATAGCGTTCGGATTCGCCAGAGGTAAAGGTGGCAGTTACGGGAATGTCATAGGCCCCGTCATTGTGCTCCATCCAGATGGACAGGGCGTCTATGGCGTACTGGGCCATGCCGGTGGTGTCGGTGGGCATAAAGTTGATGCTGCCGACACTCATGGTGTACAGGCTGGTGGCGTCCATTTTGCTGATTCCGTCGGGGTTGCTGGTAATCAGCTCCGTCCACTGGGGCTCCCCGTTGGCATCATATTCGTAGGTTACACCCTCCTGGCCCCAGGTGGCCAGCATCCGGCCTGTCTCGGTGTACCAATGGTTGCACCAGGCTGCGGCCAGCTCAGGCTTCTTACAGGTGGTGGAAATGGACAGGCCCTCGGTTTTCGCCGTGGCATTGGCCAGGCCAAAATGGGTCATATCGCCCTCATTTCGCACCATATCCGCCATGGCGACCACTTCAAAATTAGGGTCATAGTCCTTGCCGGTGGCAACCAGGTATTCAATGAGCATGGTGGGTGCGCAGAATACGGCAGTCTGGCCTGTGGTGACAGTGGACATAAAGCCTGCGTCCATGGCATTGCCGGTATTGGAAACAAAGTCGGAGGAAATCAGCCCATCGGCGTACCAGCCTCGGACCATCTCAATGTAGTCCAGCCAGCCGTCCTCCAGAGCACCAAACTTTACGGTTCCATCAACCTGATAGAAAGGCTCCGTGGCGGCAGCCCCTGCCCCAAAGTTCATGTCCACCGCCACGTTGTAGCCGGCGGCCAGGACGTTTTTCGGCAGTACGCCGGTGGGATTGAGATACAGAGGCTCCTTGACACCAGAATCCTTGAATGCGGTCAGAACGGCGGTGAACTCGTCATAGGTCTGGGGAATGTCCATGCCAATGCCATCCAGCAGATCCTTCCGAATCCAAAGAGCCTGGGAGGGATCCATGCCTGCAGCGTAGACGGTGACAAAGGTGGGCACACGGCCATCATCCGTTGTGACCTCATTGGCGTAGCCCTCCACCAGGGCTAAGGCCCGCAGGAAATCCGGGGCATACTCCTCCAGATAGGGGGCCAGGTCAATAATGACCTCATCGTCCATGGCGGCAATGGAGCCCTTGGAATACAGGTCGGTTGCCTTCTTGATTAAGTCGGTGTAATCCCCGGAGGCCACCATCAGGTTGAATTGGTCGCTCTCTGCGTCCATGCCCACACCCACATGGGAGATATGGACATTGGTAGCCTCCTCCGCCGCCGCAAATACAGGGGCATCGTCAATGACACCGGTGGGAATGTAGGTCAGGATACGAGAGTCCACGTCATGCCAGTAGGTCAGCGTCTCCGTCTCGTCCAGGGGGAAGGAAATGGCGCATTGGCCGTATTCCTGGGGGCTCTCTGATGCCTCCATAGCAGATGCGCCCACATCGGAGGCCTCCTCCTTGGGCGGAGCGGTCTCCTGCAGGCTTTCGCTGGGGGCAGGCATCGGTTCCGAAGATGCGCCTTCCGAAGGGTCAGCCGGGGCCCCGCATCCAGCCATCAGAGTCACCACCATGGCAAACACCAGCAGCAGGGACAGAATAGATGTCTTTTTCATGAGATATTCTCCTTTCAAGGTTTTACGGTTTTCTATCAGCAATCTTCGTGCCAAGGGAACTGTTTGTTCCGGTTTGGCAAAAAAGATAGGATTGGCACAAACCTTGCTATAATAACAGGGAAATCAAAATTTCCGAAAGGAGTATCTATCATGGACGAAAAAGCATTGCTTGCAAAAATCGAAGTTCTGGAGAAGGAGGTACGCCGCCTTTCCTATGCCGCCGATGCGGTGGACATCCAGAACCTTATGAGCCGGTACATCTTCTACATGGAGAACGGCAGGATCGGTGAGGTTTGGGACGACCTGTGGAGCCACACGAACCCTGACGTGCGGGTGGAAATCATGGACTCCGGTGCCTACAAGGGCCAGGAGCATGTGAAGCGCGTCTGGTACACCATGGGTCGCCGCATGGACAAGCACGGCAATATGATTGACACCACGCCCAAGGTGGGAGAAATGTCGAATACAAACACGGACCGGGCCTTCCTGCTGCTGATGCTGACCATCTCCAGTCCCATGATTGAGGTCAGCGACGATGGCACCCACGCCTGGGGCCAGTGGCACATCTTCGGACCCCATACAAACCGGGTCTTCGACCCGGAAACCAAGACCAAGCGGGACACCGCCTTCTGGATCGCCGGAAAGTATGACAACGAGTTTGTCAAGGAGAACGGGGAATGGAAGATTTTGAAGCTCCATCCCATCTGCTGGCTGCGCACGCCCTACCACAAGGATTTTCTGGAGTGCCCCGACTGCCGGAGAACCCCGGCCCCCTATTGGCCGCCGGATGAGCCGGCCACCATCCACTCCTTTAACCCGGATGAGGGCAACAACCCGGACAAGTGGGGCCCGTTCCCGCATGAGCATATTCCGCATCTTTAATATAAGGAGAATAGCACCATGAAAATCCTTCTGAAAAATGCGAAAATCTACGGCGGAGACACTGCCGACATTCTGGTGGAGGAGGGCAAAATTATTGGGATCGGCTCCTATGATGCCGCCGACGAGATTCACGATATGTCCGGCTATGCCGCCGTGCTGCCTGGGGTCATTGATGCCCATATGCACATCGTCACCGGGGACATCCAGTACAATGACCGGGCGTTGCGGGCATGGGCTCAGGCCGGTGTTACCACCGTCCGGGATCTGGGCATGGGCAACGATAAAAACGACCATCCCACCCAGGAATTTTTGGCCTACCGGGAGACCATCGAGAACCCCCAGTGCGCCCACTGCCTGACCGCCGGACGCTTTGTGGCCCAGTATCACGGCTTAAACCATGTGATGAGCGATGGGGCCGAGACGGGCTACGGGGTGAAAACCCCGGAGGATGCGGTGAATGCGGTCAACGAGCTCATCGACATGGGCTGTGACGGGATTAAAACCAGCGTAGGCCGGGGCATGGACGGCAAGAGCCAGGTGCTGGACGTGCCCAAGCTGCGGGCCATTGCCGATACCGCCAAGGCCCGGGGTGTCTGGTGTACCGCCCATGTGCTGGACGCTGAGCTGGTGCCCCGGCTGCTGGAGGCGGGAATCCCGGAATTTGCCCATATGCCCACAGACCCTATGCCTGACGAGCTGCTGGAGGCCATGGCCGATGCAGGCATCACCTGCACCCCCACCCTTATGTCCATCAATGCGCCCCGCCCGCCCCTGCCCAAGGATGCAAAAATGCCTCCCATGCCCGGCGGCCCCGGCGGCCCTCCCCCCATGGAGAAGGATCCCCAGGAGCAGGAGGACATCTGCCTGGACAACACCCGACGCTTTATCCGGCTTGGCGGCATGGTGGCCGTGGGCACCGACACCATGCGGATGGAAAGCCAGCCCCAGGTGGCGACTATGCCTGTCCGGGAGCTTCAGCTGCTCCACAAGGCGGGCCTGTCTGTGCCCCAGGTCATAGATGCGGCCACCATCAACGCCGCAAGGCTCTGTAAAATCGACGACCAGGTGGGCTCCATCCAGGTGGGCAAGCAGGCCAATATGATCGCCGTCATGGATGAGATTGACGAGAGCTTTCAGGCCCTTTCCCATGTGGAGTTTGTCATGAACCGGGGCACGGTCATCAAGGGTGCGTAATTTCCTGTTATACCATCTTTTTTGGGAGGGCACTTCCAATGGAGGTGTCCTCCCAAAATGGTTGCAATTTTGGCTCGAAACTTGCTATAATTCCCTTGAAGGTGTGGTGATTCTATGCGCATGACAGCAATCGTGAATACGGTACAGTCCGTCTCGCCTCAGATGATTGCATCCATGGCGGTGCTCCAGTGCGGCAGTCAGGAGCTGGGGGAATATCTGGAACAGCTCAGCTACGAAAACCCCATGATGGATCTCCAGGAGCCGGAGCGGCAGGAGGCCGGGCCGGTGGCCACCTCCATTTTGGACAAATTCCGTTGGCTCCAGGCCAGCGACCGGCAGAACCGCAGCTACTACGCCGACACAGACCGGGACAGCCTGGACCAGTATTGCCATAGGGAGCAGGGGGAAAGCTTGAGCGATTTTGTAAAGGAGCAGGCTCTGACCCTGGACGTGGCCGCCGAAATGAGAGCCGCCATGGAGACTGTGGCGGAGCTGCTGGATGGTCGGGGACTGTTTTCCGGCACAGTGGGAGAAATCGCCAAAATCTCCGGGTGTTCCCAGGCGGTGGCCCGGGCCGCATTGGACACCGTGCGGGAATTGGAGCCTGCCGGTGTGGCCGCCGAGAGTGTCCAGGCGGCCCTGCTCAAACAGGTGGAGCCTATGGAAAAGCCGGTGGTCAAGCGGATTCTGGCGGAGTATTTTTCCCATCTTGCTACCTGGTCAGACCAGCGGCTGGCCCGGGCCCTGGGGGTGTCCCAGCAAGCGGTCTCCACGGCCAAAACGGTGATCGCCTCCCTGAATCCCTATCCCAGCAACGGCTTTGCCAGCCGGGAGGAGACCCAGTATGTGACTCCGGATTTGCGGATTTTTGAGGAAAACGGCGTCATAATCGCCGCCGCCGAGGACGAGTATCTGCCCACCATCCACATTAACTCCCAATACCTTAAAATGCTGGAAACGGAGCAGGACAGGGAGCTACAGACCTATTTGCGGGACAAGCTCCGCCAGCTTGAGCAGGTTATGGGCAGTCTGGAGCGGCGGAAGTCCACCCTGCTTCGCTGCGGCGAGGTGATTGGGGTGCGGCAGGCGCTGTTTTTCCGGGGCGGTAGCCTCCAAAAGCTGACCCTCCGGGACGTGGCCGGGGAGCTTGATTTACATGAATCCACCATCAGCCGGGCGGTGAAAAATAAATACGTCCAGTGTGACCGGGGATTGTTTCCCATGTCGGCCTTTTTCAGCCGGGATGCGGGCCAGAACGTGGGCCTCAGCCGCAGCGGCATCCAGGAGATCATCGTCCGAATAATCGACGAGGAAAACCCCCGAAAGCCCCTGAGCGACGAGAAAATCGTGGCCGAGCTCCAAAGGCGGCGCATTGTCCTGTCCCGCCGGGCGGTGGCAAAATACCGCATGGAGCTGGGCATTCCCGCCGCCGCAGGAAGAAAACGTGGATAGCTTGGCACGGGATTTGCTGTGTAAAATTTGACAACATTTTGAGGAGGAATCCACATGAATGATACGGTACTTAGCCCCTGGGCGGAGGTGGATCAGTCTCGGCTCTATGGTCTCAGTCCCCGGCTGGACACCCTGAACGGGAAGACCATCGGAATGTTCGGGGATTTTATGAAGGCGGCCACCTTGATGCTCCAGGTGGTGGAGAAGCATATCCGGCAGAAATATCCTGGGGCAAGGTTTTCCTACTTCCGCTACGATGCGGAAACAACGGACATTGCCAAGGATGCTGGGGTACAGCAGGCGTTTGACACATGGCTTTCCCAGGTGGACTGTGTGCTGGCCTTTTATGGGGCCGTACCCTCCAGCTCCCTGTTTCTGGGCTACAACGCCGCCTATATGGAAAAATGCGGCAAGCCCACGGTGATGGCCGTTGTGCCCCGAACCTATTCTGCGGGACTTCGGGGTGTAAAGGCCCGGTGCGTGCCGGGACTGCGGGTGATGGCTTTCCAGCCGGAGGTGCTGGACATCTTTGGCCGCTCCGACCTGGAGCAGACGGAGCGAAATATGGGCGCAGGCACGGAGCAATTTGTAAAGGAACTTCTTGCCGGCCTAACTGCGCCGCTGACAGACGAGGAAATCACCCCCACCCCTGCCAGTCAGGCGCTGGCCACCAGAACCTTTGAGGGCACCCCCGACGAGATCAGCGATTTGTTCTATTCCTATGGCTGGACAAACGGAACCCCCATGAAAATGCCCACCCGGGAGGCGGTAGACCAGATGCTCCGGGGCACCGACCTGCCTGCCGACTATGTGGTGGCGAAAATTCCGCCTATGATGGGTCTGGCTACTGTGGAAAAGATTGCCATTAACGCAGTGATGGCGGGGTGTCTGCCTACCTATCTGCCGGTGCTGATTGCTGCGGTGCAGGCGGCCATGGACCCGAAAATCTACCTGGAGGGCTGGTGCTGCTCCCAGAGCACCTGGGGCCCGGTGCTGACCCTCTCCGGCCAGGCGGCAAAGGACATTGGCTTCAACACCGCCGACCACGCCCTGACCCCGGCCTTCCGGGCCAATACCACCATTCCCAGAGCCTTCGGCTACATTATGATGAACATTGGCGGTGTGCGCCCCGGGGTGGAGGATCTCTCCGAAATGGGCCACGAATTTCGCCTGGGCTTTGCCATGGGCGATGACCAGGACAGCAACCCCTGGCAGCCTCTGCACATGGACTTCGGCTTTGCGGAAAAGGACAGCGCCGTGACCATGTTCTGGCCCCAGGAGCACCGGGTCTCCACCTGTACTACTGTTCCCGCTGTCCTGAAGGCTCTGTGCAAAATGGATCCCTACGGCTGGGATCCGGGCCTGGCGGTGATTCTCACCCCCAAGTGCGCCAAAATGATGGCGGACGCAGGCTGGACGAAAGAACGCATTCTAAATTACATTGTGGAGTACGCCCGGAAGCCCGCCAAAGAGGTAGACCTCCAGTGGCTGATTCAGAACAACCATCCGCCGAAAACCGTAGACCTGCCCCTGGACATGGAGGCTTCTACCCGCACCTTCTGGTCAAGGGAGCATATGTTCCTGACGGTGGCAGGCGGTCAGGCCGGATGCATGGTCACGGTGCTGGGCGGCGGCGGCGACCACGGCGGCCCCGCCTGCGCAAAAATTCAGCTACCCAAGAACTGGGACGCTCTGGTAGCGCAGTACCGCTGCGGCAAGCCGAGCTATGTGGAGTATTGAGGAGGTTCCCATGTACGATTATCCCAACTTGCTTTCCCCCAAGAAGGTGGGGAATATCCTGTTCAAAAACCGCATTTTCACTGCGCCAACCGGTGCTCATGCCCTCCAGCATGGGGAGCAGAGCTTTCAGGAGGCTGTCATCACCCATTTCGGAAACCGGGCTAAGGGCGGTGCTGCCATGGTCACCTGCACCGGTGTTCAGGTCAATCCGAATATGAAGTCTGACGGCAGCCATCTGCACATCAACCCCTATACTACCGAAGGTCTGCGGAGCCTGTATGAGCTGGCGGCCCGGGTACACCATTTCGGGGCTGTGGCCTCCATGCAGCTCTCCGACCAGTACCGCTATGACCAGTATTACGCCGTGGGGCCGGGGCTCAAGAAATTTGGCCGGGACAGCGTGGAAATGCCCCGGGAGATTATCGAGCAAAAGGTGCAGATGTTTGCCGATGCGGCTGAGATTGTCAAAAAGGCCGGTTTCGATATGTGTATGCTGCACTTTGGTCACGGGGGCGAGTGGGCCCAGTTCCTGTCCAAACGGTACAACCACCGAACCGACGAGTTTGGCGGCAACTTGGAGAACCGGGCCCGTTACCCGCTGATGATTATTGATGAGATTAAAAAGCGCTGCGGGAAGAACTTCCTCATTGAATTGCGATTCTCCGTGTCCGAGGTGGATCCAGAAGGGATTACGGTGGAGGATTCCGTCGAGTTTGTCAAGCTGCTGGAGGGCAGGGTAGACCTGCTCCACTGCTCCTGCGGCATGAACACCCCCCGGTATTTTACCACCACTCATCCCTCCGGTTTTCTGCCGGATACTCCCAATGTGAAGTATGCGGAGGCCATCAAGAAGTCCGGCACCAGTATCCCGGTGGTGGCCATTGGAGCCATCCAGAACCTGGACCAGGCCGAGGAGATCATCGCCTCCGGCAAGGCGGATTTTGTCTCCATCGCCCGAGGGGTCATTGCCGACCCGGACCTAGCGAAGAAGGCCTATGCCGGCAAGGGCGAGGATGTGCGGCCCTGCATCAAGTGCTTTAAGTGCCACGATGGAGCCTGCTACTATGACCACTTTGTCTGCTCCGTGAATCCGACCATCGGTATTGAGGACAAGCTGGACAAATACATTCTGCCCACAGGGGATGGCAAAAAAATCTGCGTGGTAGGCGGCGGCCCTGCGGGGATGCAGGCGGCGGTGTACCTCTCTGACCGGGGCCACAGGGTCACGCTGTTTGAATCCAGGGATCACCTGGGCGGCCAGCTGAACTTTGCCGACTATGCGGAGTTTAAGCGAGATTTGGGCCGATTCAAGCAGTATCTCATCACCCAGGTGGAAAAGCGGGACATTGACGTGCGGCTGAACACCAAAGCCACGCCGGAGCTTTTGGCGGCAGAAAAACCCGACCATGTGATTTTGGCCCTGGGGGCAGAGCCCCTGGTGATTCCCATTCCCGGGGTGGAGAACACTGTGAAGGCCCCGGAGGTGTTCGGCAATGAGGATAAATTGGGCCAGAAGATCGTCATTATCGGCGGCGGCCAGGTGGGCGCAGAAACGGGAATCCACCTCAGTCATAAGGGGAAGGATGTGACCATCCTGGAGATGCAGTCCAAGATTGCCCCGGACGCCTGGTTTACCTATAAGTGGGCCATGGACATCGAGCTGAATGAACGGGAAAACCTCCACACCATCGTCAACGGCCGCTGCTCCAAAATTCAGGAGGGCAGGGTCACATATATTGACGAAAACGGAGCCGAACAGGTACTGGAGGCGGACAGCGTAATCCTCTGCGTGGGTTTTAGAAGCAATACCCAGGCCGCCGAAAGCCTGATTCTTCCCGGCGTACCCTTCACCATGATCGGCGACTGCAAGGCCGTTGGCACCGTCCAGCAGGCGGTGCGGAGCGCCTTTGACGTGGCCATGACCCTATAATATAGCTTTTTCTCGCCTCATTTCTTCCTTCCCCAGCGAACCCGCTTCGCTGGGCGGCAATGGGGCCCCGGAAGGTCTTGGCCCGGGCGCACCCATAACCTTCCCCTTTGGGGAAGGTGGCACGGCAAAGCCGTGACGGAAGAGGAAAGGGCAAGACGGATGAGGAAAAACCTTCCCCTTTGGGGAAGGTGGATTGCCCGAAGGGCAAGACGGAAGAGCACAGCAGCCTTTGCTCCGACGAGGGACAAAATCTTTCCTACCCCTCCAATAGTGCCCCGATATTTTCCACCGCAGCCCGGAGCTGCTGCCGCTCCTCCGGGGAGAGATTGTGCAGCTCCTCCATGGCCGCCCGATACTCCCGGCACAGCAGCTCCCGGCCCTTCTCGGTCAGCTCCACCCACACACGGGTTCGGTTCTCCTGGTCGTAGTGCCGCTCCATATAGCCCTGCTCCACCAGTGGGGCCACCGCTCGGGTGGCCTGCTCCCGGGAACAGGCCATGGCCTCCGCCAAAAGGGTCATGGTCATGGTGCCCTGGCCCTCCAGGGTCAGCAGGCACAGCCGCTGAGTCCCGGTAAGCGCTCCGGACTGCCAGGGGGTGTGGAGCAGCAGCCGCTTGCACAGAGGATAGATGGTTGCCAGACTGTCCATCAGCGTGGGTTCCATCGCCGTCTCATCTCCTTTGGCCGCACCGGGCGGCACATTTCGCCCCATATTCTACCACGTTCCCCCGGGGAAATCAATACACTGCGAAAAACGGGGCCGCCCAGGCGGCCCCGCTGTCGGGTTTTCTGTAGGGTCAGCAGCCACAGCCATTGTCACAGCCGCAGCCGCAGCCTCCGCTGCCCAGGGTATTGGTGCCCCCGCAGCCGCAGCAGCAGATGATAATAAGGAGAATGATCAGCCACCAACAGCCCCCAAACATACCGTTCCCGTTCCCGCAACCACAATTCATAACAGAACCTCCTGACAGATATTCACGCCGCATTTCGCTGCGCTACTCTATCTTATTCCCCAGGCGGAATTTGGTTCCTGGCCTCCGGTGGCCGGTTCTGCTCCCGCTTTTCATGGAGCCGGTAGCTCAGGGTCAGCAGACTGTCCGTAATATTCACCCGCTCCACCAGCACTCCCTGCTCCTCCACATGAAGGTCGCAGTCGGTGAAGCTCCAGATGGCCTGGATGCCCAGCTCCGCCAGCAGCCCCGCCACCTCCGGGGCGCTGTCCCGGGGTACCGTCAGCACCGCCACGCTGGGCCGCTCCGCCTCCACAAAGGGCCGGAGCTTTCGGGCCTCCATCACCGGCACGGAGCCGATGGAGGTGCCGGTGACGGCCGGGTCCGAGTCAAAGGCGGCCAGCATAAAAAAGCCCCACTGGGCAAAGTCCAGGTTCCCCAGCAGTGCCCGGCCCATGTTGCCGCAGCCCACCAAAATGGCGGTGTTCCGGCTGTTGAGCCCCAAAAGCTCCCGAATCTCATAGCGGAGCTTTTTCACGTTGTAGCCATAGCCCTGAAGGCCAAACTCTCCGAAGCTGGAAAAATCCTGGCGGATCTGGCTGGCAGTAAAGCCCAGCCGCTGGGACAAGGTGGCAGAGGAGATGCGAATGCAGTTGGTCAGATACAACTCCTCCACACAGCGATAATACTTGGGCAGCCGCCCAATGGCCGGATTGGAAATATGGTCTTTTTTCACCGGGTCCTCCCCCCTTTTCTCAAGTCATTGTACGTCCCTTTGCCGCAAATGTCAATCTGCAAAGAGCTCCTCCAGGCTCCCAAAGGTATAGCCCAT
The DNA here is from genome assembly GCA_963649625.1 of Bacteroidaceae bacterium. GTDB lineage: Bacteria > Bacillota > Clostridia > Oscillospirales > Oscillospiraceae > HGM13006. Next base: position 14,147 of record CAVJIP010000074.1, read on the forward strand.
CTCCTCCCACCTGGTCAGCAGCCGATCCAGAATCGCCCCGTTGGTGGAGGAGGTGTTGTGCAGCAGCACAATGGCCCCGGGATGAATGCGGGCGGTGAGCTTTTCCAGGGCCTCCTCCTCCGAGGGCTGGTCATCGGTGTTCCAGTCCACATAGGCCAGGGACCAAAATACCGTCCGATAGCCCAGCTTTTGTGCCAGGGCCAGATTCTCCTGGCTGAATACCCCCCGAGGTGGCCGGTAGTATTTGGGCATTTCCTCCCCGGTGCAGTCCAGATAGGCGTCCCGCACCTGCTGGAGCTGCCGGGAAAAGTCCCCCTCCTCCGAAATGGCGGACATATCCGGGTGGCTCCAGGTGTGGTTCCCCACAATATGCCCCTCTGCTGCCATCCGGCGCACCAACTCTGGTGCCGAGGTAATATAGCTGCCCACCACAAAGAAGGCCCCGGGGGCCTGATGGGCCTGGAGCACATCCAGAATTTTTTCCGTATTTCCGTTTTCATAGCCGCAGTCAAATGTCAGGTAAAGGGTGTTTTCCCCGGTATCTCCGATAAACCGGGCGTTATACCGCTCCAGCTCCTCCTCTGCGGCGTTGCCCACCGGGGGCTGGCCCGGATTTGGAAAGCGCAGACCCCAGGCCCCTGTCTCCAGAACGCCGCTCTCCGGCCAGCTTAGATACAGTGCCGCCGGAATCAGCACCGCCAAAAGCACACAGGCCCCGCCCAGCAACCTTTTCAGGTCAACCGTCATCCACATAATATCATCCCCTCCCATGGAGCCTATGCCTGTCCAGGGAGGGGTATTCCTGCTACATCAACGGAGCCAGCAGCCGCAGCACCGCCCGCATCAGCCGCACCGGCACGCCGGTGGCCCGACAGGCCTCCAGCGTCACCTGCTGGCTGAGGGCTATGGTGCTCTGCACGTCCTGCTCCACCTGCCCGACACAGTCTGCGTCATAGAGAAACACACCGTTTTCAAAGTGGAGATACAAACTGCGAAAGTCCAGATTGATGGTTCCCACAGTGGCATACTGGCCGTCCACCGTAAAGACCTTGGCGTGGAGGAAGCCGGGGGTGTATTCATAGACCTTTACTCCGGCCTTTACCAAGTCCTCGTAGTAGGCCCTGGTCACTGCATGGACGTACCACTTGTCCGGGATATGGGGGGTCAGGATCACCACCTCCACCCCGGACTTGGCCGCATTGGTCAGGGCCTGGAGCATTCCGTAGTCCACAATCAGATAAGGGGTCATAATGTGGACATACCGGGTGGCCCGGGAGATCAGGTTCATATACACCGAGCCGCCCACCGGCTCATCGTCCAGGGGATTGTCCGTGTAGGGCTGCACATAGCCCTTTCCGTTTACCACCGGCTCCGGCGGAATAAAGGCGGGCACGCTGTCCTCCTCCCCCCGGACATAGTCCCAAAGGGACAGGAACATCACCGTCATGGACCACACCGCCTCTCCCCGAAGCATAATGGCGTTGTCCTTCCAATGGCCAAAGCGGAGCTTTTGGTTGATGTATTCATCCGCCAGGTTGATGCCCCCGGTAAAGCCCACCTTGCCGTCTATAATCATCAGCTTTCGGTGATCCCGGTTGTTGAGCCGGGCCGTGGCAATGGGCACAAAGGGCCCGAACACGCAGCACTTGATCCCCATGGCCTCCAGCTCCCGGTGATAGCCCGAGGGCAGCAGGGTGATACAGCCAAAGTCGTCATACATCACCCGGACATCCACCCCGGCGGCGGCCTTTTCCTTTAGAATTTCCAGGATCCCGTCCCACATGACCCCGGTGCCGATGATAAAATACTCCAG
>CAVJIP010000075.1:0-6633 GCA_963649625.1 Bacteroidaceae bacterium
GCATACAGTTTCGTGTATTTACCTCCAAGGCCAACCTTCCCATCCAGGGGGCCACCGTGGTCATCCGGCAGCAGGAGTCCCCGGGTGATCTGCTGGGCATCCTGGTTACGGATCTTTCCGGCCAGACCACTCCCCTGTCCCTTCCTGCGCCGGATGTCTCTCTGGGGCAAAGCCCGGAAAACCGGCTCCAGCCCTGGAGCGGCCTGACCGTCTCCATTGACCACCCGGAGTACGAGCGGGTGATCCTCCGGGGAATCCAGCTGTTTCCAGGAATCCTGACGGTGCAGAATGTCCAGCTGCTCCCCTCCCGGCAGCCGGACGCCGGGCAGGCAGGTCAGCAGGAATACAACTTCACCCCTCAGCCTATTTGGGAAGGAGGCTCCTGATGCCGGAGAAAACCGCACCCTATATCCCGGAGGCCATCACCGTCCATCTGGGCCGTCCCGATGAGGCCGGGGAAAACCTCCGGGTTTCCTTCCCGGATTACATTAAAAACGTGGCCTCCAGCGAGGTCTATCCCACCTGGGAGGAGGCGGCCCTCCGGGCCAACATTCTGGCCCAGATCTCCTTTGCCCTGAACAAGGTCTATTTGGAATACTACCCCAGCCGGGGCTATGGCTTTGACATCACCAGCTCCACCGCCTTTGACCAGAAGTTTATCCCCGGCCGGGATATTTTTGAAAACATCAGTAACCTGGTGGATGAGCTGTTTCGGACCTACATCCGCCGGGTGGGTGCCGTGGAGCCCCTGGCCGCCTCCTTCTGTAACGGCACCACCGTCACCTGCTCCGGCATGAGCCAGTGGGGCAGTCAGGCCCTGGCCAGGCAGGGCTATTCCTACCTGGACATTCTGCGGAGCTACTACGGCAGCGACATTGAGCTGGTTTCCGACACCCCGGTACGGGAGCTGACTCCCTCCTACCCGGGCACGCCGCTGCGGCTGGGCTCGGCGGGAGAGTCCGTACTGCTGCTCCAGCGGGGGCTGAATCGAATCGCCCGCAGCTATCCGGCGATTCCGAAAATCTACCCTTTGGACGGTCTGTTCGGCCCCGGCACGGAGGAGGCGGTGCTGGAATTTCAGCGCATCTTTAACCTGACCCCTGACGGTGTTGTGGGTGCCGCCACCTGGTACCAAATCGCCGCCATCTATGTGGCCGTGAAGCGTCTGGCGGAGCTGCAATCCGAGGGGGTGCAGTATCAGTTTGGCTCCTATGATCTGCCCAATGTATTGGCCCTGGGCAGCTCCGGGGAAACCGTTTCCCGACTGCAATATATGCTGAATGTGCTGGCGGACTTTATTCCGGAGCTTCCCACGGTGGCCATAGACGGCCAATACGGCATCGGCACCCGGGATGCCGTCCTGGCCTATCAGCGATATGCGGGGCTTACCCCCAGCGGTCTGGTGGGAGACTCCACCTGGCAGAGCATCTATGATCGGGTAGCGGGAATCAACAGTACGGTGCTGGACAGCGACACCCTGTTCTCCGGCGGAGAGCAGACCCAGGTGGGCACCATTGCGGAGGTACAGCGGGCCCTCCATCAGGTGGCCCCGGTATTCGCCGCCGTGCCCCCGCCTCGCATCACCGGGCTTCTGGATCGAAGCACCGCCCGGGCCCTTGCCAAGCTGCAAAACCAGCTTCATCTCTCTGTCACCGGCCAGCCGGATGCCCAGACCCGAAGCTATCTGTCCATGCTGGCCCAGGACAGCCTTCCCCAGGTGCGCCATCGGCAGTATCCGGGGCACGCTCTGTATCCCGGTCAGCAGGATCCCCCCAGAAAGGAGTAGCCCATGCAGGAAGACCCTGTACGCAATGCCCCCATCGAAAGCCTCCAGCTGATGCTCCGTACCATTGCCCTGGCCGCCGGAGAAGTCAGCCCGGTGATTCCCGACGGCATTTATGGGGAATCCACCGCCCGGGCCGTGTCGGATTTTCAGTCCGCCCACAGCCTTCCCGCCACCGGCATTGCCGATGCCCAGACCTTCCGGGCCATTGCCGATGCCTACGACCCAGCTTTGGAGCTGCTGGAGCCCGCCCAGGGGCCGGTGGTGCTGTTTCCCGCTCAGCTGGTAATTCTTCCCGGCCAGTATCACCCCCATGTGGGCCTGGTGCAGGCCATGTTTGCCGCCCTTCGCTATGATTTCCCCGCCCTGCAGAGCCACGACACCCTGGGGCATCTGGACGCGGCCACCCAGGAAAATCTCCGGCTGCTCCAGCGGCAGGGCCTACTACCGGAAACCGGCAGTCTGGATAAGCCCACCTGGAACCGGCTCTGCCGCCTGTACCGGGCCATGTATGACCGGGATTTCCCGTCCTCCCAGGGCTAGTTCTGCTCCGGCGGCGGTGCGGCTCCCCGGCATTGGTTGTCATTTGTTTGCATTTGCACCCATTTGTGCTTTCATGCGCAATTTGTCTTTTTTTGTGCTATAATGGCAGGGTACTACGATAAAGGAGGATCCGCCATGAGCGAACCTAAATTCAAGCATCTTCTGGAGCCCCTGAAAATCGGCAACTACGTTCTGAAAAACAGAATGTGCGTCTCCAACTCCCTGCCCCACTTTTTGCAGGGCCCCGAGACCTATCCCGCCGACTCTGTCATTGCACACTATGAAAATAAGGCCAAAAGTGCCGCCATTGTCACCTGCATGGGCATCAATAACTTCTCCCACGGCAAGCAGCTGCCCATGAATCTGGACTTCGGCCATTTCCCCGACTTTGACCTGTATGACACCAACTGTCAGAACTATCTGATGCAGCTGGCGGACGCCATCCACTACTATGACTCCATCGCCTGCATGGGCATCTTTGTAGGCCCTCCCTCCGCCTATCCTCTGATGGTTCCCAAGGGCCAGCAGGGCAAGGCCGATCCCTTCGCCCAGACCAAGAGCCTGGATGCGCCTCCTCCGGCGGAGTTTGACATTATGAAAATTCCCGCCCATGAGGATCCCACCTTCTACACCGAGGAGCAGTTTAATCTGATTGCCGACTCCTATGCCGAGCAGGCCGGCATTCTCAAAATGCTGGACTTTGACATGATCTCCATTCATATGTGCTATCGTGCCAATCTGCCCGCCAAGATGTTCTCTCCCCTGACCAACCACCGCACCGACAAGTTCGGCGGCTCTCTGGAGAACCGTATGCGTTTCCCCCTGATGGTGCTGGAGCGCATCCGCCAGAAAGTGGGCAAGAATATGCTCATCGAGATTCAGTGGTCTGCTGACGACCTGGAGGGGGGCTATACGCTGGAGGAGTCTGCGGCCTTCCTGAACGAGGCCAAGAAGTATATTGACCTGGTACAGCTCCGGGCCAACGAGGTGGATCATGCCCATCCCATCGGCTTTGAGCTTCAGGAAACTCCCTTCCTGAAATTCGGCGAGTACATGAAGAAGAACGTCCCCGGTCTGGTGATCGGTGTTATCGGCGGCTTCCACTATCCGGAAACCTGCGACAAAGCTCTGGCCGAGGGCAAGGCCGACATTATCTACGCCGCCCGTGCCTATATTTCCAACAATGACTATGGCCAGCTGGTGCTGGAGGGCCGGGAGGACGACATTGTGCCCTGCCTGCGCTGCAACAAGTGCCATGGCCGGGGTGCCAACGATCCCTTTGTCTCCGTTTGCTCCGTAAACCCCTGCATTGGTATCGAGCAGAAGGTGGCCCGGATGCAGGTTCCCACCCAGGGGGGCAAGCGGGTCGCCATCATCGGCGGCGGCCCCGCTGCCATGCGCTGCGCCATGTACCTTCAGGATCGGGGCCATACGCCCGTGATTTATGAGAAAGGCCCCCAGCTGGGCGGTGCCATCATCCATTCCGACTATGCGGACTTTAAGTGGCCTCTGCGGGACTTTAAGAACTTCCTGATTCATCAGATGGATAAGCGGGGCATTGCCGTCCACCTGAACACCGAGGCCACCCCCGAGATGATCAAGGCCCTGGACTATGACGTGGTCATTGCCGCCACCGGTGCCAATCCCATGGTGCTGCCCATCCCCGGGGCGGACCCGGAGAAGCTGTTCTTCGCCCAGGAGACCTTTGCCCACCCGGAGAAGCTGGGTGAAAACGTGGTGGTCATCGGCGGCGGCGAGGTCGGCGTGGAAATCGGCATTTATCTCGGCCAGAAGGGCCACAAGGCCACTGTTCTGGAAATGCGTGACCGTCTGGCCGCAGACTCCACCGCCATCCACTACTACTCCATGCTGGAGGAGGCCTGGGAGAAGGAGCCTAACTTTACCGGCATCACCGGTGCCAAGGTGGCCGCCATCAAGGACGGCTCCGTAGAATACACCGACAAGGAGGGCAAGGTGCAGTCCGTGCCTGCCAACTCCGTGGTAATGTCCGCCGGTATGCGTCCCACCAAGGATTTGGCCCTGAGCTTCTATGGCTGCGCCAAGGAGTTTTACATGATTGGCGACTGCAAAAAGGCCGCCACCATTCAGCAGGCCATGCGCTCGGCCTACTCCACCGCCATGCGCATTTAAGTCGCTCCATCGGAACGCTGCCCCGGCAGCGTTCCGATTCCTGCGTTCTTCTCCATTTCCGCTACATTTCCCCGGGATTACCCCCTGAATTTCCGTCGAATTTCCTATTGACAAAGTAGGAATGTCGGCGTATGATAAGCACACCTGCAAAATCTGTTTCGTTAAAGGGATGAATCGTCATGACCGCTGTCTCCGTGATTTCTATGTGTTGCTGTTGTCGTCTGCTTTCCTGGGCTGACCCGAAGAATAGACGCATGGCTACACAGTGATTCGTTGTAAGCCGGTCATCCATGCCGTATTCTGATTTTGCCGCCCGGGACTTTCCAAGCCCTGGGTTTTTTGTATGCAAATACAGTCGGCATGAACCATGAGAGAAAGGAGGGACCTGCTCTGAACTGGGGATTCATTGAGAAATATCTTCCCCTGTATGAGGAAGCCGCCTGGCTGACCCTTCGGCTGGGCGTCATCGGAATCGTGTTTGCGGTGCTCATCGGACTGATCTGCGCCGTGGTTCAGTACTACAAGGTTCCGGTGCTTCGCCGCATTGTGGGCGTTTATGTGGAGCTAAGCCGCAACACGCCTCTTTTGATCCAGCTTTTCTTTATTTACTACGGCCTGCCGAAAATCGGCATCAGTACCGATGCCGCCACCTGCGGCATTGCCGGTCTGGCCTTTTTGGGGGGCAGCTATATGTCCGAGGCCTTCCGCAGCGGCCTGGAGGCCATTGAGCCCATCCAGACGGAAAGTGCCTACAGCCTGGGCATGAACAAACGGCAGACCATGTGGTATGTGATTCTGCCCCAGGCCATCTCCATCAGCGTCCCGCCCTTTATGGCCAATGTGATCTTCCTGCTGAAGGAGACCAGCGTATTTAGCGCCATCAGCCTGATGGATTTAATGTTCACCGCAAAGGATCTGATCGGTCTGTACTATAAAACCACCGAATGCCTGTTTATGCTGGTGGTGTTCTATTTGATTATCCTGCTGCCGGTTTCCCTTTTGGGCAGCTTTCTGGAAAGGAGGCTGCGCTATGCCGGATTTGGGTCTTGAGGTTCTTCTAAAGGGCAAAAACATGGTCCGGCTCCTGGGCGGGCTTTGGGTGGCCCTGCGCATCAGCCTGATCGCCGTGGCCATCAGCATTCCCCTGGGGATTCTGCTGGGCGCTTTGATGACCTGGAAAAACCCTGTAGTACGAGGCGTTCTGCGGGTGTATCTGGAGTTTATCCGCATTATGCCCCAGATGGTGCTGCTATTTCTATTCTACTTTGGCACCACCCGGGTGTTCGGCTGGGATCTTTCCGGGGAAATGGCCTCTATTCTGGTGTTTATCCTGTGGGGCACTGCGGAAATGAGCGACCTGGTGCGCGGTGCTCTGATTTCCATTCCCAAGCATCAATATGAGAGCAGCGCCGCCCTGGGCCTGAGCCGGGTGCAGATTTATCTGTACATTATCATTCCCCAGACCATTCGCCGTCTGCTCCCCCTTTCCATCAACCTGATTACCAGAATGATTAAAACCACCAGCTTGATTCTGATGATTGGCGTTGTGGAGGTATTGAAGGTGGCCCAGCAGATTATTGAGGCAAACCGCATGGCCAGCCCCAACGCCGCTTTCGGCATTTATCTGACGGTATTTCTGCTATATTTTCTGGCCTGCTGGCCCATCAGCCTGCTGGCCAAATATCTGGAAAGGAAATGGAGGTAATCGGCTTGGGTGAAGCACTTTTGACCCTCTCCCATTTGAAAAAGCAATATGGCGACAATGTGGTACTGGAGGACATCAGTCTGACGGTACACAAGGGCGAGGCCCTGGTGGTGGTTGGCCCCAGCGGCTGCGGAAAAAGCACCCTGCTCCGATGTATCAACGCCCTGGAGCCCATTCAGGGCGGCGAGATTCGTCTGGGCGACGACATCATTGACAGCAAAAGCAAAAATCTCCCCGCCCTGCGTCAGCGCATCGGCATGGTGTTCCAAAGCTATGAGCTGTTCCCCCACCTGTCTGTCATTGACAACATTCTTCTTGCCCCCTGCAAGGTACAGAAGCGAAAGAAGGAGGAGGTTCGCCAGGAGGCCCTGGCCCTACTGGAGCGTGTGGGCCTGCCGGACAAGGAAAAAAGCTATCCCCGGGAGCTTTCCGGAGGGCAGAAGCAGCGGGT
>CAVJIP010000076.1:0-36725 GCA_963649625.1 Bacteroidaceae bacterium
CTGGTCAACGGCTTCTCCGTGGCCAAGTTTAAGCTGCACCCCTTTATCGTCACCCTGTCCACCCAGCTGATCGTGTTCGGCACCATTCTGCTGTACCTGAAAATGGGCGACAACAACGGTCAGACCCTCTCCGGCCTGTCCGAGGGCTATCGGAATCTGGTGGCCGGCACCCTGTTTACCATCCAGGGCGTGGCCGTTCCCCGGTATGTGCTCTATGCGGTGATTCTCACCGCCATTATGTGGGTGATTTGGAACAAAACCCCCTTCGGCAAGAATATGTTCGCCGTAGGCTCCAATGAGGAGGCCGCCAACGTCTCCGGGGTCAACGTCACCGCCACCATTATTTTGGTGTTTGTGCTGGCAGGCATTATGTACGGCATCACCGGCTTCTTCGATGGAGCCCGGATCGCCTCCGTCAACGCCAACACGGGCCTGAACTATGAGTGCGACGCCATCGCCGCCTGCGTCATCGGCGGTGTCTCCTTCGTGGGCGGCATCGGTAAGATCAGCGGCATTGTGGTAGGCGTGCTGCTGCTGCAAATTATCTTCACCGGCCTGAACTTCCTGTCCGTGGATCAGAACGCCCTGTACATCATCAAGGGTCTGGTCATTCTGGTGGCCTGCGCCATTGATATGCGGAAGTACCTGGTGCGCAAGTAACATGGATGACCGCAATGCTCCCCGGCAGCTTCGGGGCCTGTACAAGCGTGTGAACATCTCCGTTCCCACTTTGAACCGGATTATCACCCTGGGCCTTGCGGTGCTGGTTCTCTCCATTGTCTGGGCCATTCACACCGGTGGCTATCATGTGACCTTTGATTCCCAGGGGGGAACGGACGTTCCCTATCAGGCTCTCCGCTATGGAGATGCCGTGACCCAGCCGGAGCCTCCCACCCGGGAGGGCTACCGCTTTGAGGGCTGGTATCAGGACGAGGGCTGCAATCTCCCCTGGGACTTTTCCGAAAATCTGGTCAGCGGGGATCTCACCCTGTACGCCAAGTGGGCCCCTCTGGCCCCCTGAACACAGGGGCCTCCCAAAGCGGGAGGCCCCCTTTTTTTAAGGAGGATATATGGATTGTCTGCTGGTCAGTGCCTGTCTCCTGGGCTGCCCCTGCAAGTATAGCGGCGGGGACAACCGCTGTCCCCAGGTCATGGCCTTAAAGGAGAAATTTCATCTGGTTCCCCTCTGCCCGGAGCAGTTGGGCGGCCTGCCCACCCCCCGGCCTCCGGCGGAGCGGCAGGGAGATCGGGTGGTAACTCGGGAGGGCCGGGATGTTACAAGCCAATATGCCGCCGGAGGGGAGACGGCAGTCTATCTTTCCCGGCTATTGGGCTGTGTGGGGGCCGTGCTCAAGGCCCGCAGTCCCTCCTGCGGTGCCGGGCAGATTTACGACGGCAGCTTTACCGGCACGTTGATTCCCGGAGATGGGGTCACGGTTCAGGCCCTCCGGGCCGCCGGTGTGCCGGTATACACCGAGGAGGAATTGGACAAACTGCCGAAGTTGTGACTAACCGTCCCTTTTCCCCTTGACGCTGGGGCTGCAACATGATATAGTTTTCTTACTAAGGGAGTAGTCAGCGCCGGATTCCGGCGTGATGGAGCCAACAAACTCGGCGCACAGCTCTGTGCCCTGGCTTCGTATGAAATGACGAGACTTATCTGTATCAGGCAGATGGGTCTCGTTTTTGCTGTCTGATATAAACAAGGGGGAAACACAAATGAGCCTTTTGGAGCTGTTCATTCTGGCCATTGGCCTGAGTATGGATGCCTTTGCGGTGTCCATCTGTAAGGGTCTTTCCGTCCAGAAGCTGGAATGGAAGCACGCACTGATCTGCGGAATTTACTTCGGCGGCTTTCAGGCCCTGATGCCCTTTTTGGGCTGGCTGCTGGGCAGTCAATTCCAGCACATGATTCAAAATGTTGACCACTGGGTGGCCTTTGTGCTGCTATGTCTCATTGGGGTAAACATGGTTCGGGAGTCCCGCTCCCAGGAGGAGGAATGTCCAGATGCCTCCTTCTCCGTCAAAACCATGCTGCCCCTGGCGGTGGCCACCAGCATTGATGCCCTGGCCGTGGGCGTGACCTTTGCCTTTCTGGAGGTGCGCATTGTCCCCGCCATCTCCTTTATCGGGGCCACCACCTTTGTATGCTCTGCCCTGGGGGTCAAGATTGGTCATGTGTTCGGCCTGCGCTACAAGTCCAAGGCGGAGCTGGTCGGGGGCCTGGTGCTCATTGCCATGGGTGTCAAGATTCTGGTAGAGCACCTGTTCTTCGGCGGCTGAGCTTTCCCCGGCTCCGTCCCCCTTTTCGAGACCGTCCATCTCATTTTCATGACAGGAGGATCCCAATGAAAACGTACCTTTCCACCCCGTCTCAGGTCTTGCAGGACCAAAATTCCACCCCCCAGGGTCTTTCCTCCCAGGAGGCAGCCCGGCGGCTGGCCGACCTGGGGCCAAACAAGCTGGATGAGGGCAAAAAAACGCCCCTGATTCTGCGCTTTCTCCAGCAGCTGGCCGACCCTATGATTATTATTCTGATCGTGGCTGCCCTGATTTCCGGCATTACCGCCGTGTACTCCGGTGACTCCTTTGCGGACGTTATCATCATTATGGTGGTGGTGCTGATCAACGCCGTGCTGGGGGTAGCCCAGGAGAGCAAGGCGGAAAAGGCCATTGAGGCCCTGCAGGAGATCGCCGCCGCCACCTCCAAGGTGCTCCGGGATGGCCGCCAGATCACCGTACACAGCACCGACCTGGTTCCCGGGGACGTGATTGTTCTGGAGGCCGGAGACGCAGTGCCCGCCGATGCCCGGATTCTGGAGGCCGCCAGCATGAAGGTGGAGGAGGCCGCCCTGACCGGGGAGTCCGTCCCGGTGAGCAAGCACGCCCAGGCCCTGGATCTGGGGGGCGAAAAGGACATTCCCCTGGGAGATCGGAAAAATATGGTCTATATGGGCTCTACCCTGGTCTATGGCCGGGGCCGGGCCGTGGTCACAGGAATCGGCATGGACACGGAAATGGGCAAAATTGCCGGGGCTCTTACCGCCGCCAAGGAGGAACAGACCCCTCTCCAGCGGAAGTTGGGCCAGCTCAGCAAGATTCTCAGTCTCCTGGTGCTGGGCATCTGCGGGGTGATTTTCCTGGTAGACCTGATTCGGGCCTATCCCGACATAACCGGCCCCCGAATTCTGGACACCTTTATGGTGGCGGTAAGTCTGGCGGTGGCCGCCATTCCCGAGGGGCTGGCCGCCGTAGTGACCATTGTGCTCTCCATCGGTGTCACAAAAATGTCCGCCAACCGGGCCATTATCCGCAAGCTCACCGCCGTGGAGACCCTGGGCTGCACCCAGGTCATTTGCTCCGACAAAACCGGCACCCTGACCCAGAATAAAATGACGGTGGTGGAGCACGCCGGGGAGGACATTCCCCGTCTGGCCCTGGCCATGGAGCTGTGCGCCGATGCGGAGCTGGACGAAAACGGTGCCGCCATTGGAGAGCCCACCGAGTGCGCCCTGGTCAACGACGGTGCGGCCCTGGGCCTGCCCAAAACCGAGTACAAGCAGTCCTATCCCCGGATTGGGGAGGCTCCCTTTGATTCCGGCCGGAAGATGATGTCCACCGTTCACCGTACCCCGGAGGGCGGCATCATTCAGTTTACCAAGGGTGCCCCGGACGAGATTCTTCAGCGCTGCACTAGCTACTGGAACGGCCGGGAGGCCCTGCCCATGACCCAGGCCCTGCGTCAGTCCGTGCTGGAGACCAACAAGGCCATGGCCGACCAGGCCCTGCGGGTGCTCTGCGGGGCCCAGCGGCTGTGGGAGGCTGTCCCGGAAAGCTATGAGCCCGATCATTTGGAGCAGCAGCTCTGCTATCTGGGTCTGTCCGGCATGATCGACCCCATCCGGCCCGAGGTAAAAACCGCCATTGAGGAGTGCCGGGAGGCCGGCATTCGCCCGGTGATGATTACCGGCGACCATCGGGACACCGCCGTGGCCATTGCCAATCAGCTGGGCATCCTCCAGGAGGGGCAGTCTGCCATCACCGGCTCCCAGCTGAACGACCTGACCGATGAGGAGCTGACCCGGCGAATCTCAGAGTTCTCCGTCTATGCCCGGGTACAGCCGGAGCACAAGGTTCGCATTGTAAACGCCTGGAAACGGGCAGGCTATATCACCGCCATGACCGGGGACGGGGTCAACGATGCCCCCTCCATTAAGTCTGCGGACATTGGCGTGGGCATGGGCATCACCGGCACGGACGTGACCAAAAACGTGGCGGACATGGTGCTGGCAGACGACAACTTCGCCACCATTGTCTCCGCCGTGGAGGAGGGCCGCCGCATCTATGACAACATCCGCAAGGCCATTCAGTTCCTGCTGTCCTCCAATCTGGCGGAGGTGATCTCCATCTTTGCCGCCACCCTGATGGCCTTCACCATTCTCCAGCCGGTTCATCTGCTATGGATCAACCTTATCACCGACTGCTTCCCCGCCCTGGCTCTGGGCATGGAGGAAAGCGAGCCGGACATTATGCGCCGGGCACCCCGCTCTGCCAAGGAGGGCATTTTTGCCGGCGGCATGGGGGTAGACGTGCTGCTCCAGGGTCTGCTGGTGGGGGGCCTGACCTTCCTGGCCTACTTTATCGGCCACTATCTGGAGGCCGGGATCTGGGAAATCACCGACAGCCCTGACGGAACGACCATGGCCTTTTTGACCCTGTCCATGGTGGAGATTTTCCACTCCTTCAATATGCGTTCCCGGAGAAAGTCCGTGTTCTCCCTGGCAAAGCACAACCTTTGGCTCTGGGGGGCCATGGTCACAAGCCTGGTTCTCACCACGGCGGTGATTTATGTTCCCTTCCTGTCCACGGCCTTCGGCTTCCAGCACATCAGCCTGACGGAATACGCCGTGGCCCTGGGTCTGGCCATTTCCATTCTTCCCATTATGGAGCTGGTCAAGCTGGTTCAGCGGCGGCTGGGCATCTGACAGCAAAACACAGCCACCGGGAAATCCCGGTGGCTGCGTTCATTGTATTCCTGTATCAGTCGATGGTTCCACCGCCGAATACCATCTCTTTTTCATAGAGCACCACGGCCTGTCCCCCGGTGATGGCCCGCTGGGGCCTGTCAAACACTACCCGGATGCCCTCCGGCGTGGGGAACACCCGGCAGGGCTGCTCCCTTTGGCGATAGCGCACCTTGGCCTCCATGGGCCGCCCCTCCGGGGGCAGCGGCACGGCCAGATTCACCTGGGAGGCGGTAAGCTCCTGGGAAAACAGCATTTCGTTGCTGCCCAGGGTCACGGTGTTCCGGGCCATGTCCTTTCCCGTTACATAGAGCCGGGAGGCCGCAGAAACTCCCAACCCCTTCCTCTGTCCCAGGGTATATCTGACGGCCCCTCTGTGCCGCCCTAAGAGGTTTCCCGCCTGATCGATAAAGTCCCCCGGAGGATACTGTTTTCCTCTGTACTCCTCCAGAAAGGCTCCATAGTCTCCCTCCGGCACAAAGCAGATGTCCTGGCTGTCCTGCTTTTTGGCGTTGACAAAGCCGTGGGCCGCCGCAATTTCCCGCACCTGGGCTTTGGTATAGCCTCCCAGGGGAAAGAGTGTGTGCCTCAGCTGCTCCTGCTCCAGAAAATAGAGCACATAGGTCTGGTCCTTGTCCCCATCCGCCGCCTTGCCCAGCCGCAGGCTCCCGTCCTCCAGGGTAAGTATCTGGGCATAGTGTCCCGTGGCGATAAAGTCACAACCCAGCTCTCTGGCCCGCTGCCACAGGGCCCGGAATTTCAGGTGCCGGTTACAGGCGATACAGGGGTTCGGTGTCCGGCCCGCCTCATATTCCGTGACAAAGGGCTCCATCACCATCCGGTCAAACTCCCGGGTAAAATTAAAGGTGTAGTGGGGAATCCCCAGCCGGCGGCAGACGCTTTTGGCGTCCTCCACGTCACTGAGGGAGCAACAGGTGCCCCCCACAGCCCCGCTATAGAGCTTCATGGTCACGCCGATGCAGTCATACCCCTGTTCCTTTAGCAGGCAGGCCGCCACGGAGGAATCCACCCCACCGCTCATGCCGATCATACAGGTGGGCATTTCAGCCTCCCAGCCGGATCATCTCGCTGATGCAGCGTCTGGCCCCGTCAATGACCTCCTGCTCCAGCTGGATCTCCTCGCCGCCCCGGCCCTGGACACACAGCAGCACGTCCGCCAGGGTGGTCATTTTCATGTTGGGACACACCAGATCCCCGGTAAGGTAGTGGAACCGCTTGTCCGGGCAGCTATACTGGAGATGCTCCACAATGCTGGTTTCGGTGCCGATGATAAACTCCCGGGCCTGGGACTTCTGGGCAAAGGTCATAATCCCGGTGGTGGAACCCACATAGTCTGCCTCCTTCACCACCTCCGGGCGGCACTCGGGATGTACCAGCAGCAGGGCCTCCGGATGCAGGGCCCGGGCTCGCTTTACGTCCCGGGCCGTCACCAGGGCGTGCCGGGGACAGCCGCCCCGGAGGAACTTAATGTTCTTCTCCGGCACCTGCTCCGCCACATACTGGGCCAGGTTCTGGTCAGGGATAAACAGAATGTCCTTCTGCTCCATGGCCCTGATAATCTTCACCGCAGAGGAGGAGGTCACGCACACGTCACAGATGGTTTTTAGCCGGGAGGTGGTGTTGATGTAGCAGACCACCCCGTAGCCGGGATACTTGGGCAGCAGGGCCTCAATGTCCTCCTTATCCATCTGGTCGGCCATGGGACAGCCCGCCTCCGGGTGGCTGAGAAGCACCCGCTTCTCCGGGGACAGCACCTTACAGGTCTCCGCCATAAACCGCACACCGCACATCAGTACGGTGCTGTGCTGATCCTTCGATGCCTGGACGCTCAGGCCGTAAGAATCCCCCACATAGTCCGCCACGTCCAAGATCTCCTGGCCCTGATAGGCATGGGCAAGAATACAGATGTCGTTTTCCTTTTTCAGCCGCAGAATCTCCTGCTGCATTTCATAAACCGTCATGGATGGTTCCTCCTTATGGACAGAAGCCGGCGCATCGCCACAGGCTGCGCCCTTGATTACGACCTATTATAACCAGTCCAGCGGCCCTTTGTCAACAGCCGCTCCCGGGGATTCCGGGACATAACGAGACGTTCCCCTGGGTTGTTTGCATAATCCCCGGCCCTCCGGCATATACTGTTCCGAGGTGGTACAAATGAAGGGGCGATCTCCCATAGTGGTCGGAGTCGGGCTTGTACTTCTGGCAGGCACCCTGCTATATCTGGCGGGCTTTCGTGACCTTCGGCAGACAGCCCATACCGCCGGGGCCTGGGTCGTGACCCGGCAGCTGGGGGAGGCGGTGACGATGCTCTCCCCTTCTCCCGCTCCCTCTCCCTCCCCTTCTCCCGCCGCCTCCCCGGAGCCTGTCCCGGTGGAAACCGTCTCCGAGGCCTGGGACGAGGAGGCCAAGCAGTGGGAGCCGGAGCCCTCCCCCGAAGAGATTCGGCTGGAGGACGCTCCTTCTCTGGAGCTGCGCAACAGCACCGACTACACCGTTGATTTTACCCAGCTCCCCTCCCTGCCCCAGGGGCTGGACTTTCGTCAGGAGCCGGCCATCCTCATTGTACATACCCACACCACGGAATCCTACACCAATGCCCAGGCCCCGGAGGTCTACCGCTCTCAATCGGAAACAGACGGGGTCATGGCCGTGGGAGATGCCATGGCGGAGGCGTTGACCCAGCGGGGCTATTCGGTACTTCACGATAAGACCCTCTGCGACTACCCGGAATACAACGGGGCCTACAGCCGCAGCCGGGAGGTCATCGCCCAGCTGCTGGAGCAGTACCCCTCCATCTGCCTGGTGCTGGACGTTCACCGGGACGCAGTGGCCGACACGGACGGGTCACAGCTGCGGCTGGCCACCCAGTTGGAGGGTCAGGATGCCGCCCAGCTTATGCTGGTGGTGGGCACCGACGATGGAGGGCTGGAGCACCCGGATTGGTGGGAAAACCTGTCTCTGGCCGCCCTGCTCCAGGCCAGGCTCACCCAGACCTGTCCCGGCCTGATGCGGCCCATCAATCTGCGGTCTGAGCGGTTCAATCAGGATCTGGCTCCCCTGAATCTGCTGGTGGAGGTGGGCACCTCCGGCAACACCCTGGAGGAGGCTCTGCGGGGCGGACGATACCTTTCCCAGGCCCTGGCGGATGTGCTGGACGGATACAGCGGTAAAAGTTCATAAAGAACACCGGTCAAATTCTACACTTTGACTAAAAGTATTGGTTGACGAACCCTGGCCCTTTGTGGTATATTTACTGTAACAAAACGAACCGATGGGTTTGACTTTTAGGGGGTATCTTTCGTGGACAATAGTTTTGACAAAATCAACAGCGAGTTTGCTGACCAGGCCCGTGGCGGGTTTAAGTACTGGTTCTGGCTGGTTTTCAGCTACCTGTTTGTGGTGGTTGGTGCTGCGGTGGGCGTGATTGCCCTGCTGCCTGACAACAACAAGTACCTTTCTCTGCTGACCCTTCTGTGCGGCCTCTTTGGCCTCCAGACCAACGCATGGGCCAAGGGCACCCAGGCCCGGAACAAGGCTCTGCGGATCAGCTTCATTGCCAACCTGGTCGTGCTGGCGTTCGCCTGCGTGATTCTGTACATCATCCTGCCCTACGTCAACGGCTGATTGCCGTATCCAAAGGCCGCCCGATGGGGCGGCCTTTTTTCGTATCTTGCCGGTGGCGTTCTCTATGCAAACAGCTGTGCATTCGGTGGAATGTACGGCCATCGCCCATTGTGACGACCTTACGCCAGAGATCCCATCGGGTCCCAGGGCTCCAGCTCCACAGGCTCCTGCGCCCAGAGCTTCCGCTGGGCCGGGGTCAAATACTTCTTGCTCACCACCACCTGGTAGGTATATTCCGAGAACCACTGGTCGCTCATGACAAAATAACCCTCCTTTCCAGGCTCCTTCCCCCAGCTGTTCTCCACCCGCCAGCGATTGGGCCTTCCCTTTTCGTCCAGGTTGACTCCCTGGAGCACCATGGCGTGGGTCATCAGGCTCTGCCCATAGTCCAGCCGCTGGGCCTTGTCCATGCCAAAGGACACATCAAACAGTTCCTCCACTGCGATTGCATGAAGATCCATCACGCCGCCGTCCCGGAGCGAACGCTTTCCCACGTCGCAGCCGAACCACACCGGCAGACCGTCCTTGAGCTGGGCAATGGCCACCGCCTTCAGCTCCTCCGCCGTCAGATTCAGATATTTCACCGGCCGGCCCTCCAGCACGCTGCCCAAAAACTTCACCGTATAGGTACGGTCAAAGGGCTTGTCCCGGGTGGGGGCATTGATCAGGCTCACATAGTCCCCCAGCTCCATTCCCACATATTTCCGGAAGAACTCCAGGGGCGTAATGTCCCTGTCCCGGATAAATTTCCCCTCCTTGTCCCGGGCCTCAAAGGTAAACCGGCTGGGCGGCGTGCCCAGGCAAATGCAGAGCATCCGATAGATTTCCCGGAGCATCTGCTCTTTCCGCTCCCGAAGCTCCTCCAGGGGTGCGCCCTTTTCATGGGCCGTCCGCAAAATGCAGGCATCCTCCCGGAGCTTTTCCGTCATGTACGCATTCATGTCCGCCGTGGCCGAGGAGGAAACGCTCTCCGGCATGGCCTCCTTGGGCACCACGCCGTATTTCTCCGCCAGCCCCACGAACATATCCCACTGGCCCCCGTCTCCCAGCGGTGCCGACAGCAGGAAGGACACCAGGCGGCCCTCCCTGGGCTCCTCCAGGGTGGCCAAAATGTTCTCCAGGAAATAGTTGCTTTTCTCCAGCTTGTCGTAGAACAGCGGATAGGCCTGAGACAGCTCAAAGGTTTTCAGCTTCAAGCTCTTCATAACCTGAAAGCGCATGGTATTCAGGGCCGCAAACATCCAGCACCGTCCGCTCTGCTTCTGGTTGGTAATCTCCCCCTGCTCCAGACTGACGGAGAAGCTGTGGCGGTTTTCCCGGGCCGCCAGAGGATTCTCCCCGGCCTTTCGGATGCCGGAGGATACGGTGGCGTTCATGGCAATGCGGTTCCGAGGCTCCGCCAAAAACATTTCCTGGGCCTGCTGTAAAAACGTCTGATTGATTTCCTTTGTCATAGTTCATTTCCTTTCCGTTGATACTTCCGTCAGATGATTTTCCCGAAGGGCGGCCATGATCCGGGCCATCAGTCCCGTCCGGCCAAAGGGGGTCATCAGGTAAAAGCCGTCCACATAGGGGGCGATTTCTTTGGCAATCTCCGTGGAGATTTTCACCGCCAGCTCCTCCCCCTGGGCCCGGTCCTTGCCCTCATACAGGGCGATAATTTGGGGGTCTACGGTGATTCCCGCCACCTCGCTGTTCATAAACAGGGCGTTTCGCTGGCTGACCACGGGGATAATGCCGCCCAGCAGCTTGGCCTCCAGCTCCTGCCGGGCCAGCTTCAAATTCTCCAGGGCCTTTCGGGTCAGCACCGGCTGGGTCAAAAAGCCGCAGACCCCATGCTCCAGCTTTTCCTTGGCCAGCCGCAGCTGCACCTGAAAGTTCACTGCGTTAAGATTCAGCGCCCCGTAAACCCGAAAGGGCTGGGGCAAAACCGTCTCGTTCAGGGCCGTCACAAAGCCCGCCAGCATCCGGGAATTAAAGTTATAGACGCTTTTCACCTCGTCCCGGCTGGCCGATGGAATGGGATCCCCCGTAACCACCAGCACATTGTGAACATCCTCGGCGCAAAGCCCCAAAAGCAGGGCCTTGGTGGCGTTGAGGTTTCTGTCCCGGCAAGTCATGTGGGGCAGGGCCTCCACCTCCAGCTCCCGCCGGAGCTTGCAGGCCAGCAGGCTGGAATCCATTCTGGCCCGGGCAATGGGGCAGTCCGCAATGGTGATGGCCGCAGCACCGCTCTCCTGAAGCTCTCTGGCTCCGGCCATGAATTTTTCCACGTTGGCCCCCTCCGGCGGATCAAGCTCCACGGCAATGGGTCGCCGGTGGGGGTCACAAAGGGCCTCCCAGAAGCGGTTCTCCCCCCGGTGCTTTTCCGGCTCCGGGGCCGCCTGCCGGGGAAGGGCCGCCTGCTGGGGCCCCTCCAGAGCCAGGAGCCTTGCCGCCTGGGCCATATGCTCCGGGGTGGTGCCGCAGCAGCCTCCCAGGATTTTCGCCCCCTGACCGGCCAGCAGGCCCAGCTGACGGGCAAAATAGGCCGGGTCGCCGTCATAGTAGGTTCTGCCTCCCAGCACCGTGGGATAGCCTGCGTTGGGCATCACCGAGAGGATGGTATCCGTGGAAAGCTCCAGGGTGCTCACCAGCTCCGTCATGTGTCTGGCCCCGGACACGCAGTTGAGTCCCGCCCCATCCACATTGGGGTCCTGGGCCGCCCTTTGATAAAGCCGCCTTGCCAGCTGGCCGGAGCGGGTGAAGCCGTCCGGCTGGGCCGCAAAGGAAAGGATAATAAAAGCCTCTGGCTGCCGACTCTTGATATAGGCCGCCGTCTCATGGAGGCCCTCCTCCCGGCCGTTGGTTTCCAGAAGAAAATGCCGGGCCCCCAGGGCCAAAAAGCAATCCGCCAGAAAGCGGTACTCCTCCGGGAGATTTCCGTTGTCCGTCACCGTGATAGGCCCTATATCCGCAAACACAAAGGCATCCTCTCCCGCCGCCCTTCGGGCCAGCCCATAGCCCGCCTCCAGCACCTCCTGACACCGGGCCTGACCCATGGTTTTTCGGTTGGCCCCGAAGGTGTTGGTCTTAATGGCTCGGCATCCGGCCTCCAGATAGGCTCTGTGAATATTCAGTATCTCCTGGGGATTTGTCAGGTTGGCCAGCTCACAGGGCCCCTCCGCCTGGGGATTTCGGGCCCCATAATAGGTGCCCATTGCCCCGTCAAACAGCAGAATGTTTTGGTCTAAATAGCTTCTGATCTCCATGGTCTCTCCTTTATCCCAGCACCTGCCGGGCAATGTCTACGCTTTCCTTGGCATCCTTGGCATAGAAGTCCGCTCCGATTTCCTTGGCGTACTCCGGGGTCAGCACTGCGCCGCCTACCCAGATTTTGCAGTCATGGCCGGTTTTTCGGATGGCCGCAATGGTCTCGGCCATGCTCACCACCGTGGTGGTCATCAGGGCCGACAGGCCCACCAGCTTCACATCCTCCCGGAGCACCGCCTCCACCACCGTCTGCACCGGCACGTCCCGGCCCAGGTCGATGACCGTATAGCCGTAGTTCTCCAGCACCACCTTGACAATGTTCTTGCCAATGTCGTGAATGTCTCCCTGGACGGTGGCGATGATGAGTCTGCCCTTGCTGACAGACCCGGCGCCCCGCTGGGCGATTCTCTTCTTAATGACCTCAAAGCCCTCACAGGCCGCATTGGCCGCATTGATCAGCTGGGGCAGGAATATCTCCTGGCGCTCATACCGCTCTCCCACCAAATCCAGGGCCGGAATCAGCCGGGTGTTTACCACCTCCAGCTCGCTCATGGTCTCCAGGGCCTGCTTTGTCAGAGCCGCCGCCTCCTCCTTGAGGCCCCGGGCAATGGCCGTTTCCAGGGTCATCTGCCCGGTCACGGGAGAAGGTGGGGCGGGGGCATTGTCTACATTGGCAAACCGCTCAATATAGGCGCCGCTGTCCCTGTCCTGGCCGGAAAGCACCCGGAAGGAGGCCACCGCATCCATAATGGCCCTCTGGTTCGGATTCACAATGGGCAGGTCAAGGCCGGCGTACATGGCCTGGGTCAGAAAGCTCACGGTGATATGCTCCCGGGCGGGCAGGCCGAAGGAGATATTGCTGACCCCCAGCACCGTGTGAAGCCCCAGCTCCTCGGTCACATAGCGCACCGCCTTGAGTGTCTCCGCCGCCTGCTCCTGCTGGGCGGAAACCGTCAGGGTCAGGCAGTCAATGAACACGTCCTCCTTGGGAATGCCGAACTCCAGGGCCGCATCCAAAATTCTCCTGGCGATTTCTATGCGCTTTTCTGCGGTCTGGGGAATGCCCTCATGATCCATGGCCAGACCCACCACCGCCGCACCGTATTTTTTGCACAGGGGCAGAATGGTTTCCAGCACCTCCCGGTTGCCGTTGACGGAGTTTACAATGGCCTTGCCGTTATAGGCCCGAAGCCCCGCCTCAATGGCCGCCGGGTCGGAGGAGTCGATTTGCAGGGGCAGCTCCACCACCGCCTGAAGGGCCTTCACCACCCGAGTCATCATTTCCGGCTCATTGAGCCCCGGCAGGCCCACGTTTACGTCCAGAATCTCCGCCCCGGCATCCTGCTGCTCCATTCCCCTTTCCAGAATGTACCCCATGTCTCCCTCCCGGAGGGCCTGCTGAAACCGCTTTTTCCCGGTGGGATTGATTCGCTCCCCGATGACCCGAACTCCGGAAAGCTCCGCCGTGTTGGTGGGGGAACAGACCCCGTGCCGATCCGGCTTTTGCCGCAGTCCCGGGGCCTTTCCCGCCAGATTCCGGCCAAGGGCAGCGATAAACTCCGGGGTGGTGCCGCAGCAGCCCCCGAACATCCGCACCCCCAGCTCCGCCGCCGGGGCCAGCTCCCAGGCAAACTCCTCCGGGGTAATGGTATAGGCCCCGGTGGCCGGGTCAGGCAGACCCGCATTGGGCTTTAATATCAGCGGCACCTCCGTCCAGCGGCACAGCTCCTCCACCATGGGCAGCAGCTCCTTGGGCCCCAGGGAGCAGTTAAAGCCCATGGCCTCCACTCCCAGCCCCGTCAGGGTCAGGGCCATGGCCGGAACCGTGACCCCCACAAAGGTGCGTCCCGTGGCCTCAAAGGTCATTGTCACCCACACCGGCAGCCGGGTGTTCTCCTTGGCCGCCAGCACTGCCGCCTTCACCTCATAAAGGTCGCTCATGGTCTCAAAAATCACCAGATCCGCCCCGGCCCCCTCTCCGGCCACCACCATTTCCCGGTAGATGTCATAGGCCTCCTCAAAGGTCAGCGTTCCCAGAGGCTCTAAAAGCTGGCCAATGGGGCCAATATCCAGGGCCACCCGGGCCCTTCCCTGAGCCGCCTGCCGGGCCGCCTGAACGCCCCCGGTGATGATTTCCTCCACACTGTGGCCGCAGCCCGCCAGCTTATGCCGGTTGGCCCCGAAGGTGTTGGCGTAGATGATCCGGCTTCCGGCCTCCACATATTTTCGCTGAATCTCCGTCACCCTGTCCGGGTGGGTAAGATTCCACAGCTCCGGCAGCTGCCCCACAGGCAGTCCCGCCCCCTGGAGCATGGTGCCCATGGCCCCGTCCAGCAGGATAAAATCAGAAGTTTCCACAGGTACGGTTCTCCTTTCGCAAGGTACAGGTTTGAAATAGCTTACAGTGGGCGCAGCCTCGGAATCGCTTGGGCTGGGGCCGGTCTGCGATTCCCAAAATCGCCGTTACGGATTTCTGGGGAATCATAATCCCCCCGGGAGACAGGGTCACGCCAATGCGCCGCCCCACGTCCAGGATGCGGCAAAAGTCCGGTTGCTGGGCAAAGGGCAGGTCGCCGTAGCCCGGGCTGAACCGATCCGTCAGATACCTTGGGGCCACCGCCTGCTGCAAATCCTGACAGAAATTGTCACAGACGTTTTCAATGGCACTGCTGGCGCAGCAATCCAAAATCACCGCATCCGCCATATTCCGGGTCTGGGCCCGGCGAAGCAGGGCCTCGATCTCCGTGCCCAGGGTGGCCCCCAGGAGGACTGCCCGTTGGCAGTCCCGGAGCAGGGCCCGGATGTCCTCTCCCTCCGGGCGAAAATCCGTGCCGGACAGGGTGCCGTCCGGGCCCAGGGCGAACTCCCGCCAAACCAGCCGGGGCCGTGCCCTCTCCAGAATGACCCTTTGGCAGCGGGCCATATCCTCCCGCAGCTCCCGGGGGATTTCTCCGCCCCGGTATCCCAGATATAGAAGCACCTCGTTTTCATTGATTTCCGTAAGCCTCGGTTCCATGGCCATCCCCCGTCTGATTCTAATACTAGCATTATACTCGGAAATCCCGCCGGACGCAACCGTATCTGACGCTTTCGGAAAAAAGCACGAACCGGGGAGCCCCGGCTCGTGTTTCCCTATTCTATATGCCCCAGCAGATCCTCCAGCAAGGCCTCCGCCCCCCGGAGAATCTCCTGAAGCTGCGCCCGGGTGGGCTTGTGGTAGTGGATGCCGCAGATCACCGTGACCCGCTGGCCCAGCACCGCCGCCAGCCTTCTCGCCCAGGGCTCCGAAATCACCTGATCCCGATGGCCCGGAAAGCTCTGGGTCTGAACCCTGCCCTCCGGCTCCCCGGTGGAAACCGCCCCGATGTGGCTCCGGCAACCCCCGGTGAGAAGCACCAGCATTCCCTCATCCAGCCGTACCGCCTCCAACACCAGCCGCTCCCCGCAGCAGAGGATTTCCCGTCTCACGGCATTCCCCTCCATTCCGGCACCGCCCCCAGGCCGAACCGGCTCAGTACCTTTTGGGCAATCTGCCGGTTTACGTCCTCTATGGTGGCCGGATGGTTATAGTAGGCAGGCACCGGGGGAATCACCACCGCCCCCAGCTCACTGGCCGTGGCCAGGTTGCGAAGATGCAGGGTGCTGAAGGGGCACTCCCGAGGCACCAGCACCAGAGGGCGGCGCTCCTTCCAGGTCACATCCGCCGCCCGGAGCAGCAGACTGTCGCAGTAGCCGGACACCACTCCGGCCAGGGTTTTCATGCTGCATGGCACAATCACCATGCCCAGGGTCTGAAAGCTGCCGCTGGCCGGGGCCCCGCCGTAGTCCTGATTGTCATAGAGCCGGGTACACAGGGCCTCCAGGCTCTCCCGGGTCATGCCCGTCTCCTGGGCCAGGGTCAGTTCCCCGCATTGGGACAGGATCACATGGGTCTCCACCTGGGGGATGTCCATCAGCTCCCGCAGCAGCTCCACCGCCAGGGGTGCGCCGGAGGCCCCGGAAATCCCCACCAGAAGCCGTTTTTTCATGGCACGTCCCCTCCCTCAGGAAAAGTCGAAATCCGGCAGCCAGTGCTTCGGGTCTACCTCCAGAAAGGGGGCCCGCCGGAACCGCTCCTTCTGGGCATAGGGCACGGTGCAGTCAAAAATAGTCTTGCAGGAGATGCCCTTGTCCAAAATCCAGGGGTCATACTCCGGCACCGCACTGGGATCTAAGGGATGGCAGCGTACCCCGGGAATGGTGATAATATCCCGATCTCCCTGGAATCGGGTGTTCATGGCCCAGAGCACATCCTCGCTGTCGAAAATGTCCACGTCCTCATCCACCAGAATGATGTGCTTCAGCTCCGTAAAGGCGGAAAAGGCCAGCAAAGCGGCCTGCCGCTGCCGCCCCTCATCGGAGGGCACCTTCTTCTCC
Organism: Bacteroidaceae bacterium; assembly: GCA_963649625.1. Classification (GTDB taxonomy): domain Bacteria; phylum Bacillota; class Clostridia; order Oscillospirales; family Oscillospiraceae; genus HGM13006. The sequence goes on from CAVJIP010000076.1 coordinate 16,338, forward strand.
ATTTGCAGCACCGCCATGTACTTCCCTCCCCCGGAGGGATGGGCATAGACGTTTTTCAGTCTTCCGGGCACGGCCTTTTCCACCAGGCCATAAATGCTGGCCTCGGTGCAGAGGCCCACCATGTTCACGTGCTCCCCGCTGGGGCCGATACAGGTCTGCATGATGGGATTTTTTCGGTGGGTCACGGCCTTGACCTTAATCACCCAGCAGTCCCCGCTGGCCACCCCCAGATACCCCGGAAACTCCGGCATGGCATAGCCGGAGCCGGTATTCTGATCCTCCTGCACCCGCCGCCCGGGTAACACCTCTCCCTCGATCACATACTCGGCGTTGGCAATGGCCCGCTCCTTTACGGTCAGACAGGGGGTCAGCCGCACCGGCTCCCCCCGAAGGGCCCCGGCAACGCTTAGCTCGTCATAGCCCATGGGGGTGGTAGGCGGCTCAAAGCAGGATCCGATTTCAATGGCCGGGTCTACCCCGATGCTCACGGAGATGGGCAGCGGCTGTCCCAGCTCCTCCGCCCGCTCCGCCATGGCCCCAATGTGCCGGGCCCCGGGGGTAAAGAAAATGGACAGCTCATCCCTGCCCTGGATGCAGAGCCGGTGGATGGTCACGTCCGACCTGCCGGTGTCCGGGTGGGTGGCGTAGCACATCCCCAGGGTAATATAAGGCCCTGCGTCCTTGGGGGTATTGGTGGGGGCAGGCACCAGCTTGTATAGGTCAAAGTCCGGCTCCTCCGCCCGGTGTACCACCTCCTGGCAGGGGGCCGGGCCCTCCCCCAGCTCCGGGGGAATGGGATGGGCCGCCGCCTCCCAGAGCCGCTTGCCCAGGTCTTTGGGGTCACAGTCCAGCAGGACCCCCACCCGTTTTCTGCTGGCAAGCACCCCAATGGCCACTCTGGCCCCGGGATGCCCCTTGACCTGGTTAAAAATCATGGCAGGCCCCTCCCGGGTGGGCCGCATAACCGTCCCTCCGGCTCCCACATAGCGGTAGACCCCCGCCAACTCCGCCATAGGATCTACCATAACCTCCGTCTCCACCAGCTGCCCCGGCATTTCTTTCAGCCGTGCCAACGCACTTCGCAGATCTGTCCCCTTCATTGCTTCACACTCCCGGTGTTGTTTTTCTCTATTTTAACAACTCCGGGCTTTCCCTGCAATTCTGATTCCGGCGGGGGCTATTCCCTTGGGGAATGAATCTCCTCTGGCCGATGCTTCGCCACAAATTCCCAAAATCGTGCCGCCCAGGGCGTCGGGCTCCGGCCCTGCCGACGTACCAAACAGATGGTGCTCTCCACCCGGGGAGTTATGGTCAGGCACACCACCTCCGGGCTGGCGATATAGTCCGTATGCCGCCGCATCAGCAGAGCCACTCCCATGCCCTGGGCAGCCATTTCCACAATGTTCTCCGGCCTATGCCCGGTATAGACAATGTTGGGCACAAAGCCTGCCCCCCGGCACAGGCTGCTGTACAGGTGATGGAACCCGGTGCGCTGATCCAGAAACAGCAGGGGCTCCTCCCGCAGGTCGGTCAGGGTCAACGTCTCCCGGCTGGCCAAGGGGTGGGCCTTGGCCAGCACCGCCACCAGCTCGTCCCGGCACAGCTCCAAATATTCCAGATTTTCCTCCCCCTCCAGCATTCGGCGGGTAAAGGCCAGCTCACAGGTGCCCTTCTCCAGCAGCTCTCCCAGCTCCTGCTGCTCCCGCTCCAGGATCTCCAATGTCGCCTTGGGATGCTCCCGCTGAAACCGGGCCAGCAGCCCGGTAATGTTGTACTGGGCCATTACCGGGATGGAGGCGATGGGAAGGAGGGTTTTGTCCCGGCGGGACTGCTTGTCCGCCGCCACCCGGATTTTGTTGTTCAGCTCCCCCATCTGGGCCGCCAGGGGCAGAATCTGCGCCCCCACCGGGCTCAGGGCCACATTTCGGGAATTGCGCAGCAGCAGGGACACCCCCAGCTCCCGCTCCAGGGCCAGAATATGCTTGGACAGAGAGGACTGGGACAGGCACAGCTCCTCCGCCGCCCGGGAAAAGCTCCCCAGCTTGGCAATCACAGTAAATTCATAGAGATATTCCACATCCATAGCCCTGCCTCCTGCACCTTGTTCTGATTTCTTTCCTCCATCTTACGGGAGAATTTTCCGGAAGTCAAGGAAAAACCTGCCGGACAGTGCTGCCCGGCAGGTGGTTTCCTATTCCGTTGTAAGCATTTCCACCGTGACCTGCTTGTTCCGCTTGGAACGCTTTTGAAGGTAGCGCACCGTGCAGGACAGGATGAAATTGATGATAAAGTAAATCACAAAGGCTGTGCCAAACAGCACAAAAACATCGGACACGTTGATTTGGCCGGTGCCGTTGTAGGCGTTGGCCGCCGAGAGGATTTTCTTTACCCGGCTCATCAGCTCGATCACCGCCACATTGGCCAGATAGGAGGAGTCCTTGATGGTGGTGATGCACTGGCCCAGGAGCGTGGGAATCACGCTCCGGTAGGCCTGGGGCAGTACAATGTAAACCATGATCTGGACAGTGTTGAAGCCCTGGGAATGGCCCGCCTCAAACTGTCCGTGGGCCACGGCGTTCAGGCCGCCCCGGACGATCTCTGCAATGACAGAGGAGGTAAACAGCACCAGGGCCACGCAGGCCTTAAACAGCAGGCCCACCTCCACGGAGGTCAGGGTAAACATGGCCTTTCTGAGGAACCCCGGGGTGGGGCAGAACACCACGCAGATAAAAATCCACAGCAGCAGAGGCGTATTGCGGAAAATCTCAATATAGGCCGTGGCCAGCCACTTAAACACCCGGGTCTTGCCGGTGCAGTAGTTGCGCACCAGGGCCAGCACGCTCCCAAAGAGAATGCCGATCACCACGGCGATGACGGAGACCACCACGGTAAAGGCCACACCCTTGAGGATAAACTGGATGATTGCCGGGTTTTTCAGCATACTCAGGCTTGCATCAAGGGTATTCATGCCTTCACCTCCTCAGCGGGCTTCTCCAACTGGCGTTTGTCACGGTTTTTCAGGCTCTGCTCCCAGCGGCTGGCCAGGGTGGACAGGGGGAAGCAGACCACAAAGAACAGCAGGCCGCTGACCAGATAGGCCGGGCCGTAGGCCCCGCCGGTGTTTTCGCCGGTGACAAAGCTGTAGGTAATGGAAATCAGGTCTGTGCCGCCGATAATGTACAGGCAGGAGGTGTTCTTAATCAGGTTTACCACCTGGTTCACCATAGGCGGGAGGATAATCTTAATGGACTGGGGCAGGATGATATAGTACATCCGCTCCACATAGTTAAAGCCCTGGGACTGGGCCGCCTCAAACTGCCCCTTGGGCACCGCCTCAATGCCGCCCCGCACCACCTCGGACATGTAGGCCCCGTGGTAAATGCCCAGAGCGATAAAGCCTGTGGCCAAAATTCCAATACTGTTGCCGGAGAAGGCCAAGGCATAGTAGAGGAAGCACAGCTGCAGCAGCACCGGCGTATTCTGAATAAACTCCACATAGACCCGGCTGATGGCCCGAAGCACCTTTTTGTTGCTGGTGGCCATTAGGCCAAATACAATGCCCAGCACCAACGCCAGCATCAGGCCCAGTATTGCAGTCTCCGCCGTGGTGAGAAGGCCCTTGAGAAAGCCGCTTCGGTAGAGCCAGACCTTGTTCCAGGCTCTTTCCGAGAAAATTCCCGCCATGTGATCGCCTCCATAAACATATTTCCCAGATCAGGGGGTCCCGGAGCCTCCGAGGCCCTCTGATCCGGGGCAGAGCGCCAGGACAGCCGCTCTGCCTCGCAGTAAAATCAAGCCAGGTTGAACTCCGCAATCAGCCCGTCGATGGTGCCATCGGAGAGCCACTCATTGACCTTATCCTCGCAGAGCTTGGAGAAGTCAGAGCCCTTGGTGGTCACAATGCCGTAGGACTGGGGGGAGAACTGTGCGTCGATAAAGGAGCGGCCGGCAGTCTTATAGGCAGCCAGAATGGACTTATCCACGCAGAAGGCGTCCACCTCGTCGGCCTCCAGAGCGGTGGAGATGGAGGGATAGTCGTCATACTGCTTGAACTGAATGCCGTCGGTCCAGGTGGCCGGGTCGAAGGACTCCTCGTTGAAGCCATCGCCGGAGATTTGGCCGTCCTCGATCATGGCCTTGACCAGAGCCTTGGCGGAGGTGGAACCGGAGGACACGCCTACGGTCTTATCCTTCAGGTCGGCCAGGGTGGTGATATTGGAAGAATCCTTTACCAGCACCGTGATATAGTCCGTGTAGTAGGGGGTGGTGAAGTCCCAGGTCTGCTTGCGCTCATCGGTGATGGTGAAGGTAGCCAGAACGCAGTCAATGTCCCCGGAATCCAGCAGCTCGCCCCGGGTGGCAGCGGTGACGGTGGTGAACTCCACGTCCACACCCAGATACTCCGCCAGCTTCTTGGCCAGCTCAATTTCCATGCCGGTATACTCGCTGGTCAGGGGGTCCATATAGCCGAAGCCGATGACATCGCTTTTTACGCCCACCTTCAGCACGCCCCGGTCAATAATGGCCTGGACACCGGTGCCGTAGGAGGCGGCATCTCCGGCGGCCTCGGTGGCGGAGCCAGTATCGGCAGCGGCAGCGGTAGCCTCAGAGGCAGCGGGTGCCGTGGTGGTGGAAGCCGCCGAGGATGCAGCACTGTCGCCGCAGCCGGCCAGCAGGCTCAGGGCCATCACAACAGACAGCCCCATTGCCGTCAGTTTCTTGAGTTTGCTCATAAGTAATTCCTCCATTCATAGTGTGACAAGGTGTATGTCCTGAAACACGCCAGGCGTGTTGCCTGTAACATCAGCGGAGAATCTTCGAGAGGAACTGCTTCGTCCGCTCGTGGGTGGGATTCTCAAAGAAGTGCTCCGGGGAGCCCTCCTCAATAATGGTGCCGTCGGCCATAAAGATGACCCGATCCGCCACCTGACGGGCAAAACCCATCTCATGGGTCACCACCACCATGGTGATGTTCTCCTTGGAGAGCTTGATCATTACGTCCAGCACGTCCTGCACCGTTTCCGGGTCCAGGGCGGAGGTGGGCTCATCAAACAGGATGATTTTGGTCTGGCAGCACAGGGCCCGGGCAATGGCCACCCGCTGCTGCTGTCCGCCGGAAAGGGTGGTGGGATAGACATGGGCCTTATCCCGCAGCCCGACCACATCCAGATAGTGGAAAGCCAGATCCTCCGCCTCCTTTTTGGACTTATGGTGGAGCTTCATGGGGGCCAGGGTCAGATTCTGAAGCACGGTTTTGTGGGGATACAGGTTAAACTGCTGGAACACCATGCTCATGGCGGTGCGGTTCATCTGGGTCTTGTTTTTATTGGTCAGACGCACCCCGTCAATCCACACCTCCCCGGAGGTAGGCTCCTCCAGAAAGTTCATACAGCGAACCGTGGTGGACTTGCCGGAGCCGGAGGGCCCGATAATGACCAGCTTCTCACCTTCTGCAACTTCCAAATTTACATCCTTCAAAACGTGGAGATCGCCGAAATATTTGTTGACATTGACAAGTTTGATCACAGCGGATACCCCTCTCCATAAAAATTAAAAAATAGCGGCTCGCCTGGCGGCAGATACGGCCAAGCGGAGCGGCATACGCTTTTGAAATCTTCTCTGGCTTCTATGCATATTATAATCTTTTCTCTTGCATCCGTCAAGTGAAAATGCAACGCTTTCCAACAAAAATTCAAATTTGGGCAGTTTATCAAGTTTTTTGCCTTAATATATGCAAGCATTTTGTCGCTTTATTCATTGCGCAGCGCCAAACTAACGTAGTATAATGTTGAAGTACTTTGCGTGCAAGGATGGTGCCCTTATGCTGCCCTATTTGATTGTCTGTCCCCTGGTGTTTTTGGCGGGGTTTGTGGATGCCGTGGCCGGAGGCGGGGGGCTGATCTCTCTGCCGGCCTATCTTCTGGCAGGCCTTCCCACCCATACCGCCCTGGCCACCAACAAGCTCTCCTCCGCCACAGGCACTGCGGTTTCCACCGGGCGTTTCCTGAAAAACGGATTTGTCCCCTTAAAGCTGTCCCTGTTTGCCGTGCCCATGGCTCTGATCGGCTCTACCATCGGGGCCAGCATCTCCCTGCTGCTCTCCGAGCGGGTAATTCAGGGGCTGCTGCTGGCGGTGCTGCCTGTGGTGGCCTTTTATGTACTGCGCAACCGGGACATGGGGGAAAGCCCTCTCACCGGCACCCGCCCGCCCCGGCAGCTTCTGCTGATTACCATGGGCTCCGCCTTTGTGATCGGAATGTACGACGGGCTGTACGGCCCGGGCACAGGAACCTTTATGCTGCTGATTTTGACCGGGCTTGGCCGGATGGACTTGCGGTCAGCCTCGGGCACCACAAAAATGGTGAATCTTGCCTCCAATGTGGCGGCTCTGGCCACCTTTATCTACCATGGACAGGTCTACTGGCCCCTGGGCCTGACGGCCTCCCTGTTCTCCATTGCCGGCCACTACACCGGCGCAGGCATGGTTGCCAAGGACGGGAAACGAATCGTCCGGCCTGTGGTGCTTACGGTACTGGGGATTTTGTTTATCCGAATTGTGGTGAATCTGCTCCCATAAATGACAAACCGGGAGCCGTCTTCCAAAGGAGGCGGTTCCCGGCGTTTATTTCCCCTTCTATTTTTGCAGCAGCACGCTCAGGCTCTCCCGCACCTCCCGGACACTTCTGCCTGTGGCCTGGGCAATGGCCCGTAAGTCCTCCAGCTCCGGCTTCTCCCGGAACACCCCCCAGCCGGAGGCGGTTTTTATGTGTACCGTCCCCAGCTCCGTCTCCTGGGCCCGCACCTCCCGGTGCAGCACATACCGGCTCAGCGCCTGCTCCCGAATGCCCAGGGTGGTAAAATGCCGGAACATCAGCCCCACCAGCTCCTGCCGCCGCTCCTCATGGCAAATGCAGGAAAGTACCATCCCCGGGCGGCCCTTTTTCATATTTGCCGCCGTGGTGTAGACCTCCAGGGCCCCGGCCTGCCGGAGCACCTCCATGCCGCAGGCCATCTCCTCCGGGGTCATGTCGTCCAGGTTGCAGGACAGGGCATAGATGGTCTCCCGGCCCTCCTGGCCCTGTCTTTCCCCCAGCATGGCCCGAAGGCAGTTGGCCCGGGGAAACTCCCGGGTGCCCAGGCCGTAGCCCACACCCTCCACCGCCATCAGGGGCCTTGCCCCGAATTGCTTTACAAAATGCCACAGCAGCGCCGCCCCGGTGGGGGTACACAGCTCTCCCTGGATTTCTCCCCCATAGGTAGGAATCCCCTCCAGAAGAAATTCCGTGGCGGGAGCCGGAACCGGCAAACCCCCGTGGGCGCACTGAACCGTGCCGCTGCCCACATGCACCGGGGAGGCCAGAACCTCATCCGCCTCCAGCTGGTGGAGCAGCAGGCAAACTCCCACCACGTCCGTCACCGCATCCAGCGCCCCCACCTCATGGAAGTGTACCTCCCTCACCGGCACCCCATGGGCCCGGGCCTCCGCCTGGGCAATGGCCTCATAGACCGCCAGGGCGTCCCGGCGCACCGGCTCCGGTAGGGCCAGAGCCTCTATCACATGGGTGATCTCATGGATCCCGGCATGGGGATGGTCATGATGACCGTGGTGGTCGTGATGGTCGTGGTGGAAGGTTTCCTCCTCCCGCCCGTCAATCAGCACCCGGACGTGGGTTCCGGCGATTCCATGGCTGTGGGCCTTCTCCGCCCTGACCGTAACGCCGGGAAGCCCCAGGCCGTTTAGCTCCTCCAGAAATTCTGCGGGATTCGGGTGCAGTTCCAGCAATGCCCCCATCAGCATATCGCCCGCTGCCCCCATGGCGCACTCTAAGTATATCGTTTTCATGTTATCCTCCCATGTGATTGATTCGGCTGGCCAAAAAGCCCGCCCCGAAGCCATTGTCAATGTTCACCACGCTGACCCCGCTGGCGCAGGAATTGAGCATACTCAGCAGGGCGCTGACCCCGCCGAAGGAGGCCCCATAGCCTACGGAGGTGGGCACGGCGATTACCGGGCAGTCCACCAATCCCCCTACCACACTGGCCAAGGCCCCCTCCATGCCCGCAATGGCAATAATCACCCGGGCGGACATCAGGGTATCCAGGTGGGAAAGGAGCCGGTGAAGCCCCGCCACCCCCACGTCATAGAGCCGCTCCACCGGGTTTCCCAGGGCCTGGGCGGTAATGGCCGCCTCCTCCGCCACGGGGATGTCGCTGGTTCCTCCTGTGACCACCAGAATTCTTCCGGAGGCAGTGGGCTCCGGCATAACCCCCGCCACGGCAATACGCCCCTGGGGACTGTAGTTCAAAGGTACCTTCTCCTGAACCCGGGCGGCCTTCTCCGGCTCCAACCGGGTAATCAGCAGGGTTTTCTCTCCCTGGGCCAGCAGTTCCGCCGTGATTCCGGCAATTTGGTCGTGGGTTTTCCCCGGGCCGTAGATCACCTCGGCGGCTCCCTGGCGGATGCCCCTGTGGCCGTCTGTTTTGGCGTAGCCCAAGTCCCGATAGGGGGCCTGCCGCAGGGCCAGTGCCGCCGCCTCCACGGTGATGCGTCCCTGGGCCACCTGCTCCAGCAGCTCCCTTAGCTCTGTCTGATTCATGCTCGTCCCTCCAAATCCAGCAGTACGGCGGAAAAGATCTCCCCCAGTGCAGCCAAAACGGCCTCCCGATTTTGAAGCAGCCCCTCCATTTGCGCCGAAGGCAGCTGTAACCTGGCTGCCCCATGAAACACCCGCACCCGAAAATCCGTAAAGCCCAGGGAAAACAGCAGCCCCTCCGCCGTCTCCACCTGAGGCAGGCCCGTCTCGGTGATTTTCGTCCCCGTGGGAAACCGGGTGGCAAGGCAGGCATAGGCGGGCTTGTCCCAGGTGAACAGTCCCGCCTCCCGGGAACGCCGCCGAAGCTCCTCCTTGGTCAGGCCGCACAGCCGCAGAGGAGAGAGCACCTCCAGCTCCTCCAGGGCCCTCATGCCCGGTCTGTCCTTTGGGTCATCGGAGGCGTTGGTGCCGTCCAGCAGCACCCCATAGCCCTCCCGGGCCGCCATCTGCCGGAGAGTTCCAAACAGAGCCTGCTTACAGAGATAGCAGCGGTTGCTCGGATTTTCCAGCACCGGCTCCGGCAATCTCAGGGGAACCACCCGCAGATCTACCCCCAGCTCCCGGGCCATTTTTTTGGCATCCTCCAGCTCAAACTCCGGCTGAAAGGGGGTTTTGATAAAATAGGGCTGAATGTTGATCCCCGCCTGTACCGCCGCCCACAATAGATAGGAGGAATCCACGCCCCCGGAATACCCCAGGGCGCAGCGGGGATGCTCCTTAAAAAACTGTTCCAGTGTCATATGCTCCTCCTGTGTATATCGCTTCTCGGCCATTATAGCATTGCCGCTCCGGGACAAGTCAAGCCCCCAGGGAGATTTTCTCCCGGGTTTACACTCCGTTCACACTTTCCCGGTTTCCGGCCCATTCTTTACAAAGGGTTCAAACTCTGTTCAGGATTCCGCAAAATTCCTCGGGTATACTAAGACCATCAAAAGGAAAACCCCTCGCACATCAACCGATGGCGATTTTCAAATAGATCCTCTCTTTTTTCTTCTTTCTTTTCTCCTTTCTTTCATGTGATGCGATGCGCCCCCGGACTTGCCTTGTCCGAGGGCGTTCGCATTTATTCCCCATGGTGCTCCAGCTGCCGCCGGAAGAACCGGGCCGGACGAAAGATCAAATCCGTCCAGGCAGCCCTTCCCGCCAGCCAGGCCAGCAGCAGACACAGGACCGTACTGAGGAAAAAGTTCACCCAGACGCTGCCCCAGGGAGACGTAATCCCCCACCGGGACAGCACCGTCCGCAGACCCGCCGTAAAAAAGGTGTGAAGCAGGTACATCTCCAGACAGTATTTCCCGCACAGCTGCAACAGCCCGCAGCCCGACAGTCTCTCCCAGTGGAAAAACAGCACCACCAGCAGATAGCTGGCCGACAGGGCGATGCCCAGATGCCAGTTGCCATACCAGCTCCAGACCCCCCAGCACACATGGAAATACACCGCCGTGGACAGGAACATGGCCGCCGCCCCCGCCGGCTTTCCTCCGGCCAGGAAGTGCCTTCTCCGGCACAGGGCGCAGCCCAGGGCGAAGAAGAAAAAGTGGTAAATCACCCGGTAAAGGGTCAGCTCCCTCCAGTCCAGATGGACATCCGCCGCCACAATGGCCAGGGCTCCAGGCAGCAGCAGCCAAACCCCCTTCCACTCCGGCACCCGCAGGGCCCCGCCCAGAAGGTACAGAATCAAAAGCACATAGAGATACCAGAAGTTCCCCAGGGGCTCAAGAAACATCCGCCGGAGATCCTCCAGGTCGTAGGTTTCGTTGACCAGCTCCGGCACAACCTGCTTGACCCCCCACTGGGCCAGGGCAAAGACCACATAAATCCACAGGAGATTCCCCAGCTGCCGGAAATAGCCCCCCTTCCGCAGCCTTCCCTCCCGCCAATAGGCCAGGGTGAAGGTAAACCCGCTGAGCAGGAAGAACAGGGGCATATGAAAGCTGTAAATCAAGGTGCGAACCTGATAAAAGCTCCAATAGGCCTCCGGGAATGTGCCAGCGTCCAGATAGCCGCTGAGCACATGGCCCAGAATCACCAATAAAATGGCGAAGCCCTTGAGCCCGTCCAGCCAGGCCTCCCGGCCCGGGGCCTTAGCCTTTTCCATGGCCCTGTACCTTTCCCAGCAGCTCCTTGCCCAGGGCCTTAAAATACTGATACTCCTTGGTTCCCCGGAACACCACAAACAGCAGCACATTGGGCACTGTCAGGCAGATCAGCCCTCTGGGAATCAGGCTCAGCAGGCTGTAGCCCACCAGATGACACAGCCAGGTGGTCACGCCGCAGACAGCCGCCCCCACGGCGGTATAGCCAAAAAACCGAATAAAATAGTCTCGCAGCGGCAGATAAAACACATTGCGGTAAAGCACCAGTGGCTCCACCCACAGGCTGGTGGTCACTGTAGACACCAGGGTTCCCAGAAAAATGCCCACCAGGCCATAGTGATTGGCCAGCACCACAGAGGCAAAAAGGTTGATGACGGATTCAAAAATCGGCTTAAACCGGTCATTCCAAAAGGCCCCGGAGGCGTCCCGGAAGGTCAGCACTGGCCGACGCATTCCGTAGAGATAGAAGTTTATGACCAGCACAATCAGGGTAGGCTCATCCAAAAGCCAGCCCCGGTTTCGCAGCCACAGAAACTCAATAAAGGGATGGAGCAGATTCAGTAGGCACGCCGAGCAAAAGGTAAACACCCAAAAGGCGAAGAAGAACACGTCATTAAACGTCTCCTTGAGCCGGAGCACGTCCCCGCCCTTTACCGTGGCGGAAAGATTCCCCACGCTGGCCACAATGGATTCAAAGATTTGGTTTGTCACCGTTTGCAGGGGGTGGATAATGGTGTAATAATTGCTGTAAAGACCGGCGGTGGCCAGGCCGATGAGCTTGGAGATAAGGATATTGTCCGTGGAGTTCACCACCACGGCCCCCACCTTGTGCATACTCATGGCGGCCACGTTCCGGAAAATAATCTGGGAGTCCTCCCGGCTCATGGGCCGGACGTTTTTCTCCCGAAGATAGGGATAGAGCTTGTCCGCCTTTCGGGCCAGCAGAAAGTTTTCTCCCCAGGTGGAAAGCACCTGAAGCACCAGAAACAGCACATAGCTTTGGGTCAGTGCCAGGAAAATGATCTGCACCAGGTTCAGCAGGAAATAGGCCCCATAGTGGATGCCCGTCTCGATGTACTTCTTCTGGTCGCAGACAATCAGGCTCCGCTTGTAGGAATAGAAGTAGGACACCACCGTGTTGGCCACAAACAGGAGATAAATCACGTTCAGGTGGGGAATGTCCGGCACCTCATCCATAAACACCGTATAAAAGGGCAGAAACAGCAGCCCCAGAGCCCCGATCACCAGACCGATGGTAATATAGGCCCGCTTGTAAAAGGCCATGTGGCTTTTGATTTTCTCCGTATCCCCGTCCGCCAGGGGCTTATAGAGGCTGTAGGCCATGGCAGGCCCCACCCCCAGCTCCACCAGGGAGAGCATGGTGAGCACGTTGGTAAACAGGCCGTTCAGGCCCAGATAGGTCTGGTTCAGATAGTGCAGGAAAAAAACTCTGGCCAGCAGATTGACCAGCACGCCGCCCAGCTGCCCCACCATGGCCGCTGCAACATTGCGTATGGAATTTTGTGTACGGGCCATGGATAACCTCCAAAATTGCGTATGTGGTCAGTGGGCACCTGCCGGAGCGGTGTCCTTGCCGTAAATCAGCGTACCCACATGATACCCCAGAATCACCAGGGCATAGATGAGCAGGCCGTTGCTGTCCAGAAAGGGCTCCATGGTGGTCATCACCGCCACGGACATCATTCCGGCGGAAAGGAGACAGGCGTAGGGATGCCTGCGATAGATCAGCAGCTGCCGACCCGCCGTGGCCAGCATCATAAGAAAGGCCGTCAGGGAGAACACGCCGCCCTCCACCATGACCTCTAAAAAGGCGTTGTGGGCATGATAATACTTGTGCTTGGACAGGCGATATACCTTGCCGGACTGGGCAATGCCATAGCCCAGGAAGGGGGACTTCAAAATCATTGTGACGGCCTTGTCCCAAATGTCCGTGCGCCCGGTGAAACTCAGCCCCTTGTGGAGCACCCCCTCAATGAAAAAGGCAAAGACGTTTTGCAGACGGAACAGCACAATGGTAAAAAACATTCCGCTGCCCACCCCCAGGGCCGTGGTAAAGTTAAAGAGGTGCTGGGCCCTGCGCTGATAGACAAACAGGAGAAAAATCAGGGCCACCGCCAGTCCCATCAGCCCTGTGGCCGACCAGACCAGCACCAGGCTCTCCCCGGAGACGAAAATCATGGCGTAGGCAAACCAGTTTAGGTCCCCATGACACATGGTAGACCGAAGGGCCACCAGGAACATATAGGGAATGAGAATGGGGGCCAGAAAATTGTCGATTCCCAGGAAATTATACTTATAGTGATAGGTTCCGCCGGTACACAGTCCCATGGGGAACAGGCACAGCAGTATGAAGTTTGCCAGCACCAGCACAGTCAGCGGCCCCACCAGCATATTCAGGGCCATCCCCGGGCTGTCCCGGACGGCCAGCTCCACCAGCATGGCAAAGGTCACAATGGTCAGCACATAGTTGGCAAGGCCCCAGAGATTGTTCTCCCGAATCAGCGTGGCCAGGGCGATAAAGCCCAAATAGGCGCACAGCCACCAGAGCACCGGCGAGGGCCGGCGCTTTTTCCTTCCCAGATTCCACAAAAACAGCAGGCAAACTCCCACTGCCGCCGCCATTCGCCAAAGGTCAAACGCCTTCTCCAGCAGCTCCGTCCCCTCCAGCACCCCCAGAATGGCAGGCTTAAAGTAGGGGAACAGCAGAAGATAATACAGCCACTGCCGCAGGGCTTTGTGCTTCATAGACCAGTCTCCTTAATGCCCGCTGAGCTTGTCCATCAGGAATGCGCCGACATATCGGAGATTCAGGCAGATGATGGGGCCATAGATGTGGTATTTCAGTTTTTCCTTTTTGGAAAGGGCCGGAGAGGCAAACAGCTCCCGGCGATAGACCTTCAGTTCCCTTTTCAGGTCCTTGATCTCTCCGCCGTCCCCGTCAATCACGCTGTGGAACAGCAGATCCCTTACGCCCTTCTGGTATTTCATCCTTGCCAGGGCCTGGGTCTCCGGGCTTAGGCCCTGGGTCAGGGCCACGATTTTTTTTCGGGCCGTAAGCTCCGTCCGTTTCCGGGCCGTGAGCCTGCCGTACATGGCGCCGCCGGTTCTCACGCTGTAGCGGTAAAGGGACTGGGGCAGAAACACCGCCCGGGCCACTCCGCTCCGAAAAATGTACTCTCCGTCCTCCACAATGTAAAGGCTCTCATCAAAGCCTAGCAACCGCCCGTCCCGGCCGGTCAGGGCCTCCCGGCGGAACAGCTTGTTCCACATGACCGTGGTATAGCCGTCCGGCCGCAGCAGCCGCCGGGCCATGCCGTCCCGGTCTGTGACCTCCCGGACATAGGCCCTATCGGGCAGGCGATCCTGCACCCCGGTGGCCTCATACACCCGGTCAAAGCCGCAGCAGGCCATGTCTGCGCCGGTTTCCTCCAGTACCTCCGCCAGGGTACGGAGATACCCCGGCAGAAGCAGGTCGTCTGCGTCGGCAAAGCCGATATAGTCTCCGTCGGCCTGCTCCAGTGCCCGGTTCCGGGCCGCAGACACGCCGCCGTTTTCTCCAAAAATGACCTTGACCCGGGAGTCCCGGGCCGCCAGCTCCGCCAATATGCCGACGGAGCCGTCTGTGGAGCCGTCGTCACTGAAGAGCACCTGAAATTCCTCCCAGTCCTGCTCCAGCACGCTCCGGGCCATGTCCCGAAGATAGGCCACCCCGTTGTACACCGGGACAATGAGACTGATCCGCTTCATGGCCGTCCCAGCTCCCGCTTGATTTTGGTGGTGGAGATTTCCGGCGTTCGGGGCAGATAGACCACCTGGCACAAGTCGCCGAGAAAGTCAAATTTTCCCTGCCAGTCGTCCCCCATCACAAAGGTGTCCACCTGGTAAAGGCGAACATCGGTGCGCTTCTGCTCCCAGCTCTCCTCCGGAATCACCAAATCCACATAGCGGATGGCCTCCAACAGCCGCCGCCGCTCCTCATAGGAGAAATAGCACACCTTGTTTTTCTCCCGGAGATTAAACTCGTCTGTGGAAAGGGCCACAATGAGATAGTCCCCCAGGGCCTTGGCCCGGCGGAGCAGGTTGATATGGCCGTAATGTAAAAGGTCAAAGGTACCGTAGGTAATCACACGCTTCATGGCTACGCTCCTGTCACTGTTCCGTGCTTATTCTGCTCCTCCGCCGGAGGCGGGGTCATATACTCCCCGTACATCTGCCGGAGCACCCGGTCATAGTCCCGAGGCCCGGGCAGGATCATGTCCTCAAAGGGATATTCCGCCGTGGCCTCATAGACGGCCTTGGGAAACATCTCCCGGAATTTATAGGCCCCCATAAAGTTGACCACCCGGTCAGCCCCCTCAAAGGGGTATTTTTTCAGGCACCGGTCGATCCGCTCCATCTGCTTGCCGGTGTCCAGCCGCTGCTCCAGATGCAGGTGCTTTCCCAGCCCAATGAGAATCCGCTCATGAAGGGGCCGGTGGGCCAGATTGACCGCCACCACCTGGGAAAACTGGCTGTATTTCAGCATCAGCCGCAGATACAGCAGCCGGTATTTATGAAGGGAAAGGGCGACCTTTCCCCGGGGCAGCCCGTCCAGCGGGAACAGGTCAATCCAGGCGCAGCGGGTCTTTTCCACCTGGGCGGAGGTGTCCAGAAGCTCAAAGGAGGGGTCCACCACCTGGGCGGGATAATAGGGCATATCCGGATCCTTGGCAAAGTGCCGTAGCCCATAGCCCGGCCTTAGCTCCGCCGGGGCGACCTGTAAAAACCGCTCATAGTCCTCCCGGCTCAGGCCCAGATCCACATCGTCGTCCCAGGGAATAAAGCCCTGATGCCGCACGGCCCCCAGAAGGGTGCCTCCCATCATGTAGAGCTGAAGCCCGTGCTTCTTGCATATCTTCACCACATCCCGGACGATCTCCAGCTCGCAAAGCTGCAGCTCTCTGAGGGTATGTTCCATGGTCATTCCCCTTTTTTCCACTTGCGCCGGAGAAAGCTCCCGCCCTTTTTCAGCCAATTCTGCCGCTCCATAAACATCACCGGCACCTCCCTATAGGCAATGCCGTTGGCCTCCAGGTAAACATCCAGGAGCCGCTCACTGAGAAAGCCAAACACCCGCTTATCATAGACGCTATAGTTCGAGGTGTCAATGGTCTTTTCCACCTGAAAGAGAATGTCAAACAGCCACCGGCAGTAGCCATCGAAAATTTCCCGCTTCATCAGGAACATATTGTAAATGTGCGTCCAGGTGCGTTTTTTCAGCCGGGCCGCCGCCTGCTCATAGGCCGGGCCCCCTGCCGCAGCCAGATCCAGGGCCAGATCCAGCCCCTCCCCGGGATGGGCATGGATATATTGATTGTACACCGTCTCAATAAAATAGTTCCGCCGCCGGGGCAGCAGCACATCCCAGCCCTTGAGCAGCTCCTCCGCCTGGGCCCCGGTGAGAATACAGGCCCACTTGTCCCGGCCAGCCCTGCCCCGGAAATACCGGCGGTAGTGGCACAGGCCGATATAGTCTGCGTCCAGGTTCTTCCAGGCCCAGTAGATGGCCGTCAGCTCACAAAAGGAGGGGTTTTTTCGGGAAATATTCTCCCCGGTGTCGTCTCCCTGAAAGCCTAAATTCAAATCCGTCCCCGCCTTGCCCACCTGGAGGGGAAGGTACATTTCGTCCTTGGGCATAGGATACGCCTTGTGGGCCGCCACCAGCATACGGATCCTCATAGGAGCCTTTCACACAGGGCCAGGGAGGAGGCGATCACCTTGTCCATGTCATAGTACTTGTATTCTCCCAGTCGTCCCCCGAAATGAACCCCCGGCTCCCGGGCCGCCAGGGCCGCATACCGCTCGTAGAGAGCGTTGTTGGCCTCATCGTTTACGGTATAGTAGGGCTCGTCCCCGGGGTGCCAGTCTGCGGGATACTCCCGGGTGATGACGGTTTTGGGCTGGGTGCCAAATTCAAAGTGCTTATGCTCAATGATGCGGGTGTAGGGGGTCTCCCGGTCGGTATAGTTGACCACGGCGTTGCCCTGGAAATTGTCCATATCCAGAACCTCCGTTTCAAACCGCAGAGAGCGGAATTGCAGGGGGCCATAGCAGTAGTCAAAATACTGGTCAATGGGGCCGGTATAGATCACCTGCTCCGCCAAAGGCCGCAGGGCCTCCCGCTCCTTCAGATAGTCACAGCCCAGGCAAACCTCAATCCCCTCCAGGAGCCTTTCAAAGATGGCCGTATAGCCTCCCTCCGGGATGCCCTGATACCGGTCTGTAAAATAGTTGTTGTTGTAGGTAAACCGCACCGGCAGCCGGCGGATAATAAAGGCGGGCAGCTCGCTGCAGCTGCGGCCCCACTGCTTTTCCGTGTAGCCCTTGACCAGCTTTTCATAGATGTCCCGGCCCACCAGGGAGATGGCCTGCTCCTCCAGATTTCTCGGCTGGGTGATGCCCCCCCGCTGGGCCTCAATGATGGCCTTGGCCTCCCGGGGGGTGGAGATATTCCACAGGCGGCTAAAGGTGTTCATATTAAAGGGCATATTGTAAATCTCGCCCTTGTAGTTGGCCACGGGCGAGTTTACATAATTATTAAATTCCGCAAACCGATTCACATACTGCCAAACCGCCTTGTCCGAGGTGTGGAAAATATGGGCGCCATAGCGATGGACTGCGATCCCCTCCACCTGCTGGGTATAGCAGTTTCCGCCGATATGCTCCCGGCGGTCAATGACCAGGCAGCGCTTGCCCCGGGCGGTAGCCTCATGGGCAAAGACGGCCCCGAAGAATCCGGCCCCTACCACCAGAAAATCATACTTCATGGAAATTTCCTCCCTAACGTGCGCCGTCCATGCGAATCACCGCACCGATGGTCCAGAACAGTATCTTTATGTCCAGCCACAGACTGCACTCCCGCACATACCGCAGCTCCAGGGCCTGCCGGGCCCCGTTTTCATAGGTCACATTGCTTCGGCCCTTGGCCTGCCACAGCCCTGTCAGCCCCGGCTTACAGGACAGCAACAGCTCCCGATCCGGGCCGTAAAGCTCCGTCTCCTCCTGGAGTACCGGCCTGGGGCCCACCAGGGACAGGGTTCCGGCGATAATATTGAACAGCTGGGGCAGCTCGTCCAGGCTGGTTTTCCGCAGGAACCGCCCCACCTTGGTGGTGCGGGGATCCTTTGCCAGCTTAAAGTTCCGCCGATACTCCTCCAGCTCCTGGGGAGACAGATTCTCCTCCAGCCGGTCTGCGTGCCGCTTCATGCTACGGAACTTGTAGACTGTAATGGGCCGCCCGTGAAGCCCCACCCGCTTTGCCCGGTAGAGCACCGGGAAACCGTCCTCCACCACCACCGCCAGAGCGATGGCCAGCAGCAGAGGCGAAAGCACCACGACCCCGATCAGTGCAATGAGCAGATCCAGCAGCCGCTTCAGATACCGATAGGCCCGTTGTTCCTCCATGTTTCCCCTCTCCACCTGCGTCACTTCCTGTCAGTCCAGATCCCCCGCAATGGCCGTGAGATACTGACCGTATCTGGTCTTTTCCATTTCCTTGGCAATTTCCAGCATTTGTTCCGTGTCGATCCAGCCGTTTTTCAGGGCAGTCTCCTCCAGGCAGCCAATCATCTTGCCGCTGCGCTGGGCCGCCCGAATGGCCCCTGCCGCCTCATAGAGGCTGTCTGCGTTGCCGGTGTCAAACCAGGTGAACTCGTCCCCCAAGGTCACCACCTGGAGCATTCCCGCCTCCAGATAGGCGTTGTTGACGGAGGTAATCTCCAGCTCTCCCCGGGCCGAGGGCTTGACCTTTTGGGCCGCATCCACCACCCGATTGTCATAAAAATAAAGGCCGGGGACAATATAGTTGGACTTTGGATGGGCAGGCTTTTCCTCAATAGAGATGGCCTTTCCCGCCCCGTCAAACT
This sequence comes from Bacteroidaceae bacterium, assembly GCA_963649625.1. Taxonomy (GTDB): domain Bacteria; phylum Bacillota; class Clostridia; order Oscillospirales; family Oscillospiraceae; genus HGM13006. The sequence continues at coordinate 34,953 of CAVJIP010000076.1, forward strand.
CCACCACGCCGAAGGCTCTGGGGTCGGACACATAGTAGCCGAAAATAGATGCCCCCTCAATGTTGCCCATGGCCTGGCGGAGCTTCCGCCGGAAAGCCGGGCCATAGAAGATGTTGTCTCCCAGGGCAAGGCACACGGAGTCCTCTCCGATAAAGTCCGCCCCGATGGTAAAGGCATCCGCAATACCCCGCTGAATCTTCTGCTCCAGATATTCAATGTGAATCCCCAGCCGGCTGCCGTCGCCCAGCAGGTTGACAAAGGGCTCCTTGTCGTCCGGGGGGACGATGACCAAAATGTCCCGAATCCCGGCGGTCATCAGCACATTCAGGGGGTAGTAGATCATGGGCTTATCATAAACCGGCAGCAGGGGCTTGCACACGGGCCTGGTAATGGGGTAGAGCCGGGTACCCTTGCCTGCGGCCAAAATAATTCCTTTCATTCCAACAATCCTTTCTCACGCCTTATGAAAGCCGTCTGTTCTTCGGCTTTCCCTATTGCGCTTCTCTGTTTTTCCTGTCACAACAGACGCATCAAAAAGCACTCCGGGCCCTTATCCGGCCCCGGTATGCCGAATGGCTACACGACAGCCATATTATAATATCCCGAAAAGAGCCTTTTGTCAACAATCTGTGCGCCGAGCCCGGTCTGTCTCCCGGTTTTTTTGGGCACGAAGGCCCCGGAAAAACTCCCTTAGCACCTGGGCGCACTCCTGCTCCAGCACCCCGGAAATCACCTCCGGGTGATGGTTGTACCCCACCTGAAACAGCCGCACCAGAGAATCCACAGACCCGGCCTTGGGATCCCTGGTCCCGTAGACCACCGTGGGGATTCGGGCGTTGATCATGGCCCCGGCGCACATGGGGCAGGGCTCCAGGGTCACATATAGCCGGCACTGCCACAGCCGCCAGCCGCCCAAATTCCGGCAGGCCTCTCCGATGGCCAGAAGCTCCGCATGGCCCAGGGCCGTTTTGCCCCGCTCCCGGCAGTTTCTCCCCCGGCCCACGATCTCGTCTCCCAGGGTAATCACGCAGCCGATGGGCACCTCTCCCTCCGCCGCCGCCTGACGGGCCAGCTTCAGGGCCTCCTCCATAAAGCATTCGTCTCTGGTCATGGCCTTGCCTCCCTGGGACGAAAAATCAGCAGCTTACTGATAAGATAGTTCATTAAAATCACCACCAGGGTGATGACCCCCTTGGCGGCTCCGCCGGTGACGCCAAGGACAGTCTGATTCAGCCCCCGCTCTACCAGATACTCCACGCCCCACACCTCCACCAGCAGAGACAGCAGCCTGGCCCCGATAAACTCCGCCAGCTCCCGCCAAAACCTGCCCTTTTCCTGACTGCCTCGGGCAAAGACGAAATATTTATTGGTGAAAAACGCAAAGGCCACCGCCCCGCACCAGGCCCAGCCATTGGCCCAGGCGATGCCCAAGGGGCCCACCAGCAGACTGTAAAGGCCCATATCCACCGCCACGGTTCCCCCGCCGAACAGACCATAGAGCAGCAGCTCCCGGTGTTTTCCCAGAAATTGTCTCATGCTGTGCCTCCTTCTTCTTGGCTCCATACTATCGCATTCAGCTGGGAAAGTCAAAGCAATCTTTGGCCTTTTCCGGCGGCTTCGGAAAATTGTCCCACCAGGCAGGGGGCTTTTTCCAAATCCCACCGTTGCCTTTATTCTATAATTGTGGTATGCTTAGACTACCTGCAATTTGGAGTGTGAAGTTTGAAACACTGTAATTCGAGCACCGTTCCGAAAAAGGTCACACAAAACCAA
>CAVJIP010000077.1:0-6731 GCA_963649625.1 Bacteroidaceae bacterium
GGGAGGTTCCCCACGGCACAGCGGTGGAAATAGACCGGTTTTCCCAGCGAGACGGCAGCGACATCATCGACCTGGAGGCCACCATCTATTGCGAAAAAGCCAGCCATAAGGGTATCATTATCGGAAAGCACGGAGATATGCTCAAGAAAATCAGCACCATGGCCCGGGCCGACTGTGAGCGGTTTATGGGGGCCAAGGTCTATCTTCGCTGCTGGGTCAAGGTCAAGGAAAACTGGCGGGACAGCGATTTTCTCATTCGCAACCTGGGCTATCAGGAGAATTGACAAAACCTGCCGGGTATCTTTCCGGCCCCAGGGAGAACACTATTTCGGGAGGAGGAAGGGCCATGGAGACAGAGGAGAAGTGGGCCCGGTTTACCCAAACCGGCGACCCGAGGGATTATCTGATTTATGCGAAGGACAGAGCCTGCGGACAGCCTGAAAAGTAGGAGGCTTGTTCGGGGCTACATAGTGGAGAATGACCATGTTTTACACCACCAAGGGCCTGGTGCTGCGGGAGGCCCAGTATAAGGACAACGACAAGATATTGTCGGTCTTGACCCAGGAGCTGGGCCTTGTCACCGCAAAGGCCCGGGGGGTCAAGCGGAAAAACAGCCCTCTGCGGGGCGGCTGCCAGCTGCTGACCTACAGCGAATTTACCCTTTATGAGCGGAGCGGCTACTATTCCGTCAACGAGGCGGAGCCGCTGAATCTGTTTTCCGGCCTCCATCAGAACATTGAGCTGCTGGCCCTGGGCTCCTATTTTGCCCAGGTTTTGGAAATGGTCTCCACCTCGGAGGGCAGCGACCGGGAGCTGTTGTCCCTGGGCCTCAACTGCCTGTACGGGCTGGACGTATTGCAAAAGCCCCACAGCCTGGTAAAGGCGGCCTTTGAGCTGCGGCTGATGTGCCTGATTGGCTTTGCCCCTATGCTGGAGGGCTGCGGCTGCTGCGGCAACCCCCAAGGGGAGAGCTTTATCCTCCAGGAGGGACGGCTGCTGTGTGCCAACTGCCGGGGCACGGAGCCGGAGGGGATTTTCCTTTCCCCCGGGGTGCTTTCCGCCATGCGGCACATTACCGGCTGTGAAAAGCAGCGGCTGCTGTCCTTTTCTCTGCCCCCATCGGCCCTGGAGCAGCTGGGGCAGGTCACAGAGGCCTTTTTGCTGACTCAGCTGGGCCAGCGGATTCCGGCCCTGGAATTTTACAAACGACTGTTTGCCATTACCATGTAAGGATAAAGAATATGAACGAGCTATACGAAAAATCCCTCCATACCCTGGAGCTGGATCGGATTTTGGAGCGGCTTGCCGGTCACTGCGTCACGGAGGCAGGGAAGGAGCTGGCCCTAAAGCTCCTTCCGGTCAGCGACCCGGATGAGGTGCGTCAGCGGCTCCGGGAGACCACGGATGCCTGCCACATGATGGAATTAAAGGGCAGTCCCGGTCTTCGTGGGGTCAAGGAGGTGAAGGCCTCCCTGGAGCGGGCAGACCGGGGCGGCAGCCTGAATCCGGTGGAGCTGCTGCGGATTGCAGAGGTGCTCCGAGCCGCCCGAAGCGTCAAGGACTACGGAGACGGGGAGAGTGCCGACACCGGCTGTCTCAGGCCCCTGTTTCAGGGACTGACCCCCAACCGCTACCTGGAGGAGCGAATCACCGGGGCCATTCTCAGCGAGGAGGAAATCGCCGACAGTGCCAGCCCCGCCCTAAGCGATATTCGCCGGCACATCCGGGCCACCGGGAGCCGGGTGCGGGACAGCCTGCAAAAAATCATTTCCTCCCCCAGCTATTCCAAATACCTTCGGGAGCCGATCATCACCATGCGGGGAGACCGATATGTGGTGCCGGTGCGCAGCGAGTACAAAAACGCCATTCCCGGCATGGTGCACGATGTGTCCTCCAGCGGCGGGACGTTCTTTATTGAGCCGATGCAGGCGGTGCAGGCCAATAACGAGCTGCGGGAGCTGCTCATAAAGGAGAAAAAGGAAATCGAGCGGATTCTGGCGGAGCTTTCTGCGGAGGCCGCCGCCCACAAGAAAACCATCGGGGAAAATCACGATTTGCTGGTGGCCCTGGATTTGATCTTTGCTAAGGCCCGGCTCAGCTACAGCATGAAGGCCATGTGCCCCCAGGTCAACACCCAGGGGAAGGTTCTCCTAAACCGGGCCAGACATCCCCTGATTGACCAAAACCAGGTGGTGCCCATCACCGTCCGCCTGGGGGAGGACTTTGACGCTTTGGTCATCACGGGGCCCAATACCGGCGGCAAAACCGTCACCCTGAAAACCCTGGGCCTTCTCATGCTGATGGCCGAATGCGGTCTGCATATTCCCGCATCCGATGGCAGCTGCGTCTCCACCTTTGAGACGGTATTGGCGGACATCGGAGACGAGCAGAGCATCGAGCAGTCCCTGTCCACCTTCTCCTCCCACATGAAGAATATTGTGGAAATTACGGAGGTTTGCGGCAGCGGTTCTCTGGTGCTTTTTGACGAGCTGGGAGCGGGAACCGACCCGGCGGAGGGGGCGGCCCTGGCGGTGGCGGTGATTGAGTTCTGCCGAAAGCTGGGGGCCAAAATCGCCGCCACCACCCATTATGGGGAACTAAAGCTCTACGCCATGCGCACAGACCGGGTCATCAACGCCTCCTGCGAGTTTAACGTGGAAACCCTCCGGCCCACCTACCGGCTGCTGATTGGGGTGCCGGGAAAGTCCAACGCCTTTGCCATCTCCCAGCGGCTGGGGCTCAGCAGCCTGATTATTGACGATGCCAAAAGTCTGGTCAGCGAAAATGATGTAAACTTTGAGGACGTGCTGTCTCAGCTGGAGGCCCAGCGTCAGGCTATGGAGCAGGCCCGCCTCCAGGCGGAGCAGCTCCGGCTCCAAATGGAACAGGCGAAGAAGCAGTCCGAGGAGTACAACCGGGAAATCAAGAAGGAGCGGGACAAGGCCGTCTCCAAGGCCCGGCAGGAGGCCCAGCAGATTATTGACGATGCCCGCCGGACGGCCAATCAGGCCATGGATGAGCTAAAGCGCATGAAAAAGCAGCTCAAAGATGCCGGAGCCGTGGAGGACATGAACCAGCGTCAAAGTGAGCTGCGCCGGAGCCTGAACCAGGCGGAGGAGCGTGCCTCTGCCCGGCAGGAGCCTGTCCGGCAGAAAGTCTCCAGCCGCCCCCCAAAACAGGGAGATACCGTAGAGCTGTTAAAGCTGGGCACCAAGGCCAGCGTCCTCCAGGTGAACAAGGACGGCAGCCTGCTGGTTCAGGCGGGGATTATGAAGCTCACCGTAAAGCCCCAGGAGGTCTACGTTCTCCCGGAGCAGGAGGGGGAAGCCCAGGTAAAGCGGTTTGTGGAGCGGGCCAACCGGGAGCTGCGAAATACCCCCGCCTCCACGGAGGTAGACCTGCGGGGCATGACCGCCGATGAGGCCCTGGGGGTTCTGGATTTGTTTTTAGACCAGGCCCTGCTGGCACGGCTCCCCTCAGTGCGCATTATCCACGGAAAGGGCACCGGCGTGCTCCGCAAGGCGGTACAGCAGCATTTGAAGCGGAACAAGCGGGTAAAGTCCGTCCGGCTGGGGGTCTACGGAGAAGGAGAGGACGGGGTGACCATTGCGGAGCTGGACACCTAAAAAAATGTTACAAAAGTTCCAGGGAGCACATAAAAATCTGATTTCAAAGATTGACGATTCCCGGTTTCTTTGGTATGATAAGGTTAGCTAGGCAGAGATGCCCGAATTATAGGGAGTGAATGTGAAATGTGTACGAAAAATGTGGTTGTGAACAATCAGGTGGGCCTTCACGCTCGTCCTGCGACATTTTTTATTCAGAAGGCCAACGAGTTCAAAAGCTCCATTTGGGTGGAGTTTGAGGAGCGGCGGGTCAACGCCAAGAGCCTGTTGGGTGTGCTGTCCCTTGGAATCGTCAAGGGCACCGAGATTACCTTGATTGCCAATGGCTCCGATGAGGAGGAGGCCATTGAGGCCCTTGCCGCACTGATTTCCTCTGACTTCGGCGAATGATTGCGGCTTTTCTGCCCCATGACCCCGGCCGGTCATGGGGCATTTTCCCGTTTGGAGGAGGTTATGACGGTGGAATGTCTCACGCCCCAGGGGCTGAAGGATAAGGTTCTGTCTCTGCCCTACAGCCCCGGGGTGTATCTGATGCAGGACAAAACCGGGGCCATCATCTATGTAGGCAAGGCCAAAAAGCTCAAAAACCGCGTCAGCCAGTATTTTCAGGATTCCGCCGCCCACACGGCCAAAACCAGAATGATGGTCAGCCGAATCGCCAACTTTGACTATATTGTGGCGGGCTCGGAGTTTGAGGCCCTGGTGCTGGAGTGCAGCCTGATCAAGCGGCATCAGCCAAAATATAACATTCTTCTCAAGGACGACAAGGGCTATCCCTACATCCGGGTGGACATGAAGGAGCCGTACCCCAGCTTTTCCATGGCAGGCCGCCGAGGCAGTGACGGGGCCAGGTATTTCGGCCCCTATGGAGGGCGGTCTGTGACCCAGCAGGCCCTGGACACCATCTGCCTGACCCTCAAGCTCCCGGGATGCTCCAAGAAATTCCCCCGGGACATTGGCAAGGGCCGTCCCTGCCTGAATTATCAAATCGGAAACTGTGACGGCTGGTGTCAGAAATCCATGACCCAGGCGGAATACCGGGCCCGGATGGAGCAGGGAATTTTAATGCTGGAGGGCCGGGATAAGGAGCTGTCGGCGGAACTGAGGGCCCGGATGGAGCAGGCAGCGGAGCGCTTGGATTTTGAGTTGGCGGCCGGTTATCGGGATCGGCTTCGGGCCATAGAGGCCCTGTCCCAGAAGCAGCTGGTGTGCCCCGGGGCCATGGCGGACACGGACGTGGTGGGCTACTTTATCGGCACGGCCAAAACCGGCCTGGCGGTGCTCCACTTTGTCCACGGGAGCCTGATTGACAAGGACGTGGAGGTGCTGGAGACTTCCCTGGAGGAAACCCCGGAGGAGCTGGTTTCCACCCTGGTAAAGCAGTATTATATCCGCCGGGGCCTGGCCCCCAAGGACATCTACCTGCCCTGTCCCATGGAGGATGGGGAGCTGTTTGCCCAGCTTCTCCAGCAGGAGTATGGAAAGAAGGTTCGTATCTCCGTGCCCCAGCGGGGAGATCATGGAAAGCTGGTGCAGCTGGCCTGCAGCAACGCCCGGGAGGAGGCGGAGCGGGTTTCCACCCAGACGGAGCGGGTCAATAAGACCCTGGAGGCCCTGGCAGGAATGCTGGGCCTGTCTGCGCCGCCCCGGCGGATGGAGGCCTATGACATCTCCAACCTGGGCAGCAGCGATATTGTGGCCTCCATGACGGTGTTCCAGAACGGTACACCTCTGAAAAAGGACTATAAGCGGTTTAAGCTGGAGGGCCTGGAGGGGCCGGACGATTACCGCTCCATGGCCCAGGTGCTTCGGCGGCGGTTCGACCACTTTCTCAATGGAGATCGGGGCTTTGACCAGAGGCCGGACGTGCTGCTGATTGACGGGGGCAGTACCCACGCAGACACCGTCCGGCGGCAGCTTTCCTCTATGGGAATCTCCGTCCCGGTGTTCGGCATGGTAAAGGACGACCGACACCGCACCCGGGCCTTAGTGACCCCGGAGGGCCAGGAGATCGGCATTCAGACTAATCCTGGGGTGTTTGCCTTGATTGGCCGAATTCAGGAGGAAACCCACCGCTTTGCCATTACCTATCAGCGGCAGCTTCGCTCGAAGCCTCTGAAAAAGTCCTCTCTGGATCAAATTCCCGGGGTAGGGGAGAAGCGAAAGCAGCAGCTGTTCCGGGCCTTTCACACCATCCGGGCCATTTCCGAGGCCTCTTTGGAGGAGCTTTCCCAGGTGATTCCCAAAAACGCCGCCCAGGCGGTATACGAATATTATCATAACAGGAAGGGCAATATGCAAAGCAAGGAGGACACGCCATGCGAGTGATTACCGGCACGGCCCGGGGGACAAAGCTAAAGACCCTGGAGGGCCTTTCCACCCGGCCCACCTCTGACCGGGTCAAGGAGGCCATATTTAATATTATTCAGTTTGACCTGGAGGGGCGGCGAGTGCTGGATCTTTTTGCCGGCAGCGGCCAGCTGGCCATTGAGGCCCTGAGCCGGGGGGCCTCTCACGGGGTGCTGGTGGACCAAAATCCCGCCGCCGTCAAGGTCATTCGTGAAAATCTGAAAAAGACCCGGCTGGAGGCAAAGGCCACGGTGGTGCAATCGGATTATCTGAGCTATCTTTCCACCACCCGGGACCGATTTGACATTATCCTCCTAGACCCGCCCTACAGGGAAAATCTTTTGGAAATTGCCCTGCAAAAAATATCGGAAATTGACATTTTGTCGGAAGGTGGTATAATAGTCTGTGAGCGGTCCCGGGAGAAGGCTCTGCCGGCTGTGGTGGGAGAGCTGATCTGCTCCAAGGATTACTGCTACGGCAAAACCGCAGTCAATCTATATACCAGGTGATTCCTATGAAAACAGCCATCTACCCCGGCAGCTTTGATCCCATTACCCTGGGACATCTCAACGTGATTTGCCGTGCCGCCGACATTTTTGACCGGCTCATTGTCTGCGTGGGCTACAACAGCAAGAAAAACCCCATGTTCACCCCGGAGGAGCGGGTGGAGATGATTCGGGAGGTCACACAGGGCATGGCCAACGTGGAGGTAGAGGCCACCGATGAGCTTTTGGCTCAGTATGCCCAGCGGAAGGG
>CAVJIP010000077.1:6741-16585 GCA_963649625.1 Bacteroidaceae bacterium
GCGGAAGGGTGCCTGTGTGATTGTCAAGGGCCTGCGGGCCGTGTCGGACTTTGAGTCGGAGTTTACCATGAGCCTAATCAACAAAAAGCTCAATCCCAGCCTGGACACCATGTTCCTTACCGCCGAGGAAAAATATATGTACCTTAGCTCCAGTGCCGTAAAGGAGCTGGGCTACTACGATGTAGCACTAAGCGACTTCCTGCCTACGGAGGTCATTGATAAATTCAAAGCCAGAATAAACGCAAGGAGATAGTCGTATGGAGAACAGAACCATAGATCAGCTGCTCAGCAGTCTTGCCGCCCTGGTGGGCGATGCAAAGGGGCCCCTGTTCGGACAGGATAAGTGCATGGTAGACCGGGAACAGCTCCTTTATTTGGTGGAGACCCTCCAGAAACAGCTTCCTTCCCAACTGGAGGAGGCCAATACCATTATCAATAGCTGCAACGTGCTCCGCACCAACGCCAAAAAGGAGGCCGCCCAGACCCGCAAGGAGGCGGATCAGGTGCTCCGGGATGCGGAGGAGCGGGCCGCCAAACTCATTGAGGAGACGACCATCGTCACTCTGGCCAAGAAGCGGGAAAAGGAGATTCTGGATCACGCCCAGCAGCAGAGCAATCAGCTGATCTCCAGTGCCATGCGCTACGCCGACCATATTATGGAGCAGACCCAGCAGGTGATTCAGGACACCCATGAGAGCCTGAACGTCGGCCTTTCCGCCCTCCAGGCCCAGGGGAAGGAGGCCATGGAGGATTCCATGGGCAGGATCCAGGAGGCCCGCTCTGCCCTGGCCCGTGCCTCCTCCCAGAGTAATTGAACAATCTGCCTCGCAATATTTCAAATGTTCCATACAACCTGCCGGAATTTTCCACGGCAGGTTGTTTTTTTCCCGGGAAAATCGCATTTTTTGCAAGGGACTATGCAATATGGGCACTTCTCACTTGCAGGCCTGGGACAATTTTGTGATTTATGCACTTTACATCCTATGGGGAATGCGGTATAATAGCTGTGCTACGACTTTTGCCTTGACGCGTCACACTGTGCCGGGGCAGGATATTTGAGGTGATTATGTGACACAGAAACCCTTTAACAAGGTCTTGGCCGCAAACCGGGGCGAAATCGCCATCCGAATCTTCCGGGCCTGCTACGACCTGGGACTCCATACGGTGGCCATGTACTCCAACGAGGACACCGGCGGCCAGTTCCGTACCCACGCCGATGAGGCATATCTCATTGGAGAAAACAAGAGCCCTGTCGGGGCCTATCTGGACATTCCCGCCATTATCGACCTGGCCAAGCGCCGGGGGGTGGATGCCATTCATCCCGGCTACGGCTTCCTGTCCGAAAATGCGGACTTTGCCAAGGCCTGCGAGGAGGCGGGGATTACCTTTGTCGGCCCGCCCAGCAATATTCTGGCCCTGATGGGGGACAAGCTCTCCGCCAAGCAGATTGCCATTCAGGCCGGTGTGCCCATTATTCCCGGCTGCACCGAGCCCCTCAAGGACGGAGACGAGGCCCTGGAAAAGGCCGTTTCCTTTGGCTTTCCCATTATCCTCAAGGCGGCGGCAGGCGGCGGTGGCCGTGGTATGCGCCGGTGCGACACCCCCGAGGAGGTAAAGCCCGCCTTTGAGCTGGTGCGCAGCGAGGCCAAAAAGGCCTTTGGCAACGATGATATTTTTATTGAGAAATATCTGGTGGAGCCCAAGCATATTGAGGTGCAGGTGCTGGCGGACAAGTACGGCAACTGCTACCATATCGGAGAGCGTGACTGCTCCCTCCAGCGCCGCTACCAGAAGGTGGTGGAGTTTGCTCCCGCCTGGTCTGTGGATCAGGAGATCGTAAAGAATATCCGGGCCGATGCGGTGAAAATCGCCAAGTCCGTAAACTATGTCAACGCCGGTACTCTGGAGTTCCTGGTGGACGAGTCCGGCAGCTACTACTTTATCGAGATGAACCCCAGAATCCAGGTAGAGCACACCGTGACGGAAATGGTCACAGGCATCGACCTGGTGCGGGCCCAGATTCTCATTGCCGAGGGCTATCCTTTGTCCCATCCCGCCATTGACCTCAACTGCCAGGAGGATGTGACCATCCGGGGCTATGCCATTCAGTGCCGTGTCACCACGGAGGATCCCACCAACAACTTCGCTCCCGACAACGGCAAGATCACCTCCTACCGCACCGGCGGCGGCAACGGAGTTCGGCTGGACGGCGGCAATGCCACCACCGGCACGGTAATTTCTCCCTACTACGATTCTCTGCTGGTTAAGGTCACCTGCTGGGACAACTCCTTCCAGGGCACCTGCCGGAAGGCCCTGCGGGCCATCAGTGAGGTACGGGTTCGGGGCGTCAAGACCAATATTCCCTTTGTTTCCAATATTCTCAGCCACCCCACCTTTGTGGCGGGCAAGTGCCATACCAAGTTTATTGACGAAACGCCGGAACTGTTTGAGATTTCCGATTCCAAGGATCGGGCCACTCGGGTGCTCAAATACATCGCCAACATTCAGGTGGCCAACCCGGATGCGGAGCGGAAGCAGTACGACACCCCCCGGTTCCCCGTTGGCTCCGGGAATCCCAAGGACGGCCTGAAGCAGCTTTTGGATCAGAAGGGCCCCGAGGCCCTGAGCCGGTGGGTGCTGGATCAGAAAAAGTTGCTGATTACCGACACCACCATGCGGGACGCACACCAGTCCCTCCTGTCCACCAGAATGCGTACCCGGGACATGGTCAAGGGCGCAGACGGCACGGCGGACATTCTGGCGGATTGCTTCTCCCTGGAAATGTGGGGCGGCGCCACCTTTGACGTGGCCTATCGGTTCCTCCATGAGGATCCCTGGGAGCGGCTGGATCTGCTCCGGGAAAAGATTCCCAACATTCCCTTCCAGATGCTCCTTCGGGGCTCCAACACCGTGGGCTATCAGAACTATCCCGACAACGTGGTGCGGGAGTTTGTCAAGCAGTCCGCCCTGGGGGGCATTGACATCTTCCGGGTGTTCGATTCCCTGAACTGGATTCCCGGTATGTCCATCGCCATGGACGAGGTGCTCAAGCAGAACAAGTTCTGCGAGGCCACCATCTGCTACACCGGCGACATTATGGACAAGTCCAGAACCCGCTACACCCTGGATTACTATGTAAAGATGGCCAAGGAGCTGGAGCATATCGGTGCCCACTCCATCTGCATCAAGGATATGTCCGGCCTGCTCAAGCCCTATGCGGCCAAGGAGCTGGTTCGCGCCCTCAAGCAGGAGGTGGGGATTCCCATCCATCTCCACACCCACGACACCACCGGCAACCAGGTTGCTACTCTCCTGATGGCGGCGGAGGCCGGCGTGGATATTGTGGATACCGCCGTGGCCTCCATGTCCAGCCTGACCTCTCAGCCCTCCATGAACGCCGTGGTGGCGGCTCTCCAGGGCAATCCCAGAGACACCGGCCTGAGCATGGCGGGCATTCAGGAGCTGACCGACTACTGGGCGGATGTCCGGCTCCGCTACGCCAACTTTGACCACGGCCTCAAGACTCCTGTGACGGATATTTACCGCTATGAGATTCCCGGCGGCCAGTATACCAATCTGGAGCCCCAGGTCATTTCCCTGGGCCTTGGCTCTCGGTTCCTGGAGGTCAAGGAGATGTACAAGAAGGTCAACGATATGCTGGGCGACCTGGTAAAGGTCACGCCCTCCTCCAAGATGGTTGGCGATTTGGCGATCTTCATGGTACAAAACGACCTGACCCCGGAGAACATTGTGGAAAAGGGCGAATCCCTGACCTTCCCGGATTCTGTGGTCAGCTACTTCAAAGGCATGATGGGTCAGCCTCCCTGCGGCTTCCCGGAGGCTATTCAGCGTATTGTCCTCAAGGGCGAAAAGCCCATCACCTGCCGCCCCGGCGAGCTGCTGGAGCCGGTGGACTTTGACCAGGCCAAGAAGGAAGTGGAGAAGTTCTGCCCAAATCCCACCATGCGGGACGTGATCGCCTACTGCATCTATCCCAAGGTGGTAGAGGAATATTGGAAGCACTCCAAGGAGTACGGCTATCTGATGCGCATGGGCTCTCATGTGTTCTTTAACGGTCTGGCCATGGGCGAGACCAACAAGATCAACATTGAGGACGGCAAGACCCTGGTCATCAAGTATCTGGGCCTGGGCGATTCCAACGATGACGGCACCCGGAACGTGATCTTCGAGCTCAACGGCACCCGCCGTGAGGTGGCCGTGCCCGATAAGAACGCCAAGGTCACAGGCAAGGTGGTGCAGATGGCCGATCCCCAGGACAAGAGCCACACCGGCGCATCCATCCCCGGTATGGTCACAAAGGTAAGCGTGAAGCCCGGGGACAAGGTGGAGGAGAATCAGGTTCTGGCCGTCATCGAGGCCATGAAGATGGAGACCTCCGTGGTGGCACGGATGAGCGGCGTGGTGGATCAGGTGCTGGTCAAGGAAGGCAGCAATGTCAAGGCCGGTGAGCTGCTGATTACCATTAAATAACCAAAAACCCTTTGGCGGCAGGAGTGCCTTTGCTCCTGCCGCCTCTCTGCCGTGGAGGGCAGCACGCCTATAACCCCGGAGCTATCATGCTATGTCCAATCGGTATATCCTCATTCCGGGAATCTGTGATACAATAGCAGTATACCGAGCTGGGGGAACCGCCCCAAATGGTACGGAAAGGAATGAAAGCCATGTTTGTTATTGACCGAGGCCTGTGTGCCTGCTGCCACAACTGTGCCAGCGACTGTCCCATGCAGGCCATTGACTTTGTGGGAACCAAGTATCAAATTGACCAGGACAAATGTGTTCAGTGCGGCCTCTGCGCCAAGGTATGTCATACCGGGGCCTGCCACGAGGTCCCGGAGAAGGAGCCGGTGGTATTTCAGCACGACCCCGTTTCCCTGGATTGTGACGTGGTAGTGGTGGGCTCCGGCTCCGGGCTGGTGTCCGCCGTGCGGGCGGCCCAGGCCGGGAAACGGGTTGTGGTTCTGGAAAAGAGCCACAAGCTGGGCGGCAACACGGATTTTGCCCACGGCTATATGGTCACATATTCCAAATGGCATGAGGAGCTGGGGATTCCCGATGAGCGGGAGGGAGCCGTAAAGGCCTTTTCCGCCCGCTGTGACGGGGAGATCGAGGAGGGGCTGCTCCGCTCTGCGGTATACGGCACCTGCGATTTCTTTACCTGGCTGTGTACTCTCTGCGACATCACCAAGACCTATACCCTGAAAAAGGCCACGGATACGGACTTCCACGGCCCCATGTTCGGCCAGGGGGTTCTGGAAATGAGTGACCGGCAGTTGGAAAACCTGCTGTGCCGGGATGATGCCATCGGCCCCGGCTGGGGCGGTACCCATGTAAAGCACACCATGCTGGACGCCATAGACCGGGACAATCTGCCGGTGAAGATTCTCACCTCCACGGCGGCGGAGCATTTGCAGCTGGACAAGGACGACAAAATCTGCGGCGTTATTGCCCAGGATCCCGGCGGCGAGGTACATATTCACTGTAAGGCCGTGATGCTTGCCTGCGGCGGCTTTGGCCGGAATGACGAGATGCTGAAGGAATACTGCGACTTTGACTTCTTCGGGGGAGAAACTTCCATTCATCGCTTCTCCGTGCCCGGAGACACCGGCGACGGAGTAAAAATGCTCCGGGAGTTGGGGGTAGAGCCTGACCCCAACAGAATGTTTGTCTCCTGCTTCGGCCCGAAGCATCACCCCTTTAACAATTCCATTGCGGACTTTGCCCTGGAGCCGGAGTTCATCCAGGTGAACATCAATGGCCGACGCTGGAACAACGAGGAAAAGGGCATTATGAACGGCTTGGAGGGCATTTCCGCCCAGCCCAAGGAGATTTCCTACGCCATCTTCCCCTATGACCAGATCAAGGCCTGTGCCCAGCGCTATGTGGCCAGCCCCGCCTACGCCAACAAAAAGCAGTTCTACGCCACCTGGGAGGAGGATCTGGAGGAGGAGAGCAAGCTGGATACCCCGGTGAAAAAGGCGGACACCCTGGAGGAGCTGGCCGGGATGATCGGTGCCGACCCCCAGGTGTTCCTGGAGGAGGTCAAAAAATACAATCGGTTCTGCGAAAAGGGCCTGGACGAGGATTTCGGCAAAAATCCCAGGTTCCTGATTCCCATTCCCCTGGACAAGGGCCCCTACTATGCGGTCTACGGCCAGCGGTTTTCCGAGGCGGCCATGGGCGGCGTGACGGTAAATCCAAAATGTCAGGTGCTGCGGAACGACGGCAGCATTATCCCCGGCCTTTACGCCGGCGGAGACTGCACCTCCTCCATGCACCGAAAGGGCAAGCTGGCCCCGGTTTCCGAGCTGACCTGGGCTATGGCCTCCAACTACATCGCAGGGGGCAATATGGCGGCCTATCTCGATGGCCGGGAAGAACGATAAGGAGGGACGAGAACCATGTTTATGCCTGATAACTCTGTATTTGTGCCGGTGGAAAACCCCAATATGACCGGCGAGCGCACCAAAAACGCCCAGCTTCCCATGGAGGAGCGGCTTACGTCCTTCCAGGAGATTCAGAAAACCTACACCCCGGAGGAGGTGGCAAGAGAGGCAAACCGCTGCCTGGGCTGTCCCAGAAAGTGGTGCTCCGTCCACTGTCCTGCCGGGATGCCCGTGCCGGACTTTATTAAAAAAATCCGGGAAAAGGACTATGAGGGAGCCTATGAGCTGATTTGCTCTGCCTCCACTCTGCCGGAGTTCTGCTCCCGGCTGTGTCCCCAGGAGAAGCAGTGTCAAAGCGAGTGTACCCGGTCTATCCGCACCGAGGCGGTGGGCATTGGACGGCTGGAGCGGTTTGCCGTGGAAATGCACTATGCCTCCGGCCGGGAGGAGCGGGTAGAGGCCGACACCGGCAAGTCCGTTGCCGTAATCGGCTCCGGCCCCAGTGGCCTTAGTGTGGCAGTGGCCCTGCGGAAAATGGGGCACGCCGTCACGGTCATGGAGAAAAATGAGTATCCTGGCGGCCTTCTCCGCTACGGCATCCCCGGCATGAAGCTGGACAAGGCCGTTCTGGATCGAAAAATCGACGCCATGGCCCGGATGGGCATCGGCTTTATGACCGGCATTGAGCCCAGTGATGGGCTGCTTTCCGGCTATGACGCCATTGTTCTTGCGGTGGGAACCGGCAACGCCCGGGGCCTGAAGCTGGACGGGGCGGAAAAGGCCCGGGGTATCCACAAGGCCGTGGACTACCTCTCCGGGAAAACCGGGGACACTGCCCAGGGTAAGGACGTGATAATCATCGGCGGCGGCGACACCGGCAATGACTGCATCGGCACCGCCATCCGTCAGGGGGCAAAATCCATCACCCAGATTGAAATGCTCCCCAAGGTGACAAAGGCACAAATCATCTACAATCCCCTGGTGGAAAAGCCCAAGGAGCAGAAGTTCGATTCCTCCCAGGAGGAGTGCATGGTGAAGTTCCTGAAGGATCCTCACATCTATCAGGCCACAGTAAAGGCCGTGGACACCGATGAAAAGGGGAATCTCACCGCTGTCCATTTGGTGCGCCTTCGGAAGGGCTATGACGAAAACCGGCGACTGACCATGGAGGAGATTCCCGGCAGCGAGGAAGTTATGCCCTGCGGGCTGCTGGTGATTGCGGCAGGCTTTATCGGCCCCCAGGCGGAGACGGCCCAGCGGTTTGGGGTGGCAACCACCCCCAGAAGCAATATTGCAGACACCGGCTACAAAACCAATGTGGACAAAATCTTCGCCTGCGGCGACTGCCGCACCGGCCAGAGCCTGGTGGTAAAGGCCATGGTGGACGGCAGAGAGTGCGCCAAGGCCGTGGATGCGTTCCTAAAAGCATAATCCGTCCGGGAGAGCCGCCGCTGCGGCTCTCCCGGTTGCAATTTTCCGGGGGATATGCTATGCTGATTATATAAAAGGGAAAGGAGTGGGAGCCGTGGAGCTGTCCCAGCTTAAATACTTTGCCGTGGCCGCACGGCTGGGGAATCTTTCCAAGGCCGCCCAGGCTCTGTATGTGACCCAGCCAAACCTAAGCCGCAGCATCTCCCGGCTGGAGGAGGAGCTGGGGGTTCCTCTTTTTGACCATCGAAAGGGGAAAATCGTCCTGAACGACTATGGGCGGTATTTTCTTTCCAGCGTCAGCCTGAGCCTGGGGGAGCTGGAATCCGGCATTCAAGGCCTCCGGCGGATGTATGATGCCAGTCAGAATGTTCTGGCCCTGGGCTGCTCCATGGATGACCTGCTGCCGGACGTGCTCCGGGACTTCGCCCCGGCCCACCCGGAAATCGCCATCCGCCAGTTCAGCGGCAGCCCCCAGGAGCTGGCGGAGCGGCTCTATCGGGGAGAACTGGAGCTTCTTATTACGGCCCGCCCAGTGGGGGGCGAGGGCTGCGTTTTTCAGGCATTGGGCCGGTGTGAATTTGTGATTCTGGCAGGCCGGGGCCACTGGTTGGCGGAGCGGAGCCGGGTCAGCGTCCGGGAGCTGGCGGAGGAAAAGCTCATCTGTGACCGCTCCCGGATGGACGTGTCCACCCTGACGACCCTGTGCCGGGAATACGGCTTTTCTCCCAATATCGCCTTTGAGGTGGACAACAGCCGCCTGATCTACAGTCTCCTCTCCCGCCGCCAGGGGGTGGCCTTTATGCCCATGGCTCAAATGCGAAAAATCAACCGAGAGTTCCCGGACAGCGGCATCCACATGGTGCTTCTGGAGGAGCAGGTGGAGCCTGCCTCCCTGGGGCTGGTGGTTCGCCGGGATTATCAATGGTCCCGGGGAGCCCAGGCCTTTGGTGCCTTTCTTCGGAGCTGGCTGGGCACGGAGGAGCAGGATATGCAAAAAATGCGGGATATAACCTTAGAAGCATAACCTTCCTGAAAAAATGTATTTCCCTTTTCTCGGCCTGCGGGCTAGAATAGTGCCGAAAGCAGCAGAAAAAGGCTGCATAGCCGTGAAATAGGAAAGGAGTTTTCAGTATGCCCAGAGATATTCAGGGAAAGGTAGTACTTATCACCGGGGCGGCCACCGGCATGGGCCGGGCCGCCGTAAAGGAGTTTGCGGAGCTGGGGGCCAAGCTGGTTGTGACCACCGGCCACAGTCTGGAAAAGGGCAGGCAGGTGGCCCAGGAGGTGTGTCAGGCCGGAGGTGAGGCAATTTTTCTGCCCTGCGACATTTCTCGGGAGGAAAGCGTCAGGGACTGCATCCAGGAGGCGGTGAAGCACTTCGGGCGGCTGGACTGTGCCTTTAATAACGCCGGAATTGGCCCGGATGGGGTAAAGATTCCCTACGGCCCCCTGACCCAGTGGTCTACGGAAAACTGGGACAGGATCATGGAGACCAACCTTCGGGGGCTGTTCTTCTGCCTGAAATATGAGCTGATGCAGATGCAGAAGCAGGGGAAGGGGGCCATTGTCAATACGGCCTCCGTCGGTGGACTGAAAATGGCCCCGGGCTTTGGTGCCTACGGCCCCAGCAAGGCCGGCGTGATTGCCCTGACCCGGACGGCGGCCATAGAAAACGCCCAAAATGGCATTCGGGTCAATGTGGTCTGCCCCGGCCCCACCACAGGCACGGAGCTGATGGCAAACACCCTTACTGCCGACCCCGGCCAGGAGCAGCGTCTTAAGGAGCTGGTGATTCCCATGGGCAAGCTGGGCACGGCTCAGGACGTGGCCCGGGCGGTGGTCTGGCTCTGCTCGGACTTTTCCGGCCACACCACGGGACAGGCCCTGTCCGTGGACGGCGGAATGCACATGACCTAAGGGGGGCTGCGGCATGATTCCCAATGATCGCTATCCCCATGTGTATAATCCGCCTTTCTGCGAAAGGCACCGACGGGGTTATGAAACCTGCG
>CAVJIP010000078.1:0-2289 GCA_963649625.1 Bacteroidaceae bacterium
GGCTGGCTGCCATAAATCAAGGGGCAAATATATAGTAACAGGAGGAGCAAGGGAGTGGCGCAAGGGCGACCAACGGAAGCCCGAGCAAGAGCGGACTTTGCTCCGACGTGGGACAAAAACGGGATGAAATCTACCCTCCCCTGTGCTACACTGGTATCATCCCTCCGAAGCAAGAAAATCGCCCCGGCTCGGTGGAGCCAGGGCGATTTATCAGGTTATCTTACTGCTTCACAGCCACCATCACGATTTTGGCGGCCTGAGCCCGGGTTGCGGTGTTCTGGGGCCGGAGATAGCCGTCATCGCCGTTGATGATGCCGTAATGGACGGCCCAAGCGAAGGGAATCTCCGCCCAATCGGCTACACTCCCACTATCCGGGAACTTCTTCCACTCCTCCGCACCGGAGGCGGGGAGCGGCAGCTTTTTGCTGAACGTGACCATGTAACGGTAGAGCATTGTCACCATTTCCTCACGGCTCACAGGGTCATTGGGGCGGAAGGTGTTTCCGTCTCCCGCACCATCGCCCATGACGATGCCGTTGGAGGAGGCCCAGGTGATGGCCGCTTCGTACCAATCGCCGGACTTCACGTCACTAAAGGTGATGGACGTTTTCCCCTGCTCCGGCTTCTGGCCGCCGTTTACAACCTCTTTTTGATAGTTGTAGAGAATCGTGGACAGCTCGGCCCGGGTCAGCTGGCCGTTGGGGGCAAAGTCCCCGGTGTCGTGGCCCTGCATGATCTTTGCCCGGGTGACGTAATCCACAGCGGGATGATACCATTCCGTGGCCTCCACGTCAGGATAATGTTGGCACTTGTCGGTACCGCAGACCACATACGCCTTGCAGGTGGCGGTCTTATCGCCGGTCTTGGCGGTAATTTCTGCCATTCCATAACCAACGGCCTTAACCTTGCCGGTATCACTGACCGTGACCACGTCCGAGGCGGAGCTACTCCATGTCACAGTCTTGTCCGTGGCATTGCTTGGGCTGACCGTGGCGGCCAGAGTTGCGCTCTCGCCGACTATGAGGGAAAGATTTGAGCAGTCAAGGCTTATGCCGGTGACAGCAACCGTGGCGTTGGAAACGGTCACAGTGCAGGTTGCCGTTTTGCCTCCGGCCTGAGCCGTGATTGTCGCAGTACCAGCGGCAATGGCAGTCACCTTTCCACCGCTTACAGCAGCAACCTTTGTGTCGCTGCTGCTCCATGTCACGGTCTTGTCTGTGGCATTGCTGGGGCTGACCGTGGCGGTCAGAGTTGCGGTTTCCCCTGTTTTTAGGGACAAGGAGCTTTTGCTGACGGAAACGCCTGTAACCGCAACGGTAGCAGTACCGCTTGTCTGAAAGGATTTATAATCGCTATAATATGTTTTGTCATTGACAGACGCCCAGAAGCGATACTGATAAGTAGTTCCCGGAGAAAGCGATACCCCCAGCTCCTCATTCACTTTGAAGAATACCCAGCGATCCGTATAGGAAGGATTCTCTGCGCGTCCAAGCTCCTTACGGCTATTATCGTACAGAATCATACCGGTCTTTGCGCAGGTGCCGTTGGAAACGTCAATTCTTTGACCGATTGAAGCATCGGTTTCGCGGATGTAGGTGTAGTTGCTATTGTCCCACGCAGTGAATGTAACTGAGACTTCTGCATTCACCAAACGGGGATAAATAAATCCCTTATCCGGCCACCACCGACCCTTGTGGACTGTCCTGTTGCATATACCTTCCCAAGTAGCACCGGACCAACCTGAGCCGCCTTCCGTAAGGTTGAAAGAACCATCGGAATTAACCCCAGTCACATACGCAACATGACCGTAAGGCGGGGTGTTGGTTGTTGACCAACAAGCAATTGCCCCAACCTTCGGAGTGCTCCCAACGCTATTACCTGGGGCATTATCATACCAATTCCCACCATTTCCCCATTTGGGAAGTTCAATTCCAAGACGTTCATAGACCTGTTTCCATGCATACCAGGTACAAGCGATTTGGTAGTTGCTTGAGCTTTTATACCAATTGTATTGCGGATAAGGATTGCTGGCTGCAAACGCATAGGTTGACAGCAGCACTATACACAGGCAAAGGGTAAGGATTACGCAAGAAATACGTTTTCTCATACTTCAGAACTCCTCTCTCGCACAAGTATAATTTTTGGGGCCAATCCACATAATAGTGCTTATATAGGGATATTTTATCATAATTTCCAAGAAAGCGCAAGGACTTTTTTGGAAAAATGCGAGCCTTTCACCTCGGCTGCCTGCAGCAGCTCTCGGATTTTTGCTCGCCGCTGTTTTTCTTC
>CAVJIP010000079.1:0-6095 GCA_963649625.1 Bacteroidaceae bacterium
GCATCGTTGTTCTGGTTCCCTTGGTGCTGGTTACGCTTCTGGTGCCGGTTCTAGTGCGGCACGACCCGCTGGAGATCAACACCCAGAATATTCTGGCACTGCCCAGCTCGGGGTATCTTTTGGGAACCGATGAGTATGGCCGCTGCATCGCCTGCCGGCTGATTGCGGGTCTGCGGCCTACCATGATCGTGGCCTTCGGCGGTGCGACCCTGGCACTGGTGTTTGGGAGCATTCTGGGCCTGATTGCCGGATACTACGGCGGAAAGGCCGGGACGCTTATTATGCGGGCGGCGGACGTGATTTTGTGTTTCCCGCCCATTCTGCTGGCCATGCTGGTGGTAGGCTTCTGGGGCGGCGGCGTGGCCAACCTGGTCATCGTGGTGGGAATCCTCTATACGCCCCACTTCTGCCGTATCGCCAACGCCTCCACTCTAAAGCTGCGCAAGCAGGAATATGTGGAAAGTGAACGGCTCCTGGGGGCAGGAATCGCCCGGCTGATGTGGAAGGCCTTGCTGCCCAACATTTTGTCCGCTTTGATTATCCAGTATAGCATCACCGTGTCCAGTGGTATCCTTTTGGAGTCCGGCCTGAGCTTTCTGAGCCTGGGCGTAAAGCCGCCGGAGCCCTCTTGGGGCCAGATGATTGGAAAGGCGAAGGGCTACATTGCCACCAATCCCATGTATATGTTCTGGCCGGCGGCCTGCCTGAGCCTGACCATTCTGGCCACCAACCTGATGGGCGATGCGCTCCGGGATGTGCTGGATCCCAAGCTGAAGGAGCGTTATTGATTTTTTGTCTGTATCAGCCCGGGATCTCATACGCCCATGGCTGTCAGAAGCTCCCTTGTTCCGAAGGAGAAAGCGGGGCGGGGAGATAAATCGCCCGGGTTTTGGTTCTCTTGAAGGGGCTGTCATCGGCCCACTCTGGGGGAGGAACAAAACTGGGAGGAATAAACGTTATAGGAGGAAAAAACATGAAAAAAGCAATCGCTCTTTTGCTGTCGCTGGCCCTCTGCCTGTCCATGGCTGCCTGCGGCGGCGGCAGCGAATCTGCGGCAAGCGGAAGCACCTCTACTGCTGCCACCGAAACTGTGGACACCTTGAATGTGGGCATCAGCAAGGAGCCCACCACACTGGATCCTCAGATCCATTCCAACGTGTCCGCCCGCTTCATTCTTCAAAACCTCTATCGCAGCCTGATTAACTATCAGACCGATGGCACCATTGGCTATGAGGTGGCGGATTCTCACACTGTCTCCGAGGACAATCTCACCTACACCTTCCACCTGCGGGAGGGCGTCACCTTCCACGATGGCACCCCTCTCACGGCGGAGGACGTAAAGTACACCTTTGAGCGCATCTTGGATCCCGCCAACGGGGCCACATACCGCTC
Source organism: Bacteroidaceae bacterium (assembly GCA_963649625.1). Classification (GTDB taxonomy): domain Bacteria; phylum Bacillota; class Clostridia; order Oscillospirales; family Oscillospiraceae; genus HGM13006. The sequence continues at coordinate 1,393 of CAVJIP010000079.1, forward strand.
CTATTTTGACGGCGTACTGGAGTCTGTCAACGTGGTGGACGAGCATACCGTGGAGTTTAAGCTCTCTGAGGTCTGCGCTCCCTTCTATGAGTATCTGAGTATGCCGGAAAGCGCCATTGTCTGCAAGTCCTGGATGGAGGCCGGCAACGACATTGCCACCGCCGAAAACGGCTGCGGCCCCTATACCATGAAGAGCTGGGACAAGGGATTGTCCATTGAGCTTAGCGCCTATGACGGCTTCTATGGAGAAAAGGCAAAAACCCCCAACGTGAGCTTTGCCTTCTACTCCGATGAGACCACCAGAGCCAATGCCCTGCGTACCGGCGAAATTGACCTGATGGATTACGCCAACGCCAACAGCGTCCTCCAGTTTGATCAGGAGAGCGACTTCACCGTCTATAGCAACCAGGGCGCCTATATGTGTCTCCAGATCAACTGCAATCCCGACAGTCCCCTGAGCGACTACCGGGTGCGTCAGGCCATTGCCTACGCCATTGACCGGCAGGCCGTAATTGACACGGCGTTTAGTGGCCGGGGCACGGTGCTCAACGGATTCCCCTCCGTGGCCGGACAGAACGGCTACAACGGTGAGCTGGACGATTACTTCTCCCTGAACCTGGAAAAGGCGAAGGAGCTGATGAAGGAGGCGGGCTACGCCGACGGCTTCGCCTGCACGCTGCTGTCCACCGGGGACTATGCCTTCCATGAGCAGACCGCTCTGGTGGCCCAGTCCTGCCTGAAGGAGATTGGCATTGAGTGCACCGTGGATCTGCCGGATTGGGCCACCCGTATGGAGCGTGCCAACACCGGTGACTATGACCTGATGGTGACTGGCTCCATCGGAAAAGTGACCGATATGGACTGGTGCCGCTACAACTACTACACCGGCGATGTCCGCATGGACTCCGCTCCCTACTTCTCCGATTCCAAAATTGATGAGCTGCTGGATCAGGGCCGTGCCACAACGGACGAGACGGAGCGTGCCAAGATTTATCTGGAGCTGCGGGAGCGTGCCCTGGAGCTGTCTCCCCTGGTGTTTATCTGCTTCCGTGAGAGTGCCTTTATTGCCGGAAACTATGTGGAGAATTTCACCTTCCAGCCCGGGTCTCTCAGCGAGCAGGCCGGAATGTGCCTGTCTCAAATCGTGGTGCAAAAGCATTGATGTAACGTAACGAACGCTGCCGATGGAGCATCCCTCCATCGGCAGCAGGGCCGCATAGGACTTCGGTTATGAGAAAACGGGGGAGTGAGACTTTCATGGTAACGGTACTTGGGCTTGGAGACAACGTCTGCGACATATATCTCCATTCCGGGGTCATGTATCCCGGCGGACAGGCGCTGAATTTTGCGGTATATGCCAGTGAGCTGGGGGCCAAAGCCGATTTTATGGGCGTATTCGGTCAGGATGCCGTGGCGAAGCATATACAAAGTACCCTGGGGGAGAAGGGAATCGGATTTTCCCACTGTCGCAGCTATCCCGGGGAAAACGGCTTTGCCCGCGTGACCCTAAAGGACGGAGACCGGGTATTTATGGGCAGCAACCGGGGCGGCGTGATTCAGACCCATCCGATTTTTCTGGACGGAGCGGATATGCAGTATATTTCCGGCTTTCAGCTGATTCACACCACCAACAACGGCTTTACCGATGGGCTGCTGCCCGCACTGAAAAATACACCGGCTCTCATAAGCTATGACTTTTCCTCCCGCTGGAACGAGGAGGATCGCCTGGCACGGGTTTGTCCCTATGTGGACTTTGGCTTTCTCTCCTGCAGCGGCCTGGATGATCAGCAGACGGCTCAGCTCTGCCGCAGACTTCATGATCTGGGCTGCGGCACAGTAACCGCCACCCGGGGCAGCCTGGGTGCGCTGACCTATGACGGTGTGCGCTTTTATGCCCAGATGCCCGATCTGGTGGAGGCGGTGGATACCATGGGGGCAGGGGACAGCTTTGCCTCCGCCATGCTGGTGTCCATTCTCCAAGCCTTGGAGGAACAGCCGGGGCAATGGAATCAGGAGGCGGTGCGGGCCGCCATTTTGCCCAAGGCCCTGTCCCGGGCGGCCAGCTTTGCCGCCCATACCTGCCTGGTTTGTGGGGCCTTTGGCTGCGGCATCCCGGTGCCGGAGGAGCTGCGGGAGAGGCTGTAGAGCAGAGGCTCCGGCTTTGAAACGTGTTTTGTCGGGGCTTTGCCCCGAGAAAGTATTATATCTTATTATGGCGCAAATACCTCTTATTGCTCAGGTGCGCCAGAAATCAACGAGGTGAAATCGTATGGCATACATGATCGGCGTGGACGTGGGAGGAACCTTTACGGATTTTTCTGTGTTCAATCAGGAAACCGGCGAGTTGTTCAACTACAAGGACAGTTCCACGCCGGCAGATCCCTCCCGGGCCATTGTTAAGGGCGTGGGAGATGTGCTGCACATCAAGAACGCAGGGCCGGAGGAGGTCAGCTATCTGGCCCACGGCACCACAGTGGGCACCAATGCCCTGATTGAAAAGAAGGGCTGCCGTCTGGGGCTAATTACCACCAAGGGCTTTAAGGATCTTATGGAGATCGGCACACAGCGCCGCCCCTCCCTGTACAATCTGCAGGCCCAGAAGCCCTATCCGCTGGTTCCCTCCGGCCTGAACCGCACGGTGACGGAGCGCATCCGCTATGACGGCTCGGTGGAAACGCCCCTGGACGAGGAGGAGACCCGCCAGGTGGTGCGGGAACTGAAGGAGCAGGGCGTGTCCGCCATTGCGGTATGCACGCTGTTCTCCTTTATCAATCCCGTCCATGAGCTGCGCATTGAGGAAATCATCCATGAGGAATTTCCGGAGGCCTATGTCACCGTCTCCAGCAAGCTGGCCCCGGAGTTCCGGGAGTACAGCCGCATGAGCACCACGGTGATGAACAGCTATCTGGGCCCGGTAATGAAGAAGTATGTAAATAACTTCCGCCAGTCTATTGCGGATTTGGGCATCCGGGTAGAGCCCTATGTGACTCAGTCCAACGGCTCCATTATCTCCATCAAGGAGACCATTGACTGCCCTATCAAAACCGCTCTGTCCGGCCCCTCCGCCGGTGTCATCGCTGCGGCATACATTGGCCGCCAGTGCCAGGCGGAAAAGGTTATCACCTTCGACATGGGCGGCACCAGCGCAGACATTTCCCTGATTGAAAACTATACCCCTCAGGTCTCTAACGAGCGGCTGGTGGAGGGCTATCCTGCCCGGATTCCCATGATTAACATTATCACCATCGGCGCAGGGGGCGGCTCCATTGCCCGCATTGACGAGGGCGGCGCCCTGAAGGTGGGCCCCAAGAGCGCAGGAGCCACCCCCGGCCCCGCCTGCTATATGCGGGGCGGTACGGAGCCCTGCGTCACCGATGCCAATATTGTTCTGGGCAAGTTGAACCAGAAGAAGATTCTGGGCGGGCGGATGGACGTGGATATTGAGCTAGCCCGGAAGGCCATCCGCAGCAATATCTGCGACAAGTCCGGCCTGGATCCTGAGCAGGCCGCCAACGGCATTATCACCGTGGTCAACTCCAACATGGTGCGGGCCGTGCGCAGCGTGTCGGTGGAAAAAGGCTATGATGTTCGGGAGTTTTCTCTGATGGCCTTCGGCGGTGCGGGCCCTCTCCACGCCTGCGAGGTAGCCAGGGAGCTGGGCATGAAGGAGGTCATTATTCCGCCCCATCCGGGAACCCTGTGCTCTCTGGGGCTGCTGCTGGCCGATACCAGATTTGACCTGTCCCGTACCCGGGTGCTGGACGGCACGGCGGAAAGCCTGGAGGAGATCAATCGTCAATTCCAGGCCATGACGGAGCAGGGAATGGGCCTTCTGGACAAGGAGGGTGTCCCCCAGGAGCGGCGGTACTTTGAGTACTCCATTGATATGCGCTATCACCGGCAGAACTTTGAAATCTGCATTCCCGTCCCCGCCGGGGTTCTGACGGAGGAGGTGCTGCAAAAGGTGCTGGAGGACTTCCACGCCGAGCACAAGCGCAGCTACGGCTACAGTAAGCCCGAGGCCCTGGTGCAGTGCGTGAGCTACCGTGTCTCCGCCGTAGGCGTGATTGACAAGCCTGACCTGAAGCCGGAGCCCCTGAACCCGGATGCGCCGCTGCCCCAGCCCTTGGAGCACCGCAGCGTTTTGTTCCAGGGTCAGCAGCAGCGGGTGGATACCCCGGTATATCAGCGGGAGCGCTTCACCCCCGGTCAGACCATTCCCGGCCCGTGCATCTGCGAGCAGATGGACACCACCATTGTGGTGCCGGAGGACTGGGTTGTCCATGTGGACGGCTATCGCAATCTGATGATCCGCAGCAAGGAGGCGAAGTAAGATGGCTAAGGTTGATACCGTTACCGTAGAGGTGGTGCGCAATCTGCTGATGAGCGTGGCCGAGGAGACCTATGGCATTATTGTGCGCAGTGCCTATTCCACCAACATGAAGGAGCGGCGGGACGTATGCACCGCCGTCATTGACCCGGAAGGAAACAGTGTGGCCCAGGTGGAGAGCCTGGCCGCTCTCCTGGGCTCTATGCTCAGCGTAGTTCCCAATATCTACGAAAAATTTGGGAAAGACTCCATCCGCCCGGGGGATATGTTCATCGCCAATGACCCCTATCACGGGGGCGGAAACCATCTGCCGGATATCGTCATTGCGGCACCGGCCTTTTCCGGAGAAAAGCTCATCGGCTGGATTGCGAAC
>CAVJIP010000080.1:0-4103 GCA_963649625.1 Bacteroidaceae bacterium
GGCAGGGGGCGGCCCTGCTCCTTGGCCTGGCGCAGCAGCTGATTCAGGGCCTGGGCGTGGTGTCCCGCCTCCAGGCGAACCCCCCGGGCATCGTACATCACCACCAGGGAAAACACCACCGCCAGGGCAAAGTCCGTGCCCCCGACCCCGGAGGTCATGCCAACGGCCGTGGTGAGGGCGCACACCGTGGCCCCATGGGCCGAGGGCATCCCTCCGCTGCCCACCAGCCGCTCCGGCAGGGCCGCCCCGGTGTGCAGCAGGGTCAGCAGGAACTTGAGCAGCTGGGCCAGCAGCCAGGCCACCACCGGGGCCACCACGCAGGGATTTTTCCATATTTCACGGCATACCGTCATTGTATCGCCCTCCACTTCACTTGATTGGATATTATCCCACCCCGGATATATAAGGCAATACCGCACAATTGTATCTGCGGGCTTTGCCGAATTATGCGGTATTGCCATAAAATTTACCATCCGCTTTTGGTAAAAAGCCTGTAAAGGAGAAAGGGAGACACCCGGGGGCATCTTCCTTTGTCTCCAGACCATCAAAAAAAGCCTCGCAGAGTTTGCGCCCGCAGGCGCAAATACGGGTCAAATCATTTTTTCCGGCGACCTGTGCGGCGGGAAAAATACGCCTCGGCTCGCAAACGTGCAAGCTGTTCGCCCAAGGCGGGCAGCGAGTGCGCTGCGGCGAGCCGCAGTCCTTTCAAAGGAGCGCCCAACGGAGTGGGTCTCCTTTGAGAGGGCGGCAAAAAGCCTTTTTGCCGCCCTCAAGAAGACACCCTGGAGCATCTCCCGTCGTCTCATCTTTCCTCCCGGAAATAGGCGCTGCCCAGGCTGGCCGGGGGCTGATTCTCCCGCTTCTGCCGGATGGAAATGCTGATGAGCACCACCACCGTCACCACATAGGGGAGGATTTTATAGATCTCCGTGGGGATGGGTAGCTGGGTCACACGCATATACATAATCATCAGGGCGCCGAACACCACCGAGCCCCACACCGCCCGGAGAGGCCGCCACAGGGCGAAAATCACCAGGGCCACCGCCAGCCAGCCCTTACCATCCATGGCTCCCGCAGACCAGTTGCCGCCCCCGGAAACCATGGTGAAATACAGGCCCCCCAGGCCGCAGATGCCCCCGCCCAGGCAGGTGGCAAGATATTTATACCGGGTCACGTTAATTCCCGCCGCATCTGCCGTGGCCGGGGCCTCTCCCACCGCCCGCAGACACAGGCCGCTGCGGGTTCGGGCAAAGTACCAGGCCATGACGATGGCAATGGCCAGCACCAGATAAATCATAAAATTATAGGAAAACAGCAGCTTTCCAATCACGGGAATGCTCCGCAGGAACCCCGGCAGAAGGGGCCGGGAGAAAATGGCCCCGGCGGCCTCGGAGATTTGCAGCCGTCCCCCGCCGATTCCCCGGAAATACTCCCCGAAGAACTCTCCATATCCCACCCCGAAAATGGTCAGGGCCAGGCCGGTGACATTTTGGTTGGTGCGGAGGGTGATGGTCAAAAAGGCGTAGAGCAGGCTCCCCAGTCCTGCCGCCAGAAAGGCCGCCAGAAAGGCCAGCACCACCGCCACCATGGGAACCGCCCCGGCTCCCGCCGCCCGCTCATAGAGGAAGGCCGCAATCAGCCCGGAGGAGCCGCCCATGTAGATGAGGCCCTCTACCCCCAGATTCATATTCCCGGCCTTTTCCGTGAGGATCTCTCCCAGGGTACCGTACATCAGCGTGGTGCCCATCAGCACGGCGGCCACAAAGAAGTTCACAAAGAATATCATTTCGCCGCCTCCTTCTGCTTTTTCCGGAAAATCATACGGTAACGGATAAAGAACTCACTGGCCAGCATACAGAACAGAATCAGGCCGGTGAGCATATCGCTCATGGACTCGGGCAGGGCGTTGTGGGTCAGGGTGTTGATGGTGGAGGCCCCCTTGGTGAGCACCGCCAAAAGCAGGGAAATAAACACCATGCCGATGGGATTGAGCTGGGCCAGCCAGGCCACGGTGATGCCCGTAAAGCCTACGCCCCCGGCCACGGAATCCGACAGGGTGTAGTTGATGCCGGACACCACAATAAAGCCCACGATCCCTGCAATGGCCCCGGAGACGAACATGGTGCGGACAATCACCTGGCCCACCCGAATGCCCGCATAGTGGGCCGTGGCCTCGCTTTCTCCCACCACGGCGATTTGGTAGCCGTGCTTGGTATAGCGGAGATAGCAGAACATGAAAATCACCAGAGCCAGCACCAGCAGGCCCCCTGCCGTGACCCCGAAAATATTGGGCATCCGGGCAGTCTGGGAAAACCGCTCGATCATCTGGGTGCCCTTGGGCACCTTCTCCCAGGGGCCGCCCTGGAGCTATTTCACCAGGCCGATGGCAATGTAGTTGAGCATCAGGGTAAAAAGCGTCTCATTGGTGCCCCATTTGGCCCGGAACACCGCCGGCAGCCTCCCCCACAGGCCGCCGCCGATGGCCGCCGCCACACACATCACCGGCAGCAGCACCCCGGAGGGCCAGGTATTCTGAAAGGTCAGGGCGAAGTAGGTGGCGAAGATGCCCCCTACGGTGATCTGTCCCTCTACGCCGATGTTCCAGAACCTCATCTTAAAGGCCGGGGCAATGGCCAGGGCCGCCCCCAGCAGGGGAATCATAATCTTAATGGTCTGCTGAATGTTCAGGCTGCTGCCCAGCGCACCGCCCACCATGGCGGCGTATACGGAGACGGGGCTGTAGCCCACGGACACAATCAGCCCCGCAAACAGAATCAGGGCCGCCAGAATGGAGGCGATCCGAATGGCCCAGGCCGCCACAGGCCCCACATCGTCCCGCTTGGCCAGACGAATCAGCGGTTCTTTCTTGTTCATGAGACACCCCCTATCTTGGTCATCATCAGGCCCACCTGCTCCTTGGTGGCCGTCCGTCCGTCCAGAAGCCCGCTGACCCTGCCGCCGCAGAGCACCAGAATCCTATCGCACAGCTCCAGCAGCACGTCCAGGTCCTCTCCCACATAGATCACCGCCACGCCCTTTTCCTTCTGCTGATTGAGCAGGCGGTAAATGGTGTAGGAGGTGTGAATGTCCAGGCCCCGCACCGCATAGGCGGTCATCAACAGCTTGGGATTGGAGGCCAGCTCCCGGCCCACCAAAACCTTCTGGACGTTGCCCCCGGACATCCGGCGCACCGGGGTCTGGATGCTGGGGGTCACAACCTCCAGATCCTCCTTGACCTTCTCCGCCAGCTCCTCCGGGCCCTTCCGGTCGGCCAGGCCGAATCTTCCCCGGCCATAGGAGCGGAGCATCATGTTCCCCGCCATGTCCATATTCCCCACCAGGCCCATGCCCAGCCGGTCCTCGGGCACAAAGCTCAGGCGGATGCCCAGGTCACGAATGGCCATGGTGGATTTCCCCACCAGTTCCTGGTCGCCCTCGGGGGCGTGATAGACAATGGAGCCGGAATCCACCCGCTGGAGGCCCGCCACCGCCTCCAAAAGCTCCTTCTGGCCGCAACCGGAGATTCCGGCAATGCCCAGAATCTCGCCGCCGTAGGCATCGAAGCTCACATCGTCCACCTTTTTGACTCCGTTGGCATCGGTGACGGTCACGCCGGTCACGGTCAGGAGCTTTACCGGGTTGACCGGCTCGGGCCGGTCAATGTTCAGGCTGGTGGCCTGACCTACCATCATGTCCGTCAGGGCCTGGGCGGTGGCATCCTTGGTCTCCACCATGCCGATAAACCGGCCCTTCCGCAGCACCGCCACCCGGTCAGACAGCTCCAGCACCTCCTGGAGCTTGTAGGTGATGATGATAATGGCCTTGCCGTCGTCCCGCATGGCCCGAAGCACCGCAAAGAGCTTTTCCGTCTCCTGCGGCGTGAGCACGGCGGTGGGCTCGTCCAGAATCAGAATGTCCGCCCCCCGGTAGAGCACCTTGATGATCTCCACCGTCTGCTTCTCCGACACGCTCATGTCGTAGACCTTCTTCTCCGGGTCAATGGAGAAGCCGTATTTTTCGCTGATTTTCCGTACCTTTTCTCCCACGGCCCGCTTGTCAAACCGTCCCGGCTCATGAAGGCCCAGCACCACGTTCTCTGCGGC
>CAVJIP010000081.1:0-8690 GCA_963649625.1 Bacteroidaceae bacterium
GCACTGTCCGATACATCAGAGGCTGGTTGGTGTGGGGGTCGATCAGCTCCGAAAATTCGTCCAGCACCTGAGTCATTTCGTTGCCCCGCTCTCCGCAGCCCAGATAGACGATCAGGTCGGCATCCGACCATTTTGCCAGCTGGTGCTGGGTGACGGTCTTTCCCGCTCCGAAGGGGCCGGGGATGGCGGCGCAGCCTCCCTTTCCTAGGGGAAACAGGGTGTCAATGATGCGTTGGCCTGTGACCAGAGGCCGGGTAATGGCCCGCCGGGACTTCACCGGCCTGGGGGTACGGATGGGCCAGCGTTGGCTCAGCCCCAGCTCCAGCAGCTTCCCCTCCGGGGTTTCCAGGGTGACAAGGGTGTCCTCCAGGGTATGGCTGCCCTCCGCCGCCACGGAGACCACCCGGCCCTGCTGGTCGGGGCGGAGCATACTCCTGTGGCAGATCACCGGGGTTTCCTGGCACTCCGCATAGACCTGCCCCGGCTCCAGAGTCTCTCCCGGTTTTACCAAAATGGTGACATCCCATGTTTTCTCCCGATCCAGGGCGGGAATATGGATGCCCCGGCCAATAAAGGCCCCAGTGGCCTGCTCAATGCCCCGAAGGGGGCGGCAGATGCCGTCATAGATATTGTTCAGCAGGCCCGGCCCCAGCTCAATGGACATGGGGGCCCCCTCCGGCAGCACCGGCATTCCGGGGATAAGCCCGGTGGTGTCCTCATAGACCTGGACGGTGGCGGTGTCTCCCTCCACGGAGACCACCTCCCCGATGAGCCTCTCCGGACCCACGTCCACCATGTCCATCATGGCAAGGCCCCGTCCGCCCTTTACCGTGACCACGGGGCCGTTGATGCCCTCAATATAGTAGTTCGTTTCAGCCATGGAACACCCTCCTTAATCATCCGCCAGGCTCAGGCCGAACAGCTCCGCAAAATGGCCGTCCAGCTCGTCCAGGGCGGTGTCATAGCTCTGATCCGCCCGGAGCAGCTTGGAATGGCAGTCCACGATCAGCCCGCCCAGCACGAAGCTGCCCTCCTGCACCTGGACGTGCCGTCCCGGCAGGGTCTGGGTCAGCTCTCGGGCGTAGCCCATGTCCTCCCGGCGCAGCAGAAGCACCCCGTCATAGGGGCTGCCCAGGGCCTGAAAGGCCTCCGTATAGAGCTTTTTCAGGTGGGGAAGATATTCCTGGGTCTGGGTAAAGGCCAGTATTTTTTCCCGTACCGCCCCAAAAACCTCATGGGCGATCTCCTCCCGGCGGGTGGCAATGAGCCGCTTGTCCGCCAGAAGCCGCCGGGACAGGGCCCTGCCGCTTTCGGCGGTGATGGTGTTGGCCCGAAGCTGAATTTCTCCCTGGGTCTTGCGCTTTAGCTCCGCCTCCGCAGCGGAAATCCGCCGGGTACGCTCTGCCTCCACCTGCCGGAGCATTTCGTCCCGCTCTGCGGCGGCATCCTCCAGCAGGAGCTTTTTGAATCGTTCCAGCTTCTCAATAGAATCCGGCATACAGCGTCACTCTCCTTATACCTTGATACCGATGGCCTCACGGATGTATCGTGTGATGGAATCGGGGGCTCTGCCGGTGTGGTGCCGGTCGGGAATCTCCACCAGCAGGGGACGCACCGAGGTCATTTTCATGGCGTTCACCTGCTCCGGGCAAAGGGCGGCCAGCGTCTCGTTGATGAGCAGAATCCCAATGGAGGGATCCTGCCTGGCGGCCTCCAATGCCGCCAAAGTCTCCTCCCGGGTCTTGGCCCGGGTGCCCTCAATACCGGCCAGCCGCAGGCCCGTGAGGGTGTCGGAGTTGTCGGAGATTACAAAGTACCGCATTACATAAACAGCATCAGCAGGGCCACCAGCAGGCCGTACAGGGCCACGCCCTCCGCCAGACCCACGAAGATCAGAGCCTTGCCGAAGATGCTGTCGTTTTCGCTCATGGCCCCCAGGGCGGCAGCGGCGGCGGAGGACACGGCGATACCGCCGCCCACGCCGGACAGGCCCACCGCCAGGGCTGCGCCAATGTATTTTAGTCCGTCTCCCACCCCGGTGGAGGCCTCGGCAGCGGCATCCGCCGCCAGGGCGGAGCCAGACAGGGCAAAGCTCCATACCGTCACCAGGGTCACCAGGCCGAAGAAGCCGAAGCAGTGGGCCACCAGGGGCCTGCGGACGGCCTTTCCATGGCTGTGACGGCGGGCGATGACCATAAGAGGCAGCACAATGGCCGCCGCCATAAGAAGCATGATAAACAGTGTCATGATGTTCTCCTCCATTACAGATTGATTCTTTTCCCGGTCTCCACCATGCTGGGGGTAAAGGGCTTGCCCCCGGACTGATAAAACCGGCCAAACATCTCATAAAATTCCAGACGCAGCACCTGAATGCACACCATCAGGCCCTCAATGCCCATGACCAGAATGTTCCCAATCACCAGCACCACCGGGGAGGCAGGCTCCCCTGCCAGGGTATACACCACCAGCATCATGCCCGCATGGCAGATGGCGTAGGCTCCCACCCGCAGGAAGGAAACGGTATTGGTGACAAAGGACAGCAGCACCTCAAACATTTCAAAAAAGTTCTCCGCCACAAAGCCGCCGATGGATTCCGGCTTCCAGTCCTTTTGGTGGGCTGCCAGCTTGCCCAGAGGCTCCTGGAGAAACATAATCAGAATGGGCACCAGAATCAGGAATACCACATACACCCCGGAGAACACCCTGGCTCCGGTGGTCAGGGTCACAACTGCGCCGATCACCACCGCCAGATAGAACACCAGTCCCGCCAGGGAGTTGTTGGTAAAGAATATCTTTTTTATGTCCCGCTGGCGAAAGCCGTTGACAATGTTAATGCCCATGGTGGCGACGATCAGCACCACCCCCAGGGCGGCGGAGACCAGCAGAATCCGGGTGGCGTTGTCCCCGGATTCCAGCACATGGAACCCTGGAATCAGCGTCTCACAGCCGAAGAAGCTGCCGAATACAAAGCCGAACAGGGTGGAAAACACCCCCACGCTGGCCAAGATTCCGCCCAGCCACATTCCCTTTCGCCGGAGGAGGAAAACCCCCAGAGCAATGAGTACCAGGCCCTGTCCCACGTCTCCGTACATAATGCCGAACAGAATGGAATAGGTCACGGCCATCAGGAAGGTGGGGTCAAACTCGTTATAGGCCGGCAGGCCGTACATCTCCGTAAAAGGCTGAAACAGCCGGCCCCACAGGTTGTTTTTCAGCAGCACCGGGGGAGCGGCCCCCTTTACCGCCCGGGGCTTGTCCTCGGCCAAAAGCACCTCCGGAAAGCCGGTAAACCGCTCCTTGATTCGTGGCAGGGCCTGCTCCGGCACCCAGCCGCAGAGAAGAAAGCTGCCGTCCTCCGTGCGTACCGCCATTTTCTGAATCTGCCCCGCCTGGTACATAAACCGCACATAGCTGTAGGCCACCAGCAGGCTCTGCTCCCGCTGGGCGATCCACCGGGCCCGTTCCTCCTTGAGCTTTTCCAGATCCCGGCGGCAGCCCTGGTTGTCCGCCTCCAGCATTTGGGCGGTTTGCTCCGGGGTGCCCAGGGCCCGGGGGGTAAGCTCAATCCGCTCAAAGCCCAGAGAGGCCATAAGATTGTCGGATTTGGAGGCAAAGCGCTTGGGGCTGGCATAGGCCAGATAGACATAGTCCTTTCCAAGCTGGGTGGGACAAAGGAGCAACTCGTCCATCCGCTGCACCTTGATGGAAAGGGAATCATAGGATTCCCGGGGCATTCGCCCAAAGCGCAGGGACACATAGCTTAAATGATAGATGTCCTCCAGATTGCCGGGGAGCTGGCGGAACTTATCCAAATCCCCTACGTCCCGGGTGTTGCAGGCAATTTGAGACTCCAGAGCCGTCTGCCGGGACTGGAGGGAGGACAGGGTCTGCTCCGTCTCCCGGAACAGCTCCTGTACCTGGGTCATGGAGGGGTTTTCCTCCCGAAAGTCCCGCAGCTCCGGGGAAAGGCCCAGGGCCGACAGCAGCTTTTCCGCCGCCGCCAAGGGCTCCTGCCAGGGGTTTGTCCACGCAAAGGGGGCCAAACGGTCATGATTCGTGACCCGGGAGGCCTCCACCGGGTGAAACTGCTCGTTGACCAGACAGGTGCAAATCACCTGGTCAATGGAATCCGCAGGCCCGGCCACGGTAAGCATTTTCATGGGAACGACTGACATGGTATCACCTCTTATACACCGATGAGGGTCACATAGGCTCCGGGGCTTTCCCCGTAGCGGATGCACTCAATGATGCTGATAATATTCCGAAGCTCGATCTCCTTTAGGGTCAGGTAGGCAATGGGCGTGTATACCGTAGGGTCAGCCCGGCGAAGCTGCCGCCGGGAGAAGTTATATTGCAGGGTGTACACATAGGCCTCCAGCCCCGAGGGTTCCATGGAGCCAAGGAGCTTATGATAAGGCCCGGTTTTCACCAGCTCCAGGGCCTCCTCATAGGTTTCCGTCCCCAAAAGGGTCTGGATATATTCCGGCCTGACCTTGGGGGAGCAGGGGAGGGGAAAGCTATACCGGCGGACATCCTCCTGGGAAAAGAACCGCTTGAGCCGGAGGAACTGCACCAGATTTAATAGATCCGTCTCGTCCTCCAGGGCCTCCCGCAGAATCCTTTTCGTCTCTCCGGCGTAGTTCTTCCCGGCGAGCTTATAGAGCTTGGCATAATAGACCACCTGCATCATGTTGTCTACAAAGGCCGGGGTAGGGGGCTGACTGCCGGTGAGAATGCGGGCCAGGGTGGAGCCGTAGATGGTCTTTTCCCCGGCCCGGGCAATGTCCTCAAAGGAGGCGGCGTTTTGAAGCATGGAAAGCTCCAGGCCGCTTTGTTTCCGAAGTACCCGGTCCCAGGTGGGGAAGGGCTCCAGCATACGGACGGAATACAGCCGCCGCATGGCCGTGAGAATGGCAGTCTGCTCTGCCCGGTACATGGGAAACCGAAGAAGCTCCTTGTCCCGGAGCTGCATAAAGCTAAATATCCGCCGGTATTCCTCCACATAGCCCTGACGCAGGGCGTTTTCCAGGGCCTCCCGGTGGACAGTCCCGGCGGACAGGCCGGAAAGGCATTCCCGGTATCCTGGATGGGCCTGGAGAAAGGCCGCCGCCTGGGAAAGGGAGCCCTGGGCCATCAACTGCCGATAGTCCTCCCCGGTCATTCTCCGGCCATAGAGGGCGTGAACCTTGGCGGCCACGGCATAGTAGGTGCGGGGCATATCAGCTGCCCGCCTTTCCCACGATCCGCCGGAAAATCGCCTCCACCCAGTCCTCCTTCTTGGATTGGTAGATACTTTCCACCTGGCTGAGCTTTTTCTCCAGCCGGCTGTCCAGCTCCCGGAGCCGCCGGTCAATGCGGGCCTGCTCCGTCTGCTCCAGCCTCTGAAGGTACGCCTGGGCTTTGTCCGCATACTCCCGCTCCAGGGATTGAAGCTCTGCGGCAATGGAGGCCTCCAGATTTTCCTGCTGAGACTTGGCATCCTGGGTCATGGCCTGGGCCTGATGCTCCGCCCCGATGATTCTCTGGATCAGGTCTGACTGATTCAAGAAAATCCCTCCTTTGTCCCTCTTGGGTTTAGAACCATTATAGTCCAATTACTCCAAAATACAAGTGTCTTTGAAAATATTTTATATTCTATCCGTTTTGCGCCTGCTCCGAAAACACCAGACGCAGAAGGCCTCTGGCTAAGGGCCCCACAAATAAAACCTGTAGAGGCATGGCCATCAGCAGGTTCCGGGCGTACACGGTCAGGTAGTTGGGGAGAAGCTGGGCGGTAAACCCATAGCCCTTCCACACCCCAAGAATGCTGGCCAGGGCCACCTGGAGCACCACCATACACACCTGGACGGTCAGGATAATCGCAATGGGACGATCCTGGGGCATTACCACCCGGAAGGCCAGCCTTCTGGCCAGAGGCGTGGAGATCAGGGCGGTGCAGAGAAAAATAACGACATACTCCGGCCACATACTTTTCAGGGCCAGAAGAAAGCTATGGTTGGTAAATTCCCCGGCGGCCAGCACCAGATTGTAAAGGGTCATACAGTAGACCATCATCCAGGCGGTGATCAGGGTGAAAAATATGGCTTGGACTTTTGTTTTCGGCATGGTATTTCCTCCAAAAATCAGAATAAAGCGGACAATAAACATACCAGTTCAAGCCGTCTGACAGTAGCTTGATGACATTTATTGTCCGCTTTTCACTTTGCCTCAATTATATCAGAAAATCGCCGCCTGGGGAATTGGAAGGTTTCATAAAAATTCCCCTTTCTGCCCTGACCTCCTCTGCGCAAAGCTGCACAAGCCCTGCCTTGGAAAAATTTCGTGCAAAACCCGCCGAAAATGAATCTGAAAAATCACTTCCCTTCCGGGAAAATCTTAGGTATAATGGCCTAAACAACTCACAGGAGGTAAGAATATGGATCAACGCTCTAATAAGCTGCTCAAGCTGCTGGAAAAGGACTGCACCCTGTCCCACGCCCAGCTTGCGGCCATGTGTGACACCACCACCGAGGATGTGGCCATGCGGATTAAGAGCCTGGAGGACGAGGGTGTGGTTCTGGGCTATAAGGCCATGGTGAACTGGGAAAAGACTGCGGTAGAATCCGTGGAGGCACTGATTGAGGTAAAGGTCACGCCCCAGCGGGATCAGGGATTTGACCGGGTGGCCGAGCGGATTTATCAGTATGAGGAGGTGGAAAGCTGCTATCTCATGTCCGGGGGCTACGACCTGACGGTGATTCTGACCGGGCGGACCCTTCGGGAGGTGGCCCTGTTTGTCTCCCAGAAGCTCTCCACCATCGAGGGGGTCACATCCACCGCCACCCACTTTATTCTCAAGAAGTATAAGCAGCAGAATGTGATCTTTACCCCCAAGGAGGAGCAGAAGGAAAGGCTGATTTTCGTATGATGGACTATAATACGATCATCTCCCAGCGGGTACAAAATATCCAGCCATCCGGAATCAGAAAATTCTTTGACATTCTGGAGAATATGCGGGACGCTATCTCCCTGGGAGTTGGCGAGCCGGACTTCCAGACCCCCTGGCATATCCGGGACGCAGGCATCTATTCCCTGGAAAAGGGCTTCACCAAATACACCTCCAACGCCGGCATGACCGATGTGCGGAGGGAAATCTGCAATTATCTGGCTCGCCGTTTTGACCTGCACTACGACTATGACAGCCAGGTGCTGGTAACGGTGGGCGGCAGTGAGGCCATTGACCTGGCCATCCGCTGCATCACCAATCCCGGGGACGAAATCCTGATCCCGGAGCCCAGCTTTGTGTGCTATGGCCCCATTGCGGCCCTGGCCTCCGGGGTGCCGGTGCCTATCCGGCTGGTGGCGGACAATGAGTTCCGGCTCAGCCCGGAGCAGCTGGAGGCGGCCATCACCCCCAAAACCAAGGCACTGGTGCTGCCCTATCCCTCCAATCCCACCGGAGGGATTATGGAGCGGGAGGATCTGGAAAAGCTGGTGCCCATCCTGAGAGCCCACAACATTGTGGTAATCTCCGATGAGATCTACGCAGAGCTTACCTACGGCCAGCACCACGTCTCCATGGCAAATATCCCGGAGATGTACCCCCAGACCCTGGTGGTCAACGGAATGTCCAAGTGCTATTCCATGACCGGCTGGCGGCTGGGCTATGTGTGCGGCCCCCAGGAGCTGGTTGCCCAGATGACCAAGATACACCAGTACGCCATTATGTCCGCCCCCACCACCAGCCAGTATGCCGCCATCGAGGCTCTGCGGAACGGAGATGGGGACATTGAGGCCATGAAGGAGGAGTACGATGGCCGCCGCCGGTATCTGGTAAACGGTCTGCGGCAGCTGGGGCTAAGCTGCTTTGAGCCAAAGGGAGCCTTCTATGTGTTCCCCTGTATCCGCTCCACGGGCCTGAGCTCCGAGGAGTTCTGTGAGCAGCTCCTGCTCCAGCAGAAGGTGGCCTGTATTGCGGGCAACGCCTTTGGAGAAAGCGGCGAGGGCTTTGTTAGAATGTGCTATGCGGCCAGTATGCAGAACCTGGAGGAGGCCCTCCGGCGCATCGGACTTTTTCTTGACAGTCTGAAAAAAGAATGATAGATTAAGGGCAAGACCCTACATAGGGGCTGTGAAGGAAGGGCGTGTACCGTCCCGGACTTCCCGGCCCCATAGCCCTGTTTATGTGCCCTGGAAAGGACGGAGAAGTATGCGCAACTGCTTTCACGGAGCGGACATTCTGCTGCCGGAGAAAAAAATATCCATGAAAAAGTGGGCCTGCGTGGCCTGCGACCAGTTTTCCTCCCAGCCGGAATATTGGGATCGGGTGACGGAGCTGGTGGGGGATGCCCCCTCTACCCTTCACATGATCGTGCCGGAGGCCTATCTAAAGCGGGGAAACACAGAGAACCGGATCGCCTCTATCCACAAAACCATGGAGGAATACTGGAGCAGTGGACTGTTCCGAACCCTCCGCCGGAGCTTTATCTATCTGGAGCGGCAAATGCCCAGCGGCACGGTGCGCCGGGGCCTGGTGGGCCAGATCGACTTGGAGGACTACGACTTTACCCCCGGCTCCGGAGCCATGATTCGGGCCACCGAGGGGACGGTGCGGGAGCGCATCCCCCCTCGGGTAAAGCTCCTGGAGGGGGCCAGGCTGGAGCTTCCCCATGTGCTGCTGCTCTGTGACGATAAGCGGGACACCATTATGA